>DATJRF010000300.1:0-2246 GCA_035505015.1 Verrucomicrobiia bacterium | reverse complement strand
TCGACCCCGCGACCGCGACGCTTTCGGCGGTGTGCGGGGTGGGGTAGGCGAGCCGCCACGAGGCGCCGGCGTTGCCCGAGACGACCACCCCGGCCCCAACCGCCGCGTACAGCGTTCCCTTGACGTCGATCAGGCTCTGCGCCGGCGCTCCGCTATAGACCTGATGCCACGAGCCGGCACCGTCGGTGCTTCGGAAGATGCCGCCGTACCACGTCGTCGCGACGAGCGTGCCTGGCTGCGACGGGTCCATCCACAGCGAATCGACCGTCGGATCGGCGAGGCCGTGGTCGGACGGCAGCCAGTGCTTTCCTGCGTCGATCGTCTTGTACACCCCGGCGCTGGTCTGGACGTTGTCGGACGCGCCGACGCCGCCCGCAACGTACATCGTCGCCCTCCGCGCGGGGTCGACGAGGAGACCGTTGAGCTTCCCGGATGCACCCTGATAACGCGGACCCAGAGAACGCGTCCAGTAGACGGAGGGGGCAGCGTCCGGGAATGCGGCGAGGCCGGCTGCGGCGCGCGCGGTGGCGCGCGCCGCAGCCGAGCCCGCTGGGCCGGAGGGCAGCAGCGCGGTTCGCGCGCACGCCGCGCAGAGCGCAAGGGCGAGCGCCGCTGCGGCCAGCCCGAGGCGTACGGCGAACGCAGAAGCATGCACGTCCCGCTAGAGACTCACCGAGAACACCGCCGGCGTAAGCGCGGAGAAGTAGGGTTCGGCGAACGACGACGTGTTGATGGAGACCAGCGGCGTGCTGCTGCTGGAAATCGGGGTAGCGTATTCGTCGACGCCGCCAAGGCTCTGGCCGCCGGACTGGTTGACGACGTAGAGGTCACCGCCCGCGAAGCCGAGCGAAAAGGGTTCGCAGGAGTGGTCGATCGAGCAGTCCGGTTCGGAGATCGTGACTGCCGGTGAGTTCCCCGTGGTAAAGGGCGTCGTAAACTCGGTGATCGATCCCGAGCTGTTGCTTCCGCCGTCCGAGTTTGCCACGTACAGGTTGCCGGCCCCGTCGAGCGTCATGCCGTAGGGCTCGTGAATCCCGCTGCTCAACGTCGCCGTTGGGGAGGCAGCGTTCGTCAGGGGCAGTGCGAAGACGTCGATATGCGACCCCTCGCCCACGTACAACGTGTTTCCGGCGACCAACAGCGAGAGCGGGTTGGCGCTCGTCGACACCGACACCGGCGCCGCCGTGTACGAGGACGCCGCGTACATCGTTACGGTCGAGGCGTTCTCGTTGCCGACGTAGAGGTTGTCGGCGGAATCGAAGGCAACGGCGTACGGATCGCTCACGCCGCTGGTGACCGTCGTCGGCGACGCCATGTACGGCGACGCGTAGAGGCGCGCTGCCCGCCGTGTTCGCAACCGCGATCGTGCCGTTCGGTGCGAGTGCGATCCAATACGGGTAGTCTACGCCGCTCGCGTTGAGCAGCGTGGCGCTCGTATAGGGCGCAGAGATCTCGTATACACCGCCTTGCGACGAGTAGGTTGCCAGAAAGAGATTGCCGCTCGAGTCCGACACCATGGGATAGGGAGCGGGTACGGTCACGGTCGCATCGGGGCTCTGCGTCGAGCCGGCGAACGGCAGCGAGAAACCGACGATCGTGGAGCCCGAATAGTTGGCTACGAAGAGCTGCTCCCCGTACGACGCCGTGATGGTCGTCGACGAGGTGCAGACCGCGCCCGGCTCGGAGCATGCGTTGGTAAGGCCGGCCGCGTAGCTCGCCGTGACGGCGATCGTCTCGCTGCCGGTAACGGCGGGCGACGCTTGCGAGAAGCTGATGGTATTCGGCGCCGACGAAGACGGCTGGTGGATCGCCGCGACCGCGGGCCCGGAGGTGCTCGCCGCCGTAAACGACGGCGACCCCGCGCCGACGATGAAGTTGCCGTCGGCATCTTGCGCGAGCGCGTAGACGCTGTCGGTGCCGGCGCTCAGGATGACGATCTTGGCGGGCACGCCGCTGAGCGTGAACGCAAGCGTGTTGCTCTTGCCCCCCTTGATCGAAAAGCTGACGCCTTGAGCGGTAGAGAGCGCGTGGCCGCTGCCGCCGAGCCCGTCGTAGGTCGTCAGGGATGCAGCGTAGGTGCCGGCCGGCAGAGCGAGGCTGACCGTGCACGTCGTGATCGTCGGCGTGCCGGAGCAGCCCGGCGACTGCGCGGTGAGCCCGACCGTCTTGCTCAAGACGCTCTTGCCGCCCTTTGCAACGGCAATCGTCATCGATTGCGTCGCCGGCGAGAGATAGGCGGGTTTCTT
>DATJRF010000299.1:0-2054 GCA_035505015.1 Verrucomicrobiia bacterium | reverse complement strand
CCGCCACGTCGGCCTGAGCGAGGTCGGTATCGTGGAGATCGAAGCGGCCGCGAAGTTCTTCACCGTCGCGACCGTGCAGAACGAATACAATCTCGCAGACCGCAAAAGCGAAGCGGTGCTCGACTACTGCGAGAAGCACGGCATCGGTTTCATCCCGTGGTTTCCGCTGGCGGCCGGCGATCTTGCCCGGCCGGGGACGCCGTTCTCGGCGATCGCGGAGCGCCTGCACGTCACCGCCTCGCAGCTCGCGCTCGCCTGGCTGCTGCGGCGCTCGCCGGTGATGCTGCCGATTCCGGGAACGTCGCGCGTCGATCATCTGCTCGAAAACGTCGCGGCCGCCTCCGTGCGGCTGAGCGACGAGGACTTCGCCGCCATCGCACGCCTGAGCGGCTAACGGGGGCCGCGCGTCCAGCCGGCGGTGCTCGCGAGTGGGGCGTCGCCCCACATCGCGCGCGCGCGCGAGAGGCCCTCGCCGTTGACGCAGCCGGTCAAGCGCGCCTCGATGTTTCCCGCCGCAACCGTCCACGCGCCCTGGTCGTCGCAAGGAAACGTTACGCTCTGCGACGCGAGCGACCAGGCGCGCGCCACCGGGTAGAGCGGATCGCAACGGTAGAGATGGCGCCCGAAGTGCAGCACGGTCGTGTTAAAAAAGAGGGCCATCACCACGGCGCAGCCGAGCGCGATGCGGGCCCACCGCGGGCGCTGCGCCAAGACGTAGGCACCGGCCAGCGTCGCCACCGTCACCAGCGCGATCGTGTAGTAGTTGCCGGCTTGATAGAGCGGGAAGCTCCAGCGCGCGAAGAAGAGCTCGGCGCAGAGCGGTGCCGCGAACAGGATGCGCCACCCGAGCGCGAGCGGCGCGAACGCAAACGGAGCGAGGATCTCCAGCGTAAAGGCGAGCTGTTTGGGCCAGTTCGGGTCGGCGAGCCCGTACTGCGGATGAACGGTCGTGTGGCCGAAGCCCAGCAGTGCGTAATACACGACGAGGTTGAGCGCCGCCAGCCCCGCCGCCGCAAGGCCGAGCCGCCGGTCCCGCAGCGCCGCGTAGATCGCTGCGAACCAGACCACGAAGAGGGCGACGTCTTCCTTCGTTCCGCAGAGCAGCTGCACGCACAGCAGCGCCCACAGCCATCGCCCGCGCTGCAGGGCTAAGAGCAACGCCGCGCTCAAGAGCGGAACGAAATCGAGCGGCACGAACTCGTTGAACGCGAAGCCTTGTACCGACGGCGAGACGAGATAGACGATCGCTAGAATCGCCGCCGTTTCGGGCGCGCCGCCCCAGTCGCGCACCAGCCGGTAGACGAGCGGCGCCGCCGCGGCGAGCGCGAGCACTTGGACGGCAATTACGACTTCGGGATGAGGCCAGAATGCCGCCAGCGGCGCGACGGCGAGGAACATCCATTGGTCGTGCATCGCGAGCGTCGAGTTCCAGTCGACGTAGTTGAACGTCGAACCGGTGTGCAGAAAGCGCACCGCCGCCTGCAGGTATTCGCCGGTGTTCGAGCCGACGCGCAGCGCGCAGAGCCGGTTCAATCCAACGGCGAGATAGATCGCAAAGAAGATCGATGCCCCGGCAAACGGTATCGCCGGCCAGGGAAAGGCGCGCACTCGCATCGCCGGTGTTTTGCGCGCAAAGGCCGTTATCTCCTTACCGGCTCGAAAGGTCCCAGGCCGAGGCGTAGGGTGAACCAGCGTTCGCCCGCGGCGCTCAGAGCCAGGGCTCGCGTCGAGGGCAGGCGCGCGACGTATTCGCGCTCCAAGAGAGCGTGCAGGATGGCGGCGCCCAGCGCGCCCGCCACGTGAGGGCGGCGTTCGCTCCAATCCAAACATTGCCGTGCGAAGGAGCGCTTCCCGTTGCGCAGCACGCGCGCGTCGACGCCAAAGAGTTGCCGCAACGCCCGCTCGTCCGTGACGAGATAACGCCGTCCGCTCGCCGGAACGACGATGCGCCGTTGCGCGAGCGCCTCGGTCACGGCGACGCCGAGGCGGCCGGCGAGGTGATCGTAACACGAGCGCGCGAAGCGCAGACGAGCCGAGGCAGTCGCTTGATCGAG
>DATJRF010000298.1:0-2978 GCA_035505015.1 Verrucomicrobiia bacterium | reverse complement strand
GCCGAGGTGGCCGCGTCTGCGCGGGCCGCGACGTAGCATTCACCCGTGCCCGAGCTCCCGAACGTCTGCATCATCGGCGCCGGCGTCAGCGGCCTCACCGCCTGCAAGGCGCTCGACGACTTCGGGGTGCCGCACACCTGCTTCGAGGCCTCCGACGAGGTCGGCGGCAACTGGTACTTCAAGAACCCGAACGGGGTCTCCTCGGCGTACCGCTCGCTGCACATCGACATCTCCAAGCCGTCGATCTCCTTCCGCGACTTCCCGATGCCGGATCGCTATCCGGACTACCCCCACCACACGCACATCTTCGAGTGGCTGCGCGACTACGCCGACGCCTTCGACCTGCGCCGCAACATCCGCTTCAACAGCCGCGTGGCGCGCGCCGAGCGCGGACCGGAAGGTGGCTGGACGATCGCCCTCGAGGACGGCGGCAGCGCGGCTTTCGACGCGCTGCTCGTGTGCAACGGCCACCACTGGGATGCGCGCATGCCGTCGTTCCCGGGCTCCTTCGACGGGCCGCAGATCCACTCGCACGACTACATCGACCCGAGCGACCCGCTCGACCTGCAAGGCAAGCGCGTGCTGGTGGTCGGGATCGGCAACAGCGCCGTCGACATCGTCTCCGAGCTCGCGCGCAAGACGATGTGCGAGACCGTCTTCCTATCGACGCGCTCGGGCGCCTACGTGGTCCCGAAGTACCTGTTCGGCAAACCCGCCGACCAGGTCGTGAAGACCAACCCGCTGATCCCCGCCAAGCTGCAGCGCCGCGCCGCGCGGCTGCTGCCGAGGATCTTCTCGGGGCGGATGGAGGACTTCGGCCTGCCGACGCCCAACCACAACTTCCTCGACGCGCACCCGACGGTCTCCAGCGAGCTGCTCGGCCGTCTCGGCGCCGGCGACGCGGTCGCCAAGGGCGACGTCGCGGAGCTGCTCGGCGACTCGGTGCGCTTCGCCGACGGCAGCGTCGAGCGCGTCGACGCGATCATCTACGCGACCGGCTACAAGATCAGCTTCCCGTTCTTCGCGGAGGACTTCATCAGCGCGCCGGAGAACGTGCTGCCGCTGTACAAGCGGATGCTCAAGCCCGGCGTGGACGACCTCGCGTTCATCGGCCTCGGCCAGCCGATCCCGACGATCTTCCCGTTCTCCGAGCTGCAGTCGAAGCTCGCGGCGCGCTGGCTGAGCGGGGACTGGGCGCCGCCGCCGGTCGAGCAGATGCAGCGGGAGATCGTCGCGGACGAGGCGTTCCACAAGGCGCACTTCGTCGACAAGCCCCGCCACACGATGCAGCTCGAGTGGTACTCCTACAAGCGGGAGCTCGAACGGCGGACGATCCCCCAGGGTCAGGCGCGCGCCCGGGCCGGCGCGGCGACGGGGCTGCAGACGGCGGGACGCGCCGGCGCCCCGGCCGGAGCGCCCGCGTGAGCGCGGTCGAGTTCGCGAGCGGCGGCGAGCGGATCGCCGCGGTGCACCTCGCGGGCGAAGGCGGCGCGTTCGCGGGGGCGCGGGGCACGCGGCCGTGCGTGGTCCTCGCGCACGGCTTCGCGGGCACGGTCGACTCCGGCATCGAGCCCTACGCGGAGCGCTTCGCCGCCGCCGGGCTCGACGCGCTCGCGTTCGACTACCGGCACTTCGGCGCGAGCGCCGGCGAGCCGCGGCAGCTCGTCTCGGTCCCGCGCCAGCTCGAGGACTACGCCGCCGCGATCGCTTACGCGCGCGGGCTGCAGGGCGTCGACCCGGAGCGGATCGTGCTGTGGGGCACCTCGTTCTCCGGCGGGCACGTCGTCGAGGCCGCTGTCTCGGACGGGCGCGTCGCGGCGGTGATCGCTCAGTCGCCGGCGATGGACGGCCTGGCGACGATGCTGAACGCCTACCGCTACGCCGGCGCGGCGATTCTCGCGCGCTTCACGCTGGACGCGATCCGCGACGCGCTCGGAGCGCTCCAGGGACGCCCACCGCTGCTGCTGCCGGTCGTCGGAGCACCCGGCACCCTGGCCGCGATGAGCACGCCGGACGCGGAGCCCGGCTACCGCGCGATCGCCGGGCCGAGCTGGCGCAACGAGTTCGCCGCGCGCTACGGGCTCACCGCCGCGCGCTACCGCCCGGGGCGCAAGGCCGACCGGCTGCCGTGTCCGATGCTCGTGCAGATCGCCGACCGCGACTCGGTCGCGCCGCCCGCGGCCGCGCAGGACGCCGCGTGGCGCGCCACCGGCCGCGCCGAGGTCCGCACCTACCCCGTCGGGCACTTCGACGTGTACGTCGGCGACGCGTTCGAGCGCAGCGTCTCCGACCAGCTGCACTTCCTTACGCGTCACCTCACGCCGCTGGCGGCGGAGAGCGACATCGTCGCGCACGCTGGTTGAAGGCGCGCCGCGCGGACCTTCTCCGAACTGTAACCCGAGGACAACTGCGGTCCCCGTTCACGGGGCCGATCTTGTTTCCTCGGGACAAAGGTTAACCCCCGCGGCCCGGCCTCCGCCCCGATATGTGAAGAAAGGGTTGACGCACCCGAACACCCCCGGTTAGGTTTGCCTGAAACCGCCCGAGGGAGAGCCGCCACCAGGAGAGAGGGGCTCGAGGGCCTACAAGGAGAGAGGGAACAGATGGGGAAAGTGACTCGCGTCATCTGCCTCGCCGTGTTCGCGGCCGGGCTTCTGATACCGGCTGCAGCGGCCTCGGCGTCTCAGTACGTGGCGCTCGGCGACTCGTACTCGGCTGGTGTCGGTACGCGCGTGTTCTACGAAGAATCCGGCGAATGCGACCGCAGTCCGGACGCGTATCCGCCGAAGATCGCCTCCAAACACAGCTACACGCTCAACTTCGAAGCGTGCAGCGGTGCGAAGACCGGGGAAGTGATCGAAAAACAGCTCGGCAAACTGACCAGCTCGACGGCGCTCGTGACGATCACGATCGGGGGCAACGACGCGGGCTTCAGCAACGTCATGCTCAACTGCGCGCTGTACTACTTCACCTGCGGC
>DATJRF010000297.1:0-7013 GCA_035505015.1 Verrucomicrobiia bacterium | reverse complement strand
GGGTGCGCATCATTGAGAGCGGCGATGTTTGATCGGTGCAAGTTCTTGCCCCGCGCTTTCTTACATTTCCGCCGAAGTGAGGTTTCTCTTGACGAGACCCAGATTTTTACCGAACTACTACAGATTCATGGCATCTACGCTTGTTGTCGCTTCGTTCACCGCTTGCTCTGGCGAGCACGGCGGTGCGATTCCAGCACCGTCAACGTTTGTTAGCGCTAGCAGGGCCCCCGTCGGCGCTCTTGCCCCGAGGTCGATCTGCTCCGGATCCGTGCACATAAAGGCTTGCCGACCACATCTTTGGCTGAAGATTAAGCCCTTAGCCAAATTCTTTGGCTCACATGGGCCCGACTGGCGCTGGGGGTACAAGAGCGGAGAAATCTTGCCAGCGAAGCGCTTGAACGTTCGCAGCGTAGAAATCCAACCGTACGAAACTCCGATCAACTCCTACGTGGGACAGGTCGGAGAGGCGACTGCGCTCGGCGTGGACACCTATTCTGAAAACCCCTACGATTGCACTTTCTCCGGCGTGCCGCAAAGCGCGGTGGGCGCATACGCCTGGAGCGACGCGCTCGGAATCTACGTGGGGGTTCAGTTGTCGGTAGACGACAACATCCTTTTCTTGTACGCTACCGCACCGTGGACGGGCGTCTTGTCGGCCACATGTTCGGTAGGAAGCAACACTGTGACTTTCCCCGACCTTCCAGTTAGCTTCACCGCGCCAGTCGGAGCCTCAACGAATTCTTACGGAACGATCGCGATTAACAACAACTATGGAAACTATCCATACGAGGCGATCCATTGGGGAACTCCGCAAGCGCCCGGAGTTAAGTGGGCGTATACGGCCGCTGGTGATGACGCTGGCCAGATCGGAGTCTTCCAGCTTGTCAGATCCACGGTGACTGGACCTGGCTTGGTGGACGTTGACACTCGCGCAAACTACTGCGCGGATACGAATATCCCTTACAGCGATGGATTACATCCGCAATGGGTTAATACGGGCAGCGTCTCCAGCAACATCGATGCCCCAGCCATTGAAATGGGGCAGAATGTAGCTGCGAATCGTGGAACGTTTACATGGGATTCTGCCTTCGCCGATTACTTCATGTACTTGTCGAGCACGGAAAATGGTGGCGTCGCGAGCATACCCGTCACACTGCGTAAGGCCGTCTGGGAGTGGGCCGGCTCGGTTGACAGGAAGGCTGGCGGGAACACTTGGCTATCGGGTCCGCTGACCACCGAGGGTCCGGGGGCCACCGACTACGAGCTGCCGTATTGGAACTGCAACATTACGGAGTATTAGGATATGATCTGCAACTTGATCTTGGCCACGCTAACGGCGGCTGCAACCTGCGGCGCGACCCATGCAGCAGCGACCTTGGACAGGTTTGGCCTAATAAGCTACAAGACGGCTGCTCATTCGGGCAGCCCGATCGGCCCGATTGCATCGGGCGTAGGAGTATCGCTCACTCCTGCGCAGGGCACTATGAGCATCGGCGACCCATACGCGCTTACTATTGAAGTGCGAAACGTCTCCAGTTCCGATGTCGCAATATACAGTCCTGAAGACCCGTGTTCCTATAAGTATCGCATTACCGACGTTTCAAGCAAAAGGTCGTGGACATACTCACAGTATGACCAAGGCGTTTGCTTGGTCTTTGGTGATGCCCCAGGAAGACTTGCCCCGAATACATCGCTGTTCTTGACGGCGGCCTTTAAGGGCCTGGACGCGCAGCTATCCACGCCCGGCGTTTACGAGGTTTGCGTCTCAGCGATACGATGGATCCCGAGCGGTTCCTCGACTGCCGAGTTTCTAAACGTTACTTCGAACATCGTGGAGATTGACGCAACGGGATAGGCTGCTTGATGGAAGTCGCGGCTCGCACTGGAAAGGCCGCGACTTCCATCGACATTCAACGGGACTGCAGTTTGAAAGCGGCGGCGCTTCCGCGCTTATACGAAATCCCCGTGCGTCGTGCCCACTCCGAGAGTTTCACCTTCCAAGCCTAGCATAAGAACGTACGTTTGGCTATATTCGGGACGCTTCAGGGCAGCAGTTGCAACCCTCCGCCCGCGCTAGCGCGGCCACGCTTCGAGATCGCAGGGGAGCGCGATGTGCGCGCGATGCCCCCGCCGGTACGCGGCCACCAGCCGCGTCGCGAGCGCGCGCAGTGCCGCGCGCGCGAGTTCGTCGTCGGAGACGCCGAACGGAGCGAGCCGGCGGCGCAAGCGCCGCAGCTCCGTCGCGTCGAGCAAGTGCGCGACGTGCGCGCTGTGGCGATGCGGATTCGGTGCCGGGGCGCGCAGGCGAACGAACCGCGGCGTTCCCGCGCGCCGCGCGCATTCGATCAGTCCCCAGCGATCGGGAACCTTTGCTCGGAAGCTGCGATGGTTGCAGGTCGTCACGAGCGTACAGGTTGCGGCCACGGCTTCGTAGGCCGGCACTTGCAGGCGCAAGCGCGCCGAGCCGTCGGTCTCGCCTTTGATCTCGTAGAGGTGGAGCCCGTCGGGGGCAAGTACCGCAACGTCCGCGATCGCGCCGCGGTAGGCGAACTCCCGAACGATCGCCGCCGGCCGGTGCTCGCGCTGCAGCTCGTGCGCAAGCGCGTCGGCGACCGTCGAACCGTAGAGCGGCGGGCGCGATGCCGGGGCTGCCGAGAGCGCGAGCGCAACCGCGCTTCGTGCCCGCTCGACGGTAAAACCCGCCGCGAGCCCGGCTCGCACCGCAGGAAGCGAACCCGCCTCGATGCCGTACCGCGTCCCCAAGCGCAAGAGATCGTCGCGCCGCAGCAGCCCGAGCAGCGAGGCCGGCGTCGCCGGCTGCGGCGGCGCGGCCGGCCGTTCGAGCGAAAACTCTACTGCGCCGTCACGACCGGTGTAGGCGCGAAGGCACCACACGTGCGGCGGCTTTGCCGTTAGATGGTGATCCTTGGGATAGGCCGCGATCGCGACCGCGAGATCGAAGCCTTCGAAGCCGCGCGCGCTCTTGGGCCGTGCCTCGTAGGGTTCCGATGCGTCGAGCGCGACCCCGACGAGCATCTCGGCGGTGAGCGCAGCGAGATCCGCGCGCCCTGCGGGGAGCTGCAGACCGCCGACGATCGCTGCGCCGGGGAAACGCCGCGCCAGCGCCGTGGTAACGGCGCCGGCGAGCTCGGTTGGGCCGACGATGGCGCTCGACCACGGGCGCTCGTCGATCTCCTCGGGGAAGCCGAAGAGCTCGCGCAGCGTTGCGAGGTGCGGCTCCATCGCCGGGTGAGGATTAGCGCCGGCGGCGGCGGGAGCTAAAGACGCGGCGCGGCGGCGGCGGAGCGACGCTGGCCTTGGGGAAGAGCGGGTTGATCGAGCGCTCGAGACGGGCGCCGAGCACGTACTCGATCTGCCGGATCAGCGGCTCCTCGTCGTCGGAGACGAAGGTGATCGCGTCGCCGGCAGCCTTTGCCCGCGCGGTGCGGCCGATGCGGTGGATGTAGTCTTCGGCCGCGAGCGGCACGTCGAAGTTGATGACGTGGCCGAGCTCGGCGATATCGATGCCGCGCGCCGCGATGTCGGTCGCGACCAGTATGCGGTACTTGCCGCGCTTGAAGTTTTCGAGCGCGCGCATCCGTTGCGCCTGCGAGCGGTCGCCGTGGATGAGGTCGGCCGGGATGCTGTGCTTGGCGAGTGCCGCCGCCAAGCGATTGGCGCGCGCCTTGGTGCGCGTGAACGCGATCGCGGAGTAGATGTTGTTGTCTTTGAGCAGCTCGAGCAGCAGATCGGTCTTCTTATCTTGCGGCACGGCGTAGAGCGTCTGGGTGAGCGTCTCGACGGGGCGCGCCTTCACGGCGAGCTCGGCGCGTACCGGATCGTGCAGCATGTCGTTGACGAGTGCCGAGATCGCCGGCGGCAGCGTGGCGGAGAAGAACAGCGTCTGGCGTTTGGCGGGGATCCGCCCGAGAATGCGGCGCACGTCGGGGAGGAAGCCCATGTCGAGCATGCGATCGGCTTCGTCGAGCACGAGGATCTCGATATCCCCCAGCTTCGCGTTGCCTTGTTGGAGGTGGTCGAGCAGCCGTCCCGGCGTCGCGACGATCACGTCGTCGCCGCGCTCGAGCGCCGCGATCTGCTTACCGAACGCGACCCCGCCGTACACGGCCGCGATCTTGATCTTCGTATGCTTGGCGAGCGCGCGCAGATGCTTGGCGATCTGCTCGGCGAGCTCGCGCGTCGGAGCCAAAACGAGCGCGCGAGTCGTGCCGCGCGGCCGTTCCAGCAGCGCTTGGAGGATCGGCAGGCCGAAGGCGGCCGACTTGCCGCTGCCGGTTTCGGCGCTGGCAAGAACGTCGCGCCCCTGCAGCGCCGGCGGGATGGAAAGTAGCTGAATCTGGGTGGGTTCGGTAAAGCCGAGGTCGCGCACGGCAGCAAGCAGCGCCGGCGCTAGGCCGAGGGAGTCGAAGGTAGAAATATCGTTTATCTTTCGCAGTGTGCGCGGCTCGATCGTGCCGGAGCACTCGTGAAAGATCGCGCGGGGTTGTTCCCCCACTTGTACACGCAGGAGCCCCTTTTCGTCAAATGCAAAAGGCGGGGCGGCCTGCTTGCCTTGCCTCGTCCCGCCCCCGCCCGGGCCTTCCAGCGGGTTCTTTACGCGGCATCCCAGCAGAACGTTAGGTCCCCGTGCTTCGTTTGGAGAACAACGGCAGATGCCGGCGCCCAGGGAAGGACCTCACGTGAACGTATCTCGATCCCTCGCTCTTCTTGCAGCCTTGGCGAGCGTCGCTTATACGGGCGTGGCCGCGAGCGCAGCGCCCTTCGCGCGCGAGCGGGCGATGCCGGCGATCCGCGAACTCAGCTTCGCCTCGCTGCGCGGCAACTATCTCGGCCCGATCGCGCCGGGGACGCCGATTTCGATCTACGTGCACGTGCAGGGCCGGCACGAAGAACAGCTCGCGGCTTTCGTCGCGGCGATCGATACGCCGGGCTCGCCGGACTTCGGGCACTACCTGACGCCGCAGCAGTTCGGGGCCTATTTCGGCGCCGCTCCGGGCGAGTACGCGCAGGCTCTCGCAACCCTGCGCGCGGCCGGATTCACGATCGACAAGCTGGTCGCCAATCGCACCGACATCGTCGCGCACGCGCCGGCGGCGGTCGTCGAGCGCTTTTTCGGCTCGCCGATCGACCAGCGCAGCGAGCGCGGGCGCAGCTTCTTTACGATGCGCTATACGCCGGTCTATCCGGCGGGGCTGCACGCCGAAGAGGTCTCCGGCTTAGAAACGTACGTCCGGTTTCACTCGCACGCTCGCCGCACGGCGCACACGATCGAGAGCTGGACGCCGCAAGATCTGGCCGCGGGCTACGATCTCAACCCGCTCTACGCATCCGGTTTGGACGGCAAGGGCGTGACGATCGCCAACGCCACCTCCGGTGCGGCCGAACCCGGCGATCTCGCGCTTTTTCAGAAACACTTCGGGCTTCCGAGCGCGCAGCTGATCTCGGTTCCCATCGGCGGCCCGCTCACGAAGGCCGGAAACTCGGAGTCGTCGCTGGACGTCGACAGCGCGCTCTCGGTCGCGCGCGAGGCGACCTTCGAGCAAGTCGTCGCGTATAACGCGTACAACAACGATTTCGATCGCATGTACAGCTACATCGTCAACGACCTGGGCTCGAGCGTGCACGTCGTCACGACGAGCTGGGGCGTCTGCGAGCGCGAGATGGAGGCGACGCCGGCCGCCTTGAAGCTGCAGGAAGGTCTCTTCGCGCAGGCCGCCGCCGAAGGGCAATGGTGGTTCTCGGCCTCCGGCGACAACGGCACCGACGATTGCGACGACGGCGGTACGGCCCTCTCGGTCGACTTTCCGGGCTCGTCGCCCTACGTGATGAGCGTGGGCGGCACAGACGTCCGGCCGACCCTTTCGGGAGGCGCCGTCACCGGTTGGGCAGCCGAGACCACGTGGCAGTATTCGAACTCCGACGGCGCGAGCGGCGGCGGGAAGAGCATCCTCTACAAGAAGCCGGCCTATCAGAACAAGCTGACCCCGGCCGACGGCGTCCGCGACGTCCCCGACGTCGCGGCGCTCGCCGATCCCGACAACGACGGCCTCTACGTCGCTGACGACGGCGCGCTGCAGAGCGGATGGGGAGGCACGAGCGATGCCGCGCCGCAGTGGGCCGCCGTGCTGGCGATCGTGGAGCAGCGCTACGGCGGCAAGATCGTGACCGACCCGCACGTGCGCCTCTACGCTTTGGCGGCGACGAGCCGCTATCACTCGCTCTTCCACGACATCCTGCACGGAAACAACGGCGTGCCGCTCGGCGACGACATGTACTACCCGAACCTGAGCTTCCCCGGTTACAGCGCCGGCCCGGGTTTCGATCGCACGACCGGCCTTGGCAGCTACATCGGAGCGGCGTTGGTCGAGAGCTACTAGGCGAAGAGCCTAGGACTGGGCGGCGATGGCGCGGCCGGCGGTGCGTCCGGAGAAGATGCAGCCGCCCAGGAAGGTGCCTTCGAGCGAACGATAGCCGTGCATGCCGCCGCCGCCAAAGCCGGCGGCTTCGCCGGCCGCGTAGAGGCCTGGGAGGAGCGTGCCGTCGGATGAAAAGACGCGCCCGGCGAGATCCGTCTCCAAGCCGCCGAGCGTCTTGCGCGTGAGGACGTTCAGCTTGACGGCGATGAGCGGCCCGCAGGCGGGATCGAGAATCGGGCGCAGCTTTGCCGCGCGGATCAGCCGGTCGCCGATGAAGTTGCGGGCTTGGCGGATGGCGGCGATCTGGAGATCCTTGCCATAGCGATTGGAGAGCTGAAGGTCGCGATCGACGACTTCGCGCCGCACCGTCTCGAGGTCGAGCAGCGGCTGCGGCGTGAGCGCGTTCATGCCGGCGACGAGTTCGTCGAGGCGCTCGCGCACGACGAAGTCCGCGCCGTGTTCCTTGAACGCTTCGACCGGGGCGGTGGCGCGCTTGCCGGCGGCGCGTCCGAGGACCAAGCGCCAGTCCTTATTGGTGAGATCCGGATTTTGCTCGGAGCCGGAGAGCGCGAACTC
>DATJRF010000296.1:0-3865 GCA_035505015.1 Verrucomicrobiia bacterium | reverse complement strand
CGCGGCGGCTGCAGCTTCGCGACGAAGTCTTCGAGCGTCGCCGCTCCCTGGGCGCCTTCGCCCGCGAGCTCCTTGACGGCGTCGGCGTTGCGGTCGTAGACGACGCAGGTGTGGCCGTTGCGCATCAGCCGGCGCACCATGTTGGCGCCCATGCGCCCCAAACCGATCATCCCGAGTTGCATCACTTCTCCTTCGCGGCGCGGTAGCGTTTGATCAGAGCGTTGGTCGAGCTATCGTGAGCGTAAGCCGGCTCCGGGCCGCTCAGCTCGGGAATGATCCGCTGGGCGAGAACCTTCCCGAGCTCCACGCCCCACTGGTCGAACGAGTCGATGTTCCAGATGCAGCCCTGCGTGAAGACGTTGTGCTCGTAGAGCGCGACGAGCTTCCCGAGCGCGGCCGGCGTTAGCTTCTCCAGCAAGATCGTCGTGGTCGGGCGGTTGCCCTCGAAGACGCGATGCGGCACGAGCCAGTCGGGCGTACCCTCGGCCTTGACCTGTTCGGGCGTCTTGCCGAACGCGAGCGCCTCGCCCTGCGCGAAGACGTTGGCAACCAGCATGTCGTGATGCGGCCCGAGCGGGTTGAGCGCCTGCGCAAAGGCGATGAAATCGCAGGGAATCAGCCGCGTTCCCTGATGGATCAGCTGGTAGAACGAATGCTGGCCGTTGGTGCCCGGCTCGCCCCAGTAGATCGGTCCGGTGTCGGAGGCGACCGGCTTACCCTCGAGCGTGACGTGTTTGCCGTTGCTCTCCATCGTGAGCTGCTGCAGGTAGGCCGGGAAGCGCTTGAGATACTGCTCGTAGGGCAGCACCGCGACCGTCTGCGCTCCAAAGAAGTCGTTGTACCACACGCCGAGCACCCCCATGAGCACCGGCAGGTTCCGCTCGAACGGCGCGGTGCGAAAGTGCTCGTCCATTTCGTGGAAGCCGTCGAGCATGGCGCGGAAGTTCTCGGGCCCGATTGCGATCATCGTCGAGAGCCCGATCGCCGAGTCCATCGAGTAGCGGCCGCCGACCCAATCCCAAAACTCGAACATGTTGGCGGTGTCGATGCCGAACTTCTCCACGCCCGCGGCGTTGGTGGAGACGGCCACGAAGTGCTTGGCGACCGCCGCTTCGTCGCCGCCGAGGCCGGCGAGCACCCACGCCCGCGCCGAGCCCGCATTGGTCATCGTCTCGAGGGTGGTGAAGGTCTTCGACGAGATGACGAAGAGCGTCTCGGAGGGGTCGAGATCGCGCACCGCTTCGGCAAAGTCGGTGCCGTCGATGTTCGAGACGAAGCGGAACGTCATGCTGCGATCGCTGTAGTGGCGCAGCGCCTCGTACGCCATCACGGGCCCCAAATCCGATCCGCCGATTCCGACGTTGATGACGTTGACGATGCGCTTGCCGGTATGCCCGCGCCACGCACCGCTGCGGATCCGCGTCGCGAAGGCGGCCATCTTCTCGAGCACGGCGTGCACGCCGGGGACCACGTCTTCACCGTCGGTGACGATCCGTTCGCCGGCCGGGGCGCGCAGGGCGACGTGCAGGACGGCGCGGTTCTCCGAGACGTTGATGTGCTCGCCCGCGAACATCGCGTCGATGCGCTCGCGCAGGCCGCACGCCTTGGCGTGCGCGACCAGGAGCGCGATCGTCTCGTCGGTGACGCGATGCTTCGAGTAGTCCAAATAGACGCCGGCGGCATCGAGCGTCATCCGCTCGCCGCGCGCCGGATCCGCGGCGAAGAGATCGCGCAGATGCGCGTCGCGCATCCGCGCGTAGTGCGCCTCGAGGTCCGACCAGGTGCTCACGATGGCTCCTTCCCGTACGCGGGGTCCCACAATGCAAAACCGCCGAGGAACGCGTTGGCGTTGTCGCCCAACCGGCAGCGCTCCGGCAAGTTCTTGAGCAGACGTGCGTTCCCGCCTCCCAAGACCACGTCGTCGGGCGAAAAAGCGGCGCTTAAGGTGGCGATAACCTCCTCGACGTTGCGGCGCCAATGCTTTCTCCCGAACTTTTTGAGGGCGTGCGCGCCGACGTAGTCCTCGTAGGTCGCCTTCTTATACGGAAGGTGCGCGAGCTCGAGGGGCTCGAGCGCGCCGTCGACGATCACGGCCGTACCCAGGCCCGTTCCGAATCCGAGAAAGAGCATGCGCCCGCCGCGATAACTGCCGAGCGCCTGCATCGCGGCGTCGTTGATCACCTTGACCGGCACGCCGAAGGCCGCCGCGAAATCGAATGCGACCCACCCCGGGGCCAGATTGTGCGGCTCCGCAGCAGGAACGCCGTGCAGGACCGGCCCCGGATAGCCGATCGAGACGGCGTCGTACGGCCAATCGGCCGCGAGCGCGCGAACGCCCTCGACCATCGCCCCGGGCGTCATCTTCGGGCCGGAGGGGAAACGCCGCGGCTCGCTCTCGCCGGAGCGCAGGATCTTGACGTGGGTCCCGCCCACGTCGATCGTCAGCACGCGCATGAACGGGCTTTGCAACCCTGGGCCGCGTACTCCCTTGTGCGTGGAGCGTTGCGAGGCCCGTTCGCCCGGCCGCGTCAATCTCATCGGCGAACATACCGATTACAACGACGGCTTCGTGATGCCCGCCGCGATCGGCTATTTCACCAGCGTCTCCGCCGCCCGCCGCACCGGCCGCCGGCTGACCCTCGCCTCCGAGGGCTTCCCGCCGGCCGCTCCCATCGAGCTCGATCGCTTGCCGCGAAAGCCGCGCGGCGATTGGTCGGATTACGCCTGCGGCGTGCTGGCCGAGCTCGAGGACGCCGGCGTCCGGCTCGCGGCGGCGGACCTGCGCGTGACGAGCACGATTCCGCCCGGCGCGGGGTTGAGCTCGTCGGCGGCATTCGAGGTGGCCGTCGCGCTGGCGATGCTGGCGCTCGCGGGCGCCCAGCTCGATCGCGTCGCGATTGCCGAGCTCGCGCAGCGAGCCGAGTGCACGTTCGCCGGCGCGCGCGTCGGGATCATGGATCAGTTCGCGGTGCTCTTCGGCCGCGCCGGACACGCGATACTGCTGGATACCCGCACGCTCCGGCACGAGCTGCTCGCCCTGCCCCCGCACACGCGCGTCGTGATCTGCAATACCGGCGTACGGCGTGCGCTCGCGGCCGCGGCGTACAACGAACGCCGCGAGCAGTGCGAAGCGGCGGTCGCCGTGCTGCGGCGGCATTTTCCCGGCATCTCGGCCCTGCGAGACGTCTCCATGACGCAACTCGAGGCCTGCGAGCGCGAGCTCCCCGACCCGCTCCTGCGGCGCGCGCGGCACGTGGTCGCCGAGAACGCGCGCGTGCTCGACGCGGCGGCGGCGCTGCGCCGAGCCGACGCCGCCGCCCTGGGCGCGCTGATGAACGCATCGCACGAGAGCCTGCGAGACGACTACGAGGTCAGCTGCGCCGAGCTTGACGCGATGGTCGCGATCGCACGCGGCGCCGGCGGCGTTTACGGAGCTCGGATGACCGGCGGCGGGTTCGGCGGCTGCACCGTCAATCTGGTCGAGGCATCGGCGGTCGGGCCGTTTTGCGCGCTGGTCGCCGCCGAGTACCGTCGCGCCACCGGTCGCGACGCCGCGTTCTACGACGGAACGCCCGTCGACGCAGCGAGCGTCGCGTGAACGAGTGGCGCGACCGCCCGCACCGGCGCTACAACCCGCTCACCGGCGAGTGGGTGCTCGTCTCCCCGCATCGCACCGAGCGGCCCTGGCTGGGCGAACGCACCCAGACGCCGCAAGCGGCGCTCCCCGCGTACGATCCGCACTGTTACCTGTGCCCGGGGAACCTGCGCGCCGGCGGCGTGCGCAATCCGCCCTACACCTCGACCTTCGCTTTCGAGAACGATTACGCGGCGCTCTTACCCGATACGCCCCCGGCCTTCTGCGAGG
>DATJRF010000295.1:0-15726 GCA_035505015.1 Verrucomicrobiia bacterium | reverse complement strand
CTCGCTGGTGCAGATCGGCTGCGTGCGTCTCGCACAGCCTTACCTCATCCAGCCCGTCTCGCTGCCGGCGCAAGCGACGCAGAAGATCAGCGTGCTGACGATGACCGACGGTGGGTCCTTCTACCCGGTTTCGGTCGGCGTCACGGCGACGCCGCCGCAGCCGCAAGCGCCGCCGATCACCGCCCCCGACGGCTGCTTCCCAAAGCCTGAAACCTTGCCTACCCCACCGGCGTAGATGCCGGTAAGCACTCACCGCGGGAGGTAGGGTCATTCCGAGCACGCTCGAGAGCGCAAACGAGCCGAAGATCGTCCTGCTCGTTCGATTGCTCAACGCCATCGACGAGGGCAACCACTCGTTCGAGGGCCTCAAAGCCCGCATCGCCGAGGGCGGCCGCCGCCCCAGCACGCGCAGCTTGCGCCGTTACCTCGCCGTCCTGGGCGAGGCCGGTTTCCCGTGGCATTTCGACCGCATGGCCAACGCCTACCGGTTCGCCGGCGGATACAGTCTCAAACGCCTCGATCTCTCGCACGGAGAGCTCTTCGGTCTGGTCGCGCTGCGTTCGCTGGGAGCGAGTATCGGCGGAACGATCGGCTCGTCGATCGACGAGGTGACGGAGAAGCTGGTCGGCACGGCCGGGCGCGGCGTGCGCGCGCGCGTCGACGGGCGCTCGCCGGTGGCTTTCCGGCTGCCGGAGATTCACCTCGACGAAGCGGGGGAGCGCGCGTTCTCGCTGCTCGCCGCGGCGGAGCGAACCTCGCGCGGCGTCGAGTTTGCCTATCTCGATAAGGAGGGCGTGCGCAGCGCCCGGACCGCCGATCCGTACGGCTTCGTCATCAACGGCGGCCGTATCTACTGCGTTGCCTACGATCACGACCGCCGCGACAAGCGCACGTTCGCGGTCGACAGCATGAGCGACGTGCGCGTTTCGAGCCGTACCTTCACGAAGCCGCTCGATTTCGACATCGGCTCGTATGCCGAGAACTCGATCAGCGGCGTGCTGCAGGGCGGCTCGACGAGCGAGGTGGTGGTGCGTTTCGCGCCGCGCGTCGCCAAGGCCGCGATCGCCGCAAACGTCGTCGCCGATCGCCGCGTGGAGCGGCGCGACGACGGATCGGTCGAGATCGCCTATCGCGTCGCCGACGTCGACGAGCTGGTGCGCTGGGTTCTCGGCTGGGGCGCGCAGGCCGAGATTCTCGCGCCGTCGAGCGCGCGCGAGCGCGTCGCCTCGCTCGCGCGCGAGATCGCCGCAAAATACGAAGCGGTTCGCGCGTAGAGCCCCGACATGACGAAACCCGTCGTCGAAGACGACGGGTCTCGGCGTACTCACTCACCGTCCTCGCCTGTTTGGCTCCCGGGTGGGAGAGCCCCACTGACGTCGATTGGCGGTTTAATCGGTGCGGTGGAAGGCCGCCATCGCGACGTTTCGCACCAGCGAACGATTGCGACTGTCCGCGAGTCGCGCTTCGGATGAAGTCCGAAGTTTTCGCATAATAGCACGGCAAACGTCGCAGCAGCAAGCGGCGTTACCAAGAATTCACAACCTGTCCACAGCTTTTTGCCGATATGCACCGAGGCCGGTAGAGTTATCCACGCCGCGCCGAGAAGAAGGTCGCTATGCCGCTTCTTGCTCTGCTCAGTATTCTCGTTGCCCAGGCCTTCGGCAGCCTGCCGATCGATGGGATACCCTGCCAGGCCTCCGAAGGCGCGGTGCTGCACATTCACGCGCAGCTCCAGCTCTACGAGCGCGGTAAGAGCGTGACGGTGCCCGAAGGCGTCGGCATCTCGCAACTGCAAGGCTGCCTGTACTGGCTGCACACCCACACCAGCGACGGCTTCATCCACATCGAGTCGCCGGTTCAGAAGAGCTTTACGCTGGGCGAGTTCTTCGATATCTGGGGGCAGGACTTGAGCTGGACGAAAGCCGCGAGCGTGCGGGCGCCCAGGGGCAAGCGCCTCGCGATCTGGGTCGACGGGAGGCCGTGGCACGGCCGCGACCCCAATGCCATCGTCCTGAAGGACCAGGAGACGATCGTCATCCAAAGCGGGCCGCCGTTCGCGCAGCCTTTGAAGCCCGACTGGTCGAAGCTCTGATCGTGGCCGCAACCGCTACCGCCGCCGTCGAGCTCGACGGCCGCCATTTGACGCTGGAATCCATCGAAGCCGTCGCCGAGGGGGCCGCGGTCTCGATCTCGCCGCAGGCGCGCGAGCGCGTCGAGCGCGCGCGCCGCTTCGTCGACGAGCGCTTCGCCGGAGGCACGGCGATCTACGGCGTAACGACCGGGTTCGGCCGCCTCGCCAACGTGCACATCGATCCCAAGGATGCGGGCGCCCTGCAGCTCAACCTCGTGCGCAGCCACGCCTCGGGGACGGGCGCTCCGCTCGATCCGCGCGCCGTGCGCGCCGCCGGCACGCTGCGCGCCAACTCGCTCTCGGCCGGGCATTCGGGTATCCGGCCGGAGACGCTGGATCTGATCGTCGAGCTGCTCAATCGCAACGTCACGCCGGTCGTGCCATGCCAGGGCTCGGTCGGCGCCAGCGGCGATCTCGCGCCGCTCGCGCACATGAGCTTGGTGCTGATCGGCGAGGGCGAAGCGTATCTGGCGGGCGAGCGGATGCCCGCGGCGCAAGCGCTGGCGCAGGCCGGCCTGACGCCGGTGACGCTCGGTGCGAAGGAAGGGCTCGCGCTCATCAACGGAACGCAGGTGATGACCGGCATCGCCGCGCTCGGCGTGCTGCGCTCGGAGCGCTTGGCCGCTGCCGCCGACGTCATCGCCGCGATGTCGCTGGAAGCGTATCTCGGTACCGAACGCGTCTTCGACCGGCGCCTGAACGATCTACGCCCGCATCCGGGCCAATCGCGGGTCGCCGAGAACCTGCGCGCGCTGCTCGCGGGCTCGGAGATCGTGCAGTCGCACCGCGAGTGCGGACGCGTGCAAGATCCGTATTCGTTCCGCTGCATTCCGGTGGTGCACGGCGCCGTTCGCGATTCGATCGCGCACGTTCGCCGCGTGACCGAGGTGGAAGCCAACTCCGTCACCGACAACCCGCTGGTCTTTCCGGAGGACGGCGAGTTTCTCTCGGGCGGCAACTTCCACGGCGAGCCGATCGCGCTGGCGATCGATTTCTTGAAGATCGCGGTCGCCGAGCTCGCCTCGATCGGCGAGCGGCGCCTCTACCTGCTGCTCAACGCCGAGGACCGCGATCTGCCGCTCTTCTTGACCGGGCGCTCGGGCCTGCAATCGGGATTGATGATCGTGCAGTACGCCGCCGCAGCCGTCGTCAACGACAACAAGGGCTTGGCGTGGCCGTCGAGCGTCGATTCCATCCCCACCTCGGCCGGGCAAGAGGATCACGTCAGCATGGGCATGACCTCCGCCAACAATCTCGGGCGGGTTCTCGACAACGTCGAGGGCGCGCTCGCCTGCGAACTGCTCGGCGCCCTGGCGGCGACCGATTTCCGGCGGCCCTTGCGTTCCGGGAAGGGAACGCAAGCCGCCTACGACGTGGCGCGCATCTGCATCGCGCCGTGGACGGAGGATCGCGCGCCCGCACCGGACATCGAGGCGGCGCGCGATCTCATCGGCAGCGGCGCGCTGGTGCGCGCCGCGCAGGAAGCCGCCGGCGTCTCCTTATAGCCTCACCGTCGCCTGGACGAACATGTTGAAGGGACCGGGCAGCACGTAGGTGTTGGTATCCGCGTACGCCGGAATGAACTCCGAGGCGAAAGCGGGATTGAGCGGCACGCCGTTTGCCGCGCGGTCGTTGGGCGAGCTGCCGTTGAAGTAGTTGGAGATGTACCCGCACGTATAGGTATTCGGTGGGTACTGCTTGGTCCACGGCTCCGACGATCCGCCGAAGCAGGCGTTGGCGAGATTTGCGAGCACCGCGGTCAGCTTGACGCGCGGGCTGATGTCGTAGGAGAGGTTCAAGCTCAGGTTCATCTGCGACGGCTGGCGGAAGGCGCCGAAGTTGTCGAACTTGCCGGTCGCCGGATCCGGGATGAAGAGCTCGCCCGGGGCCGTTCCGTTCTGCGTGACGGCGAGGCCGCAGGTCGTGTAATCGGCCTGATAGATGCTCGGGGCGCTCGCTATGCCTTTGGAGTTCCCGCTGCAGTCGCGCGGGTCGATGCCGGTCACGTCGGCGGGGTTGCCGTAGGGTGCGCCTTCGTTGAACGTGAGCGAGGGCGTGACGGCGAACCGGTTGTGCCGGTAGTTGACGACCGCCGTGAGCGTGTTGGGCGAGAGGTACGCGTAGTCGAGCCCGACCGGGAACCACTGCGAGCGGTTGAGCAGCGGCTGCGGCGACATCTTGTAATACGGATTGTAAACGGGAGTCCCCGGCGAGCTCGGCGAGCAAGCGACGCCGCCGGTCGGATTCAGCGGCGATATGGCGCCCTCCGAATAACAGGGCGAGCCGCCCCCGGCCTTCGTGAGGCCGTTGAAGTTCAGGATGTCTTGGTTGTAGGGATCGATCGGGTTGAGCGAGGTCCCGGGGTAGTCGTTCCACATCTCCGCGGAGTTCGTGTACGTATACGAGAGGAGAAACGAGAGGCCGTTCCTATTGAAGTCGCCTTTGTTGAAAGCGAACTCGAGGCCGTCGACGCGCTCGGTCCCGCTGTTGAGGCCGCCGCTGAGGCCGTAAGGCAGTGTGATGCTGTAGATTTGATTCGTCGCGTAGCGGTAGTAGGGCGTGAGCTTGATCGACATGTCGGTCCCCTTGAACCGCTGCTCCAGCGACGCGTCGTAGTTGTTGGAGTACTGGACGAGCGGATCGTGCTTGGGCGTCGTGTAGCCGTACTGCCAGAACGCCTGGAACAGATCGTACGCGAGGTTGCTGTCCTTCGCGTTGTACTGTACCTGGTAGGTCTCCGGCTCCTGGGCGAAGCGGCCGGCCGAGAAGCGCAGCACCGTGTCGGTGTTGAGCGTATAGGTCACGCCGACGCGAGGCGTTAGGGCGTTTTGCGAGAGCGTCGGCGAGTAATCGTTGCTGAGCAGCAGATGGCCGTCCTGGCCGTTGGGATGAACGGTCTGCACGGGATGCGCCGGGATCGAGTAGTCGATCGGGCAGGTCAATCCCACCCACGGCTGCGAGGGCAAGAACGTTTGGGGCTTTGCCGGGATGACGTACGGCTGCAGCGTGACCGGGTTGTAGCAGAACTCGTTCTGGCCTGCGGTGAACCAAAAGTCTTGTCCGTCGCTATTGGTGTTGGCGAGGTTGTACTCGTAGTTTTCGTCGCGTAATCCCAAATCGACGTCCACGCGATCGGTCGGATTCCAGCGATCGTCGAGCGCAAGCGCGGTGAAGTTCGGAACGACCGTGTTCACGAAGCCGGAGCTTCCGCTGTTGGTCACCTCCCACTGCGCACCCGCTACGGGGTGCGCCACCGGCGGCGTAGGATCGCCGAACGTGCCGCAGCTGTTGGGCGCCGGGCAGGCCTCTGCGGGCGTGCTCGCCCCTACCGGCAGCAGGTTACAGGTCGTGCGCGCGCCGCTGGCGGGGTCGAAGCACTCCGAGCCGTTGGTGTAGTTCGTAGCGGGCGTGTCGATCGTTTCGTTGTATTGCGTGTTATTGAAGCGGTTCGTGGTCGCGGTGGTGTAGTTGGCGTCGAAGGTGAGCTGGTTGCTCGACGAGAGCTGGTCGGCGAAGGAGAAGGCGAGACCGCGGGTATGCGATTCCAGCTCGTAGTCGTAGGAGAGCACGCCCAGACCGTAGAGCTGCGACGCATAGCTCAGCGGGCCGTTCTGCAGCCAGTCCGAGTAGAACGTGTATCCGTAAATGCGGAAGTAGGCGGTCGAACCGATGTTGTGCTGGTACTGCAGCTTAACGATTCCGGCGTTGTTCCAGAAGCCGTCGCGCGTATCGGAGGGGATCGCGGAGTAAGAGCCGGCGGCGCAAGCGGCGGCCGGGAGAGGCGAACCGTAGCTCGACGGGGAGATGTTGGCGCAGCGGTCGCCCGGCGAAGCGGGCTCGAAATACGCCGCCGCCTTTACGTCGGCGGCGTTTTCGCCGAAATACGTGCCGGCCGGCCACGTGACGAAGTCTCCCCAGACCTCGGGCTTGTTGCCGTACCCGTAGAGCTGGTTGAGCTGGTAGACGAGGTTGGGGCCGATGTCGTTCGCCGAGCTGTAGTACTGGCTGAGCAGCATGTCGTTGTCGTAGAGGATCTGGATGTCGTCGCGCCCGGAGTCGCGTTTGTGCGGGATGCCGATGTGCAGGTTGACGACGCTCTCGCGATCGGAGAGATTCGAGTAGCTCGAGTAGGCCGGCGAGATGGTTTGATAGCAGCCCGGGTCGTTGGCAACCCCCTTGGGCAGGGCAACGTATCCGGGCTGTCCCGGCTTGTAGTCGAACGGGTCGTAAACCGGCGACGGATTGGGGCCGTCGTAAAGGCCCGATCCCTGCGGGGGCGTCGAGAGACACGTTGGATAGACGCCGCCGAAATAGAGATTCGCGGTATTATCGGCGATGACGGAGTAGCCCCACGTGTCGCCGAGCGAGGCGCCGTTGAACTGGTCGAGATAGCGATAGTCTTGGTTGTAGCCGCCGATGCCGACGTAGTACGAGAAGAGCCGGTCCGGAGTCGAGCCGCCGGCCTCGACTTGCGCGTGGTGGTAGTACGCGGGGGCACCGACGCCCGCGTTGACGTTGGCAAAACCGGGGTAGGTGCCGGTCTTGATGACCTGATTGATGAAGCCGGCCAGGCCGCTCGCGCTCTCGCCGGCGGTCCCGCCGCCGGTGTAGACTTGCAGCTCTTGCTGCCCGAGCGTGCCGGCCGTACCGCCGGGGTAGTTGTCGAACGATCGGTTGACGGGCACCCCGTCGAACTCGTAGCCGACCTGGTCGTAGTTGCCGCCGCGGATGTAGACGGTTTGGAACCAGCCCTGCTGATTGGGCGGCACGAAGGCGCCCGGCACGGTGGCGATCGCCGAATAGGCGTTATTGAGCCCGCCGCCTCCGCCGACGCCTTGCACGGCGTTGGTGACGGTCGCGTTGACCGAGTAGACGTCGGTCGTCGTTCCCGATTTCACGAGGTCCATCGAAGAGCGAGCGGTGACCGAGGCGATCGTCTTGAGCGCCGGCTGCAGCGCGATGTGCACGTTCTGGATCTGGTCGGCGAAGACGGCGATGCCGGTGATCGAGGTCGCGGCATAACCGGCTTTGGTCGCCGAGAGCGTATACGTGTCGGGAGCCAGCGAGAGGAACGTGAAGTGTCCGGCTGCATCGGTTTGAACGGATGCGGTCTGCGACGGGCTCGTCGCCTTGATGGTGGCGCCGGCTACCGGTGCGCCGGCAGCGGTCGTGACGAAGCCGCCTACCGAGCCGGTCGTGCCGGCGCAGACGGGAACCGCGCAAGCCAGGACGGAGGCCGCCAGGACGGCGGCGAGGCAACGGACGGAAGAAAAACGCATGGACGCTCCCTGCAATCGGCGACGGGCGGTCTACATGCGAGCTTGCGATTCGCGGTGCCGAAAAACTGCACCTTGCATCGGAGGGCGGCACGAGCGCCGTTCGCGAAGTTGCGATGATGCAAGCTACCGCACCGGCCTTTATCGCTCGCGCAATGTGGCTTTGGATCGTCCTCGGCGTGCTCGGACTGGCCTACATGGTCTTCTGTCCGCACGTCTATCACACGTCGTTCTCCGATTTCTTCGCGGGGCTGCTCGTCGGCTTGGCCTTGGTTGCCTGCTTCGTCCGAGCGCCCCGCGCCCCGAGCAGCTAGTCTTCTTCGGCTTCGCCGGGCTCTTCGGAGAGGATCGCGTAGAGATCTCGGCGCGTGCGTTCGAGGACTTTGACCGCTTTGCGGAAGACCTCGACGTCGCCGCTGCGCGCCAGGTGTTTGGCGGCATCCTTGATGCCGTGAATCTGTTCCATTGCCGCGGCGATGACGCTGTGGAAATCGCGGTCGTCGCCGGACGGCTCGTTGTTCGGCCGCTCCGCCAGGAGCTTGCGGCCCGCATCGGTGATGCTGTAGACGCGCTTCCCGTCGCGCTCCTCGCCGCGAATGAAGTCGCCGTCTTCGAGCATCTGCAGGGCCGGGTAGATCGATCCGGGGCTCGGGCGGGCGCCGGTGCGCGCCTCGATCTCGAGCATGATGTCGTAGCCGTGGCGCGGTGCCGACTCGATCGCGGAGAGAATCTCGTATTTCATCTCGCCGCGGCCGCGGCCGCGTCCAAAGCCACCCATCCCGCGCCGTCCGCGCCCGAATCCGTGGCGCCCGTGCATGAAATGTCTGAAGTGGTGCATGTCGCTGAAGTGTTCGGTAAACATATCTTGTAAGTTACTCGATATATCGACACCTGTCAAGAGCCTGCGTGCATGACAAGGGCGGGGATGGCGCCAAAGGCACGGGGATGACGACGACGATTTCAGGTGCGCGGACCGTGCGGGCGCCGCGGGGGAGCGAGCTCTCTTGTCTGGGATGGCAGCAAGAAGCCGCCTTGCGAATGCTCATGAACAACTTGGATCCCGAGGTGGCCGAGCGGCCCGACGATCTGGTGGTGTACGGCGGCAACGGACGGGCGGCGCGCTCGTGGGAGGCGTTCGACGCGATCGTGCGCACGCTGCGGCGCCTGAAGAACGACGAGACGCTGATCGTGCAGAGCGGCAAGCCGGTCGCGGTGTGGAAGACGCACGCGCGCGCGCCGCGCGTTTTGATCGCCAACTCGAATCTCGTCGGCAAGTGGGCGGATTGGAAAGTCTTCCGCGAGCTCGAAGCGCAGGGTCTGACGATGTACGGCCAGATGACGGCGGGCTCGTGGATCTACATCGGCACGCAGGGCATCGTGCAAGGCACCTACGAGACCTTTGCCGAGCTCGCGCGCCAGCACTTCGGCGGATCGCTCAAAGGGCGCGTCGCGCTGACGGCGGGCATCGGCGGCATGGGCGGCGCGCAGCCCCTCGCCGTCACCATGAACGACGGGATCGCGCTGGTCGTCGACGTCGACCGCGCACGGCTCGATCGCCGGCGCGAACTGCGTTACCTCGACGTCGTCGCCGATTCGCGCGACGAGGCGCTGGCCGCCGTCGAGCGCGCCAAATCCGCCGGCGAGGCGATCTCGATCGGATACGAAGGCAACGCGGCGATCGAGTTCCCCGAGCTCTACAATCTGGGCTTCCGTCCGGATGCGGTCACCGATCAAACCTCGGCGCACGATCTGCTCAACGGCTACGTTCCAGCCGGCCTGACGCTCGCGCAAGCCGATGCGTTGCGCAAGAGCGATCCCGCCGAGTACGAGCGGCGCGCGCTGGAAAGCTGCGGCGCGCACGTGCAAGCGATGGTGCGCTACCTCGACGCGGGCGCGATCGTCTTCGACTACGGCAACAACATCCGCGAGCAGGCGCAGCGCGCGGGCTTCTCGCGGGCCTTCGCATTCCCGGGCTTCGTCCCGGCGTTCATCCGGCCGCTCTTCTGCCGCGGCTCCGGCCCCTTCCGCTTCGCCGCGCTCTCGGGAGATCCGGACGATATTGCGCGCTGCGACGAGAAGCTGCTCGAGCTCTTCCCGCAGAACGCCTCGCTCGCGCGCTGGATTCGGCTCGCTCGCGAGCGAGTCGCCTACCAGGGGCTGCCGGCGCGCATCTGCTGGCTCGAGTACGGCGACCGCGCGAAGGCGGGGCTGGCCTTCAACGAGCTCGTGCGCAGCGGCGCGGTGAAAGCGCCGATCGTCATCGGCCGCGATCATCTCGACACCGGCAGCGTCGCCTCGCCCTATCGCGAGACCGAGGCGATGAAGGACGGCAGTGACGCGATCGCCGACTGGCCCATCCTCAACGCGCTGCTCAACACGGCGGCGGGCGCGAGCTGGGTGAGCTTTCACCACGGCGGCGGCGTCGGCATCGGCTACAGCCTGCACGCCGGGATGGTCGTCGTCGCCGACGGCACGCCGCTGGCCGACGAGCGCCTCGGCTGCGTGCTCGCGACCGATTGCGGCATGGGCGTCGTACGCCACGCCGACGCCGGCTACGAAATTGCCATCGAGACCGCCGACGAAAAAGGCATCGATTGGCGTCTCTGATCGTCCGCGCCAAGACGATCGTCACGTGCGATGGCGACGCCGCCCAATGCGGCGTCGGCTTCGATGCGCTCGGCCGTATCGACGACGGCGCGATGCTCGTCGAAGGGGGGCGTATCGCCGCGATCGGCCGGCGCGCCGAGGTGGAAGCACAGGCCGCACCCGGCGCGCGCGAGCTCGACCTGCTCGATTGCACGGTCGTTCCCGGATTGGTCGACGCGCACGCGCACCCGCTCTTCGCCGGCGATCGCGAGCCGGATTTCGCCGCGCGCCAGCGCGGCGAGAAGGCGCCGCTCGGGATGCTCTACACCGTGGAGCGGACGCGCGCGGCCCTGTTGGACCCGGCGAGCTTCTACGAAACCACCCTTCGCCCGCGCCTGCACGCGATGCTCGCCCACGGCACGACCACGCTCGAAACGAAGACGGGCTACGCTCTTCATAAACCCGGCGAGTCGGAGCTGCTCGATTTGATCGCCGAGCACGCGGGCGACGCTGACGTTCCGCGCCTGATCGCCACCTTTCTGGGAGCGCACGCGTTGCCGCCCGAGTTCGCGCATGAAGCGGCGTTCGTCGACTACCTGATCGATCAAGCGATCCCGGCCGCAGCGGCCCACGGGGCCGTTTACGCCGACGCCTTCTGCGAGCCCGGATTCTTCTCGCCGGAGCAGACGCGGCGCTATCTCGACGCCGCCCACCTGCACGGGATGCGCCTGCGGGTGCACTGCGACGAGATGTCCTTCGGCGGAGCCGCCGCGATGGCGGTCGCGGCGGAAGTCGATGCGGTCGACCACTGCAACTACATTCGCGACGAAGACGTCGCGGCGATTGCCGCCGCGGGGATCGTGACCGTCGCCTGCCCGGCGACCATCGTCTACCTCGACTTGCCGCAGCGGGCGCCGGTACGCGCGCTGCTCGAACGCGGCGCGAGCGTCGCGCTCGCCTCCGACTTCAACCCGGGCACGTCGCCGTGCTTCAACCTGCAGACGGTTGCGTACTTC
Source organism: Verrucomicrobiia bacterium (assembly GCA_035505015.1). GTDB lineage: Bacteria > Vulcanimicrobiota > Vulcanimicrobiia > Vulcanimicrobiales > Vulcanimicrobiaceae > DATJRF01. The sequence continues at coordinate 4,717 of DATJRF010000295.1, read as the reverse complement.
GGACGCAAGCTCTTTGGGCTCTCCGCGGCCGAGGCGCTCTTCGGCGTCACGCGCGCGGCCGCGCACTCGCTGCGCGCCGATGCGGGGCGGCTCGCCCCCGGCTCCGCCGCGGACTTCGTCGCGCTGCGGATCGAGGCTCCCGACGAGTTCGGCTGGCAGTTCGGAGGCAATCTCGCGGCCTGCGTCGTCAAGGGCGGAGAGGTGGTGGCATGAACGAGCTCGTGCGCTGCGCGCGGGCGCTGGCCGGCGGGGAACTGCGCACCGACTACGCGTTCGTCGTGCGCGACGGCAAGATCGCGGCTGCAGGCGACTTTGCCTCCGTCCGAGCCTCGGCCGAAGGGCTCGACGCGCGTGCTTTTCCCGCAGACCGGCTGATCGTGCCGGGCTTCGTCAACGGGCACAGCCACGCGTATCAGATCTTGCTGCGCGGATGGGCCGACGACTGGAGCTTTGCCGACTGGCGCAGCGAGGCGCTCTACAAGGTCGTTCCCCAACTCGGGGTCGACGACGTGTACTGGGTATTCGTGGCGGCGTTCTCCGAGATGCTGGCGGCCGGCATCACGACGGTCGCCGAGTTCTTCTATCTCAACGGCGAGGGCAACGCGCGCGCGGAGGCGGCGATTCGCGCGGCGCAGGACACCGGCATCCGGCTGATCTTCGCGCGCACCTGGATGGACGCCGCCTACGCACCGCCGGCGTTCCGCGAGTCGATCGACGACGCTTCGCAGCGCACCCTCGAGCTGCTGCGGCGCTATCCCGATGCGAACGTCTGCGTCGCGCCGCACTCGCTGCACGCCGCCTCGCACGAGATGATCCGTGCGGCGGCCGAGTTCGCGCGCGCGCACGACGTGATGCTCCACGTCCACGTCGCGGAGGCGCCGTACGAAGGCGCGCAGACGCTCGAACGGCACGGCCGCTCGCCGATCGCTTTGTTGGATCACCTCGGCGCGCTCGGCGAGCGGACGGTCGCCATTCACGCCATTCACGTGACCGAAGACGAGAAACGCGCGATCGCCGAGCGCGGGGCGCGCGTGGTGCACAACCCCATGACGAACATGTACCTGGGCGACGGCATCTGCGACGTCGCCGGATTGCTCGCGCGCGGCGTGCCCGTCGGGCTGGGAACCGACGCCGACGTCAAGCCCTCGATCCTCGACGAGATGCGCGCGGCGACGCTCTTGCAGAAGATCGCCGCCCTCGACGGCAGCGCCCTCGGCGCAAAGCCCGCGTTTGCGATGGGAACGGCGCTCGGAGCGCGGGCGCTGCGCGTGCCGGCCGGCGATCTGGTGGAAGGCTGCTTCGCCGACTATCTCGTGCTCGACGCTGCCGGAATCGATCCGTGGAGTCCCGCGGTGAACGCCGTCGTCTACCGAGCGAGCGACGCCTGGGTGCAGGCGGCCTTCACGAGCGGCCGGCGCGTCTACGTGGGCGAGCCCTCGCCGCTCGCGCGCAAGGCGCGGGAATCGGTGGCGCGCATCGCCGAACGACTCATCCCCTAGGGAGGATGAACCGATGCAGCGCTATCTCTTCGCCGCGTTCGCGATCGCCCTGGCCGCGGGCCTCATAGCGTGCGGCGGCAGCTCGGGCTCGAACGCCGGCAACGCCGCCGCGAACAACGCGGCCGCCGCGCCCTCTGCCCCCGGCGCGATGATGGATATGGGCGGCACGACCGGGGCCGCGCCGGTTCCGTCGTCGCTGGATTGCGGCGCCGTCAAACCGGTCTGGGCGAACACCTCGACCAAGAAATACCACGAGCCCGGCGACCCGTACTATGGAAAGACGAAGCACGGCGAATACCTCTGCCCGGCGCAAGCCAAGAAAGACGGGTTTAGGCCGGCCGGCGGCTCGGCGAAGGCGCACCACCGCTCACGACAGTAGCGCGCGCTCCAGCGCGGCCAGCGCTTCGGGGAGATTCTTGCGGCCGTAACCGATGCGCACGTGCGCGTCGCCGGCGTCGAAGATGGCGCTCGGGATCAGGAGCACGCCGGCGCGCTCGACGAGATCGGCACAAAGGCGCTGCGTGCTTCCGCCGAGATAACGCGGGAACGCGGTGGTGCCGGCCCGCGGGCGGTGCCAGCGCCAGCGGTGCTCGTGCCGCGCGAAAAATGCGTCGAGCAGATCGAGGTTTGCGCGGGCGATCGTGCGCGTGCGTTCGAGCAGCGCTTCGCCGTGGCGCAGCGCGAGCGTGGCCAGGAACTCGCTCGGCGAAGGGTTGCAGATCGTCAGATAGTCTTTGAAGGCAGCCATCGCGTCGTAGAGCGCGCGGTCGTGCGTGGCGATCCAGCCGATGCGCAGGCCGGCGAGGCCGTAGGTTTTGGCCATCGCGCCGAGCGAGACGCCGCGCTCGTAGAGATCGCAGACGGCGGGAACGCGATCCGCCGGCTCGCGCTCCGAGCCGCGGTAGACTTCGTCGGAGAAGAGCAGCAAGCCGTGCTTGCGGGCGAGGGCGATGGTCGCGTCGAGGCGCGCGCGGTCGAAGACGTAGCCGGTCGGATTGCCCGGAGTGGTAATGAAGATCGCGCGCGTCGAGGGGCGAATCAGGCGCGCGAGCTCGCCGGGGTCCGGCGCACCCTCTCCGTCGAGATCGACGGGCCACGGGATCACCTCCGCGCCGATCGCTTCGGCAACCGCGTAATGCGATTGATAGGCGGGCAGCTGCACGACGACGGAATCGCCGGCGGAGAGCGCGACGTTGGCGAAGGCGAAGATCGGCTCTTGCGCGCCGGCGTGCACCAGCACGTCGTCTGCCGCGGTGCGCTCGTAGAGCGCCGCGATCGCGGCGCGCAGCGCTGGGCTGCCGGACGATTCCGTATACCCGAGCCAGCACGTTAGCAACCGCTCCTGCGAGCCGGGCTCGAGCGCGAGCAGGTCTTCGATCGCGAGCGACTCGGGATCGCTCGACCCCAGCAGATAGCGCGCCGTGAACTCGTACCGCGCGAAGTAGCGCTCGAGCGCAAACGGTCTCGGTCTCATAAGCGTTCGCGAACCTTTCGCATGAAGGGAGCGAAGCGGGCGTTGTTGGCGTCGGTCGAGGGTAGGCCAGTGTAAACCACGACGGCGTAGCGCCGGCCCGATGCGGTTTCGAGGATGCCGCCGTCGTGCGTCACCTCGCTGGTATCGCCGGTCTTGTGTGCAAAACGGTCCCCCTCTGCGAGTCCGGGCGAGAGCTTCTCGTTCCACGCCTGGGCGGCGAGCATCCCAAGCAGCAGTGCCGCGCCGGGGATCTCGCCGGCGGCGATTGCTGCGAAGAGCCGCGCCGCGTCGGAGGCGGGATGCGCGTTGCGGCTGCGACCGTCCCAGCCGGGGTCGGGGAGAAGCGGGTCGCTGCCCGAGAGCTTGCGCGCGAACCGGGTCGCCGGCAGGCCCAGCCGCTCGCGCGCGAGGACGGTCGCGCGCTCGCGGCCGACGATATCGAAGAGCAGGTTGGTGGCGACGTTGTCGGAGCGCGCGATCGCCGCGTGCAGCAGCGCCTCGAGACTCGCCTCGTATCCTTCGACCAGGGGCGACTCCAGGTCGTTGGCGGTGAGATTCGCTGCGGTGACCGGGTGGCGATCCCTCAGCCGCAACCGTCCCGCCTCAACCTCCGCCAGGGTCGCGGCCGCGAGCGGCACCTTGATCATGCTGGCCGGGTAGAGCGCACGTTCGGGGTCCAGGACGGCCTGGGGGCGTCCATCGAGGGGGGCCACGACGATCGAAGCGGGCGCAAGGCCGGCCTCGCTCGCCAAGGCCCCCAACATCGCCCCGTCCAGCCGCACGCCGGCGCCTTCTCGGAGCCGGTGTGCCACTCATGCGTGTAAGCACTTGCATTCACTTCGCCGGGTGTGCTAGACTGCGTGCAAGTACCCACTTGCAGGGCGGGACCGCCCAGAGGCATCGCAAGGTGAAACGCTTAGAAACCGTCGTTATCGAGTACCGAGGAGCCTTCCCGGCCCTACAGGCCGCCGTCCTGGCGGCGCTCGAATCGGGCGCCCGGGTCGTCTTGAGCCTGGATTCGCTGCAGGCCCTGGACATCGAGACGATGCGCGCCCTCATCCGGCTGCTGCGCCGCTGCCGCGCCTTGGGCGGAGAGGTCTCGCTGCAAGCCAGCAACCCCGAAGTGCGCCGCACGCTCGCGGTGACGGCCCTGGACCGGCTCTTCCCGATCTACGACCCGGGGGCGGCCGCCTAATGCGCCTTTTCGCCCCGCTGCTTGCACTCGCGCTGTGCGTCGCGCCGGCGGCCGCGCCGGCCGGCGCGCAAGACGCGCCGCCGACCGACCCGCACGCCATCATCGTCAAGATGATCGGGAGAAATCCCACGCTCGAATCGTACCGCTCGCGCGTGCACGTCGACGTGCGCATGCTCAACTTTCCGTTTCTCTCGCCGCGTCTGGACGGCACGACGTACTTCAAGCGTCCGAACACCTACGAGGTCGTCTTCGACCACGTCCCCGGCTACGCCAAGGGCTTCTCGAAGCTTTTCGACGACGTCGGCGACCCGGCGGCGTGGGAGAAGGACCAGAACGTCGCCTTCGCCGGCATCCAAGACGTCAACGGCCGTCCGGAACTCGTCTTGCGTTTGACCAAAAAAATCCACAGCGACATCCTCGACCACACGCTTGCCTTCGTGGATCCCGACACCTACGCGCTGCAGCAGATGGAGTGGGACTACACCAGCGGCGGCAAGATCACGATGGTCGAGAACTACAGCTCCGAAGGCGGCTACTCGGTGCTGGCGA
>DATJRF010000294.1:0-15160 GCA_035505015.1 Verrucomicrobiia bacterium | reverse complement strand
CGTCGTTCTGGTCGACGCAGGGTTGCGCGACGCGCGGGATATCTCGCGCGTCGCCGTCCCGACCGGCGACGGCGCCAGCCTGACCGTCGGGTCGCTCGGCGAGGTTCGCTTGGGCGTCGCGCCGCTCGAACAACAGATGTCATTCGACGCGACCCACGCGGTCTCGCTGAGCTTTTACGCGCTCCCGGGCGCGGACAGCGTGCGCATGGCCGACGCGATCAAGGCGCGCATGGAGCGGCTCGCGGAGCGGCTGCCTGCCGGAACGGCGGCGCACGTCTACTGGGACGCAACCGATCTGATCGTGGCCTCTCAAGCAAGCCTGCGCGACGCGATCTTCGCCGGGGCGCTGCTCGCGCTCGGCGTGATCTTCTTCTTCTTGCGGGACGCGCGCATGACGCTGGTTGCCGCGATCGTCATTCCGTGCGCGCTCTCGATCGCGGTGCTCGTCATCTCGTTGCTCGGCGCGACGCTGAACATCATGAGCGTCGGAGGCCTCGCTATCGCCGTCGGGCTCATCATCGACGACGCGATCGTCGTCATCGAGGGAATCGCCGCTCACGGCGGCGTCGAGCACGCGATGCGCCGGCTGATCGGGCCGATGACCGCCTCCACGTTGACGACGGTGGTGGTGTTTCTGCCGCTCGGGCTGCTCGGCGGCGTCGCCGGCTCGTTCTTTCGCGCGCTGGCGCTCACGCTCACCTGCGCGCTGCTGGTCTCGCTCGCGCTGGCGCTCTTCGTGACGCCGACGCTGGTGCGCGCCGTGGCAGGCAAACGGGGGGCGCACGCGCCGTCGGCCTCGGTCGGCCGCGCGCTCGCGCGTTACGCGCCGCTGCTGCGCTGGGCTCTGAACCGGCGGCGAACGGTGTACGCGATCGGCGGCGCCGCCTTGCTTGCGACGGTCGCGCTGCTCGCGACGCTGCCGAGCGACTTTCTCCCCGCGCTGGATGAAGGGCAGTTCGAGATCGCCTACCGGATGCCGGTCGGAACCAGCATCGCCGCCAGCGACGCAGCCGCAACCGCGATGGAACGCGTGGTCGCTTCCGACCCGGCGGTCGCCTCCGAGGGGCGTTTTACCGGAATCGATACCAACGGCTTTTCGCCGACGCCGGTGCGCGACGGCATCTTGCGCGTGAAACTCAAGCCGCTCGGGCAACGCGATTCGTTCGACGCGATCGCGGATCGTTTGCGCGAGGAGCTCGCAGAGGCCGTCCCGTCGGCGCAATACGACGTCCACCAGATTCTCGAGGACATGATCGACGACGTCTCCGGCGCCCCCGCGCCGATCGAGATCGTCGTGAGCGGCGGCGACCAAACGGCGCTGGCCGCAGCAGCCACGCGCGTCGCGAAGGCGATCGCAGGAGTACCCGGCATCGTCGACGTCTTCTCCGGCGTCGAGCGAGACGATCCGGCTCGGCGGGTTACGCCCGATTTCGCGCGCCTGGCCCGTGCGGGTTCCGGTACTCCGGGGCTGGTCGCCGCGCTGAGTGCCGCGACCTCGGGCGAGGTGGCGACGACGCTGCCCGAGCCCGCCATGCTCGTGCCGGTGCGCGTGAGCGTCGCGGGAGCCGCCGGCGCGCTGCCGCCGGCGCTATCGCTCGGCGGCGCCGCGGTGCCGCTCGATCAGGTCGCGCGTTCCGCCGTCGACCGCAGCGCCACCGACGTGACCGAGATCAACGGCCAGCGCGTCATGATCGTGACGGCCAACGTCGCCGGCGCCAGCCTCTCCTCCGCCGTCGACGGCGTGCGCGCCGCGCTCCCTCGCGCGCAGCTGGCGCCGGTCTTTCACGCGCAGATCGAAGGCGCGTACCGCGCCCAGCAGGATTCGTTCGCGCAGTTCGCCGTCGTGATCGCGGCGGCCGTGCTTTTGGTCTTCTTCGTCATGCTGGTCTGCTTCGGTTCGTTCCGCCAGCCTCTCGTGATCTTGGCGGCCGTACCGCTCGCGCCGATCGGCGTCGCGATCGCGCTGGCTCTCACGCGCACCTCCTTCAACGTCTCGTCGTTCATGGGCATGCTCTTGCTGGTCGGCTTGGTCGTCAAGAACGGCATCCTGTTCATCGACGCCGCCAACCGCAACCGCCGCGCCGGGTTCGGCGTTGCTCGCGCGCTCGAGCTCGCCGGCAACGAGCGCCTCCGCCCGATTCTCATGACGACCTTCGCCGCGATCGGCGGACTCTTGCCGCTCGCCTTCGGCATCGGTGCCGGCGCCGCGATGGAGCGCCCGCTCGCGATCGCCGTGGTCGGCGGGCTCTCGACGGCGACGTTCTTCACGCTGCTGCTGATCCCGGCGCTCTACGCCGGCGTCGCGGGACGCGAGGTGCCGGCGTGATCTTGGCGACGTGGGTGCTGGCGGCGCTGCCGGTGTTCGCACAGCTCTCGCTCGGCGACGCGGAACGGCTGACGGCGCAGCGCAGCGCGAGCGTGGCGCAAGCGATCGCCGGCGTGCGCGAGCGCGAAGCCGCGCTGCAGATCGCTCGGGGCGGCGCGATACCGCATCTGAGCGCCGACTACGCGCTCGCGCCGCAGGCCGGACCCTTCGATCAAAGCGTCGCCGAGCAGCACGTCTTCACGGTCGCGGCGGGCATTTCGATCGACGACTTGCTCGCGGCTTCGGCCGCCTCGCGCTCGGCGGCGAGCGACCTGCTGGCGGCAGAGCGCGATGCCGAGGCCGCCGTCCTGGCGGCACGCGAGAACGCCGTGCACCTCTACTTTGCGGCGCTCGAGGCGATCGCGCTCGAGCGCGTGCGCGAGGACGCCCTCGCCGGCGCACGGCGCGACCGAGTTGCGGCGGGGATCCGCGAGCGCAACGGAGACGCGCCGCAGCTCGACGTGGTGCGGGCCGACGTTGCCGTCGCCGACGCTCGGGCGTCTCTCGCACGCGCCCGGGCCGATCGCGCCGACGCCGTCGACGCCCTGGCCTCGGCAACCGGCGTGGCAGCGTCGTCGCTCGCGGCGCTGCAAGCGGCGCCGGCGACGAACCCGGCGCTGCCCGATCCCGCACGCGCGGTCGCGCGTGCGCTCGCCGCGCGGCCGGAGATAGCCGCGCTGCTCGCGAGCATCGACGCCCGCCGGGCCGACGCGGATCGTGCCAGGCAGTCGGGTATGCCCGCCGCGACGGCGAGCGGCGGCTATGCGGCCGGCGTCGACTCCGGGCAATGGGTTCGCGGGCCCGCGGTCGACGTGCACGTCGACCTTCCGCTCTCGCCCGGCACCGGCGCACGCGTCGAGGCGGCACGCGCAGCGCTCGAGGCCGTTCGCGCGCAGCTGGCCGACGCCCGGCGAACGATCGCGCTCGAGGTCGCGTCGGCGGTGCGCGACGCGGCGGCGTCGCAGGCGGCTTCGGCGGCGGCGCAGAGCGCGCGCAGTGAAGCCGAACGCGCGCTCGCGGCGGTCGAGCTCGGCTATCGCGAAGGCGCGAGCTCGAGCCTCGACGTGGCGGACGCGCGGCGCACGTCGGTGCAAGCGTCGATCGACGCCCTCGTCGCGCAATACGATCAGGCGAGCTCGTTCGCACTCTTGGAGGTGATGGTGCCGTGAGCAAACGTAGCGCCGCAATCGCCGGCACGCTCGGGGCACTCGGCGCTGCGGCGGTGCTCTGGGCGATCGCGCACCGCGGCTCGCCGCTCGCCGCGAGGCCGGTTTCTCCACCCGTGACGACCGCGATCGTGCGCGCGGGCTGGGTCGACGAAACGCTCGAAGCGACGGGGCGAGCGGGCAGCACGGCCGGCGTGCCGGCGAAGCTCTCGTTCGCCGTCGCCGGAACCGTGCGAGACGTCGTCGTGCAAATCGGGGAGCGCGTCTCTGCGGGCACGCCGCTGGCGAACGTCGATGCGACGCCGTACCGGCTCGCGGCCGAGCAAGCCGGTGCCGACGCACGAGCGGCCGCGGCCGGCGTCGCGCTGGCGGCGATCGATCGCGTCTCGGTGCGGCTGCGCGTGGACCGAGAGAACCTCGAGCGCGAGCGGCGGCTCTACGCCGCGGGCATCGTCGCGCAGCGCGACGTGGCAAGCGCGCAGGCGACGCTCGCGGCCGACGCCGCCGACGCGCGGAGCGCGCGCGATGCCCTCGCGCAGGCGCGCGATCAATCGCGCTCCGCGGCGGCGCGCGCCGACGCAGCCGCCTACGATCTCTCGCGCACGACGCTGCGAGCGCCGGTCGCGGGCGTCGTCTCGGCGATCTACGTGCAGCCCGGGTCGGCGGTCGACCCGAGTACGCCTGCAATCGCGCTCGCCGGAGAGTCCGGGCAGGCGACGCTCGACGTCGCGGCGGCCGACCTCGCGCGCGTGCGCGCCGGCGACGCCGTGCGTGTTCGCGCGAACGGCGGCGCGTTCGCGGCGCGCGTCTCGGGCGTCTCGGCGGCGGTGGATCCCGCGACCGGGCTCGCGACGGTCGGCATCGACGGCGTGCCGGCGTCGCTCGCGGCGGGAACGCCGTTGGAAGCGACGATCGTCGTCGGCGAAGCACGCGGATTGGTCGTGCCGCAGAGCGCCGTGATCGAGGATCCGCAGAGCGGACGATCGCTGGTCTTCGTCGAGACGAAGGCCGCCGGCGGCAACGTCGCATTCGCGGCGCGCGACGTGATCGTCGACGTGCGAGGCGACGGTCTGGTTCGCGTTACCTCCGGCTTGCACGCAGGCGAGCGCATCGCGGCAACCGGTGCAGTCGACCTGCTCGCGCCCAGCGGCGCCGGCGACTAGCGGCCGGCGGTGCGCTCGGCCTGACGGAGGGACGGCGTAAGGCGGGTCGCGAGGGTTTCGGCGTTGAGGCCGAAGAGAGCGCGCTGTTTGTCTTGGGAGTCGTGGTGGACGAGGACGTTCGGAACGCCGAAGCGCTCGACGCGCAGATCCAGGCCGCGGTCGGAGACGAACTCGATCACGGCCGAACCGAAGCCGCCGGCGAGCGAATGCTCTTCGAGCGTCACGAGGCGATCGTGATCCCGCGCGAGCTCGATCAGCAGCGCTTCGTCGAGCGGTTTGGCGAAGCGCGCGTTCACAACCGTGGGCAGCGGTGCGCCCTGCTTCTCGAGCAGGTCGTAGGCATCGAGCGCGATGTCGACGGTCGTTCCGTAGGCGAAGACCGCCGTGCCGCTGCCGCGGCGCAGCACTTCGGCGCGGCCCTGCACGAGGGGCGCGAGCTCGTCGCGGTGCTTGCCGTTGGTCGAGCCGCGCGGATACCGGATCGCGACCGGCGCGCTCAGGGCGATCGCGTGCTCGAGCATCGGCAACAGCTCGGCTTCGTTACGCGGCGCCATCAGGGTCACGTTCGGCAGCGTGCGCAGGTACGCGATGTCGTAGAGGCCCATGTGCGTGGGTCCGTCGTCGCCGACGAAGCCGGAGCGGTCCATGCAGAAGACGACCGGAAGGTTCTGCACCACCACGTCGTGCACGATCTGATCGTAAGCGCGCTGAAGGAAGGTCGAGTAGATCGCGCAGATCGGGCGCAGGCCGTTGGTCGCCATGCCTGCGGCGAAGCAGACGGCATGCGCTTCGGCGATGCCGACGTCGAAGTACCGGTCGGGAAAGCGCTTGCCGAACTTCGAGAGGCCGGTGCCGTCGGGCATCGCGGCGGTGATGCCGACGATGCGCGGATCTTTCTCGGCGACCGCGATCATCGCATCGCCGAAAACGTCCTGGAACTTCGGCGGCGCACCGGGATTCGATTTCTTGCTGCCGTCGCTGGGCTCGTACGCGTTGGCACCGACGCCGTGAAAGCTGCGCGAGTCGCGCTCGGCAGGCTCGAAGCCTTTGCCTTTGACGGTACGCACGTGCAGGAGAACCGGCCGCGAGAACTCCTTGGCGGTGGAGAGCGCGTCGACGACCGCGTCGAAGTTGTGGCCGTCGACCGGCCCCATGTAGCGGAAGCCGAGCTCTTCGAAGATGACCGCGGTTTTCTCCGAGGGAGCGATGAAGCGCATCGCGCCGATCTCGGCGCTCTCGATCGCCTTCTTCGCGGCGCCGCCGAGCGGAATGTGATCGAGCACCGCCTTGCCGGTCTTGCGCGCGAAGTTCGCCAGCGGCTTGGTACGCAGCACGGAGAGGTACGAGGCGATCGATCCGACGTTGGGAGCGATCGACATCTCGTTGTCGTTGAGGATCACGATGAAGTTCGACTTGAGGTTGCCGGCGTTGTTGAGCGCCTCGTAGGCGAGGCCGCCGGTGAGCGCGCCGTCGCCGATGACCGCGACGACGCTCTCGTCGCCGCCCGCGAGATCGCGCGCGAGCGCCATCCCCAGGGCCGAGGAGACCGACGTGCTGGCGTGGCCGGCGCCGAAGGGATCGTACTCCGACTCGCTGCGCATCGCAAAGCCCGAGAGGCCGCCGCCCTTGCGGATCGTGTGGAAGCGGTCGCGGCGCCCGGTCAAGATCTTGTGCACGTAGACTTGATGACTGACGTCCCAAACCAGCTTGTCGTGCGGCAGATCCAGCACGCGATGCAGCGCCAGCGTCAGCTCGACCACGCCGAGGTTCGGTGCGAGATGGCCGCCGTTGGCGGCGCACGTCTCGACCAGCATCCGGCGGATCTCGCTCGCGAGGGTGTCGATTTCGTGGCGAGCCAGTTTCTTGACGTCGGCCGGGGAGTCGATGCGCTCGATAACCATGACCGGGGGTGATACGGCCAAGCGGCCGAAATTCCCGCCTGCCGAAAGGACGCTCCTCTTCTTCCCCACCGGCTCAGGTGCTCCAAGCGCCGGCGATCACGCGGGCGGCGAGGCGCGCACAGCGGGGCGAGTCGCGGGCGAGCCAGAGCGCCTGCGGCCAGTTGCGCGGGTCGAGGAGCGCGCGCGCCGGATGCAGCCAGGCGGGCGAGAGTTCGCGCGACGGCGTGTCGAGGATGACGCGAACGGCGGCGACGCGCGGCGCGCGCAGCAGTCCCGTCTCCATATCGGCGGCGGCATAGCCTTGGGCCCACCAGCGCGCACGCTCGGCACCGGTCACGACGCCGGGCGCCGTCAGCAGCGGTTCCACGACCGGCTCCAGCCCGAGTCGCCGGGCTCCGGCGATCAACCGCTGCGTGAGCGCATCGTCGCAGAGCAGCACCGAACCGTCCGGGCGGCGTACTTCGCGTGGAATCACCACCGCGCCGGTTTGAAAGCGGTCGCCGAGGCCACCGGCCAGACCGCACGAGATGAGGGCGTCTCCTTCAGGGTGCCCGTGCGCGAGCGCCATCCCCGCGCAAACGACGCGCCATCCGGGGAGCTCTTTGCGAGCGTTCGCAGCCTCGAGCGGCGTCGCGGTAACGACGGCCGGGCGCTCGACGTTCAGGGCCGGTTCACCGAGAGCACGTGCGAGCCTATCCATGCATGTGGCGATAGCCTACGACCGTTGCCGGTTGGTTCCTCCGATGGTAGAGTGCGAAGATGAAGAGCGCTCTTTTCGCCGCCGCTGTTGCGGCGGCTTTGCTGCCTGCGGCGGCAGCGAGATCTGCGGTGCTGCCGATGACCGATGCGATGGCCGTCTCGGATCTCGTGAACGCGCGGCTGCACACCGACGAGCTCGACACCAGCATGATCGCGGAGATGCCGTACGCGATCGTCTATTGGAAAGGCGGCCCGGGGCATGCGGCAGGCTCGGCGCTGTGCAAGAAGAGCAACGGAAACTGGGCCGTCGTCGCATTCGGATCCACGTCGCTTAAGAACGCTGGGACGCTCGAACATCTCGGCGTTCCGCCGCAAAAGGCCAAAGCGCTCGTCGCCGACCTGGTCCGAGCCGGGCAATAGAGGGGGAGGCCGCGGCGACCGCGAGAAGCCTCAGCTGCCATGATCTTTTCCACGCTCGGGAACGCGCGCCCACCCGGAACCGATGCGTGGACGGTGGAGGTCCGGCCGTAACGGTGCTTGCGCCGGGTGCGGCTCGTTCGCGCGCGGCGGTGACGGCAGCGCTGCTCTTCGCCGGGTTCTTCGCGCTGTATGCGTCGATGACGGCGCGCGCGGCGATGTTCGGCGACGCTTTCGATCTGATTCCGGCGGCGGTTCGCTACGGGGTCGCCCATCCGCCGGGCTTTCCGGTTTGGGTCGTTCTCGCGCACCTCGCGTCGCTCGTTCCGCTCGGCCCGGTTGCCTATCGCGTGAATCTCACCGCGGCGTTCTACCACGCCATCGCCGTCGCCCTCGTCTATTGCTCGGGGTACGTCTTGGTGCGCAAGCACGCGCCGGCGCTCTTCGCCGCGTTCGCGCTCGGCATCGGTTCGCCGCTCTTCGTCGCCTGGTCGCTCCAAGCGGAGTCGTTCTCGCTCAACGATGCGTTCGCTGCGGCGATCGTGCTGCTCTGCCTTGCCTGGCTCGCCGAGCCGGCGCGCTGGCGGCTGATGCTGCCGCTCGCGCTGCTCTTCGGGTTCGGGATGGCCAACCATCAGACGCTGGTCGAGCTCGCACCGCTGCCGCTGTGGGCGGCATGGTGCGGACGCAAGGCGATTGCGCGCGAGCCGCGAGCGTGGCGCACGGCCGCGCTTTGCGCGCTGCTGCTGGTCGCGAGCTTCTGCCTGCCGTACGTGCAGACGCTGCTCGCATCGGACGCGCTGACGCATTGGCGTTTCGGCGCGGCACGCAGCCTGCCGGAGCTGCTCGACCTCATCGACCGGCGAACGTTCGGCACCTTCAATCTCGTTGCGGGAAGGGCCGAGCAGGGCGGCACGCTCTTCGAGCGCCTGTGGCTCTGCGTCGCGACGGGCGGCTGGACGTACCTGGCGATAGGGCTCGGGCTCGTGGGCCTGGCGCTGCGCCGGCGCTATGCGGAACTCGCCTTCGCGGGATGGATCGTCGCGGTCGCACTGATCGCGTTTTGCGGCGTCGCCAACGTCAACGTCGAGACCGAGATCGCGCGGGGCATCTTTGCGCGTTTCGGTCTTCTGCCCTTGGTGGCGCTCGCGCCCTTCTGCGCGTGCGGCGTCTACGCCGCGCAGTCGCTGGTACGGGATGCGCGCGCCCGTACGATCGCGACGACGGTTCTCGCCGTCGCGGCCCTTGCGGGCGCGGCGCTGCGCCTGCCCTCCCTCTCGCTTGCCGGCGTTCAAGACACGCGCACGGTGGCGCGCGACGTGCTGGCCGCGCTGCCGCCGCGCGCAATTCTGCTCTGCGCGAGCGCCGCGATCGAGGTGGTCGTCGAATACTACCAGCAGTCCGACGGGCTGCGGCCCGACGTCACCGCGATCGACTACGGATATCTCATGAACGGCGATTACCGCCGCGATCTCGACGATAGGGGGGTGCTCGTCCCCGACGCGGTCGCGCTGCCGATGAGCCCGAACGAGCAGCGCGACGTGATGGTGCGCGCCAACCCCGGCCGCCCGTTCTTCGTGGTGGGCGACCGGCCGATTCACGCACCCGGGCCGATCTCGCAGCCGCTGGTGCTGGGGCTCGTTTCGCAGATGATTCCGCTGCGCGCGCGGATCGACGTTGCCGCGCATTATCGCCGCGAGGTGGCGCTCGAATCGGCGCCGGGGTACGGCGACGTCTCGGCGGGCTTCTGGCGCTCGAACGGCTTCAGCGACGAGATTCGCGGATTCTATGCCGGCGGCTTCTTCGTCGCCGGCAGCGATGCAAAGTACCTGGGCGATCGGGATGCGGCGCGGTATTGGTACGAGCGCGCGGCCGCCTATTCGGACGATCCGCTGATCGAGCGGGAACTGGAGTCGCTCTAGCGCACCGCCCGCCCTTCGCCGCCGCGCCTTCCCTGCTTCTTCACAAAGGGCGGGCAAAATCAGCATATGGCGGAGTTGAGAACCTGCGAGATCGAGGCGCGCTCGGAGCGCAGCGGCGACGAGGCGTACCGCTCCCTGCTGGCCGAGGCGCTCGAGGCGGTGGCGCGCGCACGATCGGTCTACAAGATCGAGCACGTTCGCATCGAGAGCGACGGCAAGCAGCATCGTGCGAGCGCGAAGGTCACGCTTCGCTGCGACGACTGATGGGCGTCTTGGAACTGCTCACCGCGATCGTCGGGATCGTGTCGCTGGTCTTCGTCGAGCGCAGCTCCATCGCTCCACGTTGACAGGCGGCGACCAGGAGCTATCGTAGGGGCGTGCAGGTCGTCGTAGCCGGCACTGCCGGCGAGTTTCGGGTTTTTCGCGATCTCGCGACGGAGTACGAAGCGAGCTTGCCGCCGCACCTGCGTCATGCGGAGTTCGAGACGGAGCGCGCGCGGGTGAGCGAGGTCTATGCTCCGCCCGATGCGGCATTGCTCGCCTACCTCGGCGATGGGGCGTGCGGCTGCGTCGCTCTGAAGCGGCACGACTCGAAAACAGCGGTAGTGAAGAAACTCTACGTCAAGCCGGAAGCGCGCGGTCGCGGCGCGGCGCGAGCCCTCATGGAGTCGCTCATAGCGCTGGCCGGCGAACGCGGCTTCGGCCGCCTCGTCCTCGACACGGAGCGCGACGCGCTCGCGGCGGCGTACCAGCTCTACGTATCGCTGGGCTTCGCCGAGTGCGCGCCCGTCTACGACGTCACGTATCCATCACCGACCTTCATGGAGCTGCAGCGGAACGAGGAGATGCGCGTCCCCAGCGCCCCCGAGGTGTAGCACGATGCGCCCCGCCGGGCCGGTTTCGTAGAACTGCGCGCCGCGAATCGGAGGATTGCGGTGGGCATACAGCCAGCGGCCGCGGACGTCGAGCTGCAGCGCCTCGCCAGCGCGAAAGAGCGTCGCCGAAGAGAGAATCTCGACGCGAACCGTGACGATCTCGCCGGGTGCGAGGCGCTGCATCGCGGCGAACGGGTAGACCGGCTGCCACGGGCTGGACTTTGCCTCGTCGAGGGCGCGCAGCGAGAGCTTGAGCGAACCTTTGGCGACGACGTCGTAGCCGAAGCCGTACGACCCTTCGAACGGAACGTTGACGCCGTTGCGATCGATTTTGCGCACGAATGCAAAGAGCGTGGCGTCGTCGCAGCCTTCGAGCGAGACGCCGAGCTGCAGCATCATCGGTCCGCAGATCTCGACGTCCCGCGACGGCTTCCACACGAAGCTCGCGGTGCCGCTGCGAGCGTCGATCGCTTGCGTTTCTTCGAGCGGGGCGGGCGACGCGGCCAGATCGCCGTTCCCGGCGAGATAGAGCGGCGTCCAGCGGGTGCCTTCGAGCGGCCACTGCGTTTCGCCGCGCACCGACGAGACGCTCTCGCGATCGCTGCGAACTTCCAGCCGCACCGGCGGGACGGCGCGCATGCCGTTCTCCTCGCCTTTGAGAAAGCAGTCGAAGAAGCGGCGCTGCCAGCCCAACGCCTCATCGGAGTAGTACGTCGCCCATTTGCCGCCGCGATGCGTGTAGAGCCACTTCTCGCGCGAGCCGATGCGCCGGAAGGCTTCGATCGAGCCGCGGCTGTGCAGGCCCTGATCGGAGAAGCTCCCGCAGATCAGCGCCGGCACGTCGATGCGCTCGAGCACCGCGCAGCGCGCCGCCCACCACTCGTCGAAGAGCGGGCGCGCCAGCTGCTCCGCGCGCAGGTTGTCCTTGATGCGGCCGACGCGCGCAACTTGTCCCGCCCAGAGCGGGAGAAACCCATCTTCGCGCACGCCGCCGGGACGCGCGAAATCGCGGTAGCAGTCGCTGAAGCCTTCCCACGGGCAGATCGCGGCGAGATGCGGCGGCCGTAGCGCTGCGACCATCCACTGGCTCAGCGCCAAATACGAGACGCCGTTGAGGCCGACGCGCCCGGTCGACCACGGCTGCGTTCCGGCCCACTCGATCAACTCGTAGTAATCCTGCGCCTCCTGCGCGGAGAGCAGCTCGCCGACGCCGTCGGAGTGCCCGAAACCGCGCAGATCGGCGTTGACGACGGCGTAGCCGTGAGCCGTCCAGAACGCGGGATCGGGGCTCTCCCAGCCGGTCCACGCCGAGAAGTGCGGCGGCATGGGCTGGCGCATGATGCGGAACTGCAAAAGTGGTGCGTAGCCCCGGCCCCGCGGCTTGGGCAGCGCATCCTTCCCGTAAGGATGCGCGCACATGACGACGGGGAACGGCCCGTCGCCGTGGGGGCGAAAGACATTGACGCGCAGGATCGTGCCGTCGCGCATCGGTACGGCGACGTCGCGTTCGAAGTTAACGCCCCCGGGCGGCGGGGCGATGGCGACGTTCGGCGAGAGGATCTGACGGATGCGCTCGAAGGCGTAGCTCCATCCCGGGGCCGCGTTACGGCGATCGATGCGCATGGGTTCCTCCGTTGCGATGGTGCGACTAGGACGAGGCGCGGAATGGCTCGAGCAGTTCGGCACGATGCTTCTGGCGCGACGCGGTGGCCGCGACCACGGCGTCGACGATCTCCAGCGGTGCAGCGTCCGGCGTTCCGGCGGCGTACGGCGGATGCGGATCGTATTCGAGCTCGAGCTGCGCGCGCTGCGCGGCCGCTTCGCCGCACAGCTCGGCTACGAGCACCAGTCCGAAATCGAGGCCCGCGGTGACCCCACCGCCGGTGATACGGTTGCGATCGCGTACGACGCGTTCGCCGCGCGGCTCGGCGCCGAGCGGCGCGAGCAGGTCGAGGCTGCGCCAATGCGTCGTGGCGCGATAGCCGCGCAGGAGACCGGCCGCGCCCAGGATCAGCGAACCGGTGCAGACCGAGGTGACGTACTTCGCCCGGCCGCCGCGGTCGGCGAGGTACGCGAGCAGCTCGCGATCCGCGAGCGCCGCGACGATGCCGGCTCCGCCGGGAACGAAGAGCACGTCGGGGTCGCGCGACTCATCGAACGACGCGGTCGCGTCCAGGGAAATCCCGCCGCTACCGGCGACCGCGCCGCGCCGGCGCGCGACGGTCTCCACGTGAAGTCCGGGAACGCTGCGGAAGAGCGAGTGCGGCCCGACGACGTCGAGCGGCTCGAAGTCTTCGAAGAGGACCATCGCGATCGTTGCGCTCACGAGCCCAGCTTCGCCGCGCCGCCTGCTTGCCCCGGCCAAAAACCGTACACTACCGCGGTTGGCAAACCGGTAGTACGATGGGGTGGATGAAGAGCTTTTCGCGTTCCCTGGTTCGCGGACTGGCCGCCTCGATGGTGCTTTCGGCCTGCGCGCACTCGCCTACCCCGCTTCCCGCGACGGCCGGAGCCTCGACGGCCTCGGCAGCGCGACCGCGAGCGCAAGGTGCGATCGTCTCGTGGGCGCTCTTCGCGAGCGACTTCTGCCCCTCCAAAAAGGAGAACGTCGCGCTCGCATTCGTAGCGCTCGACGCGAGCGGATCCATCATTCACGGCTCCTACGGAACGACGGTCAAGCTGACCGACACCGACAAGAGCGGAGCGACCAAGCTTTCGCGAACGACGATTGCGGACTCCGCGCAGTCGATCGTGACGCTATCGTACTCGGGCAAAAAAATTGCGCCGTTCTACGTCAACATCTTCATCGGCAAGAGCACCGCATTTACGACGTTCTCTCCCTACGATCCGTGCGTGAACCACTTGCCCCTGGTCCTCGAACTGCATCTTTCGGGAAAAGGCACGAAGGTGCGGGTCAAGGGCGCGGGCGGCGCGGGCGCTCCGTACTTTATGACGTCGTCGGGCGACTACGCGAACGCCTGCGACTCCAGGGTCGCGGTGACGCAGATCAGCCCGCTGCTCGGCCAGTTCGTTATCGCCCCAAATACGTCGAGCCCCGGCGTCTGCCAGGTGAAAGCGACCGCAACCGGAGCCAAAGAGAAAGAGTACAACCACGGCCTCGCCGTGGTGCTCGTGAAATGACCCTGGCGCGCACCGGCTACGCTCTCCACCAGGCGAGGCGACGGGTGCGGTGATTCCAGTAGAAGTGGATTGCGTCGCAGCGCTCGTCGACCAGCGCGAAGCCGTGCGCCGTCTTCGAGCGCACGAATCCCTCGAGCGCAGCTCCCAGCGCGGGCGCGGGATCGTAATCCAGCGATTCGGCGCGCAGCCGAACCGGGAGCGCGCAGACCGCGTCTTCGCGTCCCGGATCGACGGGAAAGGAAAACCGCTGCGCAGGATGCGACCGCGCGGCGAACGCTACGCGCACGATCGCCTCGCCGTTGCCTTGCGTCAGCGTGACGCGATCCGGCACGCCATCTCCGTCGAGGTCGAGATTCAACGTCGTTGACGCGAGCGCGGTTTGCGCCGCGCCTACGAACGCCGGCGCGCCCAGCGCGAACGCGGCTGCGAGGAGTAGCGCCGCAGCTCTGCGCACGTCAGGAACGCCCGACGGCGCGCTCGAGGGCGGCCCGAACCGGGCTCGGCGCGTGGCCGAGCTCGCTTCGCGCTTTGGCGTCGTCGACGAACATGCGCTCGCGCGCCATGCGCACGCCTTCGAGTGGAGCGAACGGCGTCGCGTTCGCGTCGAGGCGGCAACGCAGCGCGTCGGCTTGGGCGACGGCGAGAGCCAATGCGTACGGCGCGCGGCGTTTGGGGGCGGCGACGCCGGTGATGTCGGCGAGCATCTCCCAGATGGCATCCATGGAGAGGTTTTCTCCGCCGACGGCGTAGCGTTCGCCGGCGCGGCCGCGCTCGAGCGCGGCGACGTGAGCGCGTGCGACGTCTTCCACCGCGACGAGGTTCATGCCGCCGTCGCCCGGCGGCTTGGCAAACATCTTCCCTTGCGCGAAGGTGCGGATCATCGCGCCGGTCGGCGTGGGTCTCTCGTCGCCCGGGCCGACCGGGGCGGTGGGTAGGATTGCGACGACGGGGAGGCGGCTCGCGAAGGCGGCGCGCTCTTGCAGCAGTTTGGAGTGGTGGTAGGCGTCGCGCGGATCTTCGGTTGCGTAATCGCGCTCGTCGGCGGGGCGGCTGCGACGGGCGTGGCCCAGGGTCGCCGAGCTCGAGGTCAGGACGGCGCGCTCGACGCCCGCGAGGTAGGCGGCCTCCATCAAGCCGGCGGTGCCGGCGACGTTGATGCGGTAGCTCGCTGCGCGGTCGCGCGGTGCGAACGAGTAGAGCGCGGCGCAGTGGACGAGATAGCGGCAGCCGCGCAGCGCCCCGACGAGGTCGCCGGCGCGCTCCAGGTCGCCTTCGATCCACGTTACGCCGTTCGCCGTTCGACATCGCTCGCTGCGCTCGGGATGGCGCGCAGGGCGGTGGAGGGCGCGTACGTCGTAGCCGGTGTCGAGGAGTTCGCGCAGGATGTGGGAGCCGACGAAGCCGGTGGCGCCCGTGAGGAAGACGGTTTCGCTCACGGGCGCGCGGGGCTAGCTATCGAAGGCGGCGCGAATCGATTCGCGGATCGAGCCGGTCGTCTTGATGACGGCCGT
>DATJRF010000293.1:0-3101 GCA_035505015.1 Verrucomicrobiia bacterium | reverse complement strand
GACCTGGCTGCCCAAGCCGGGCGCCGCGCGCACCGCGCAGCGAACGAGCGATCCCGCCATCGCTATCGCCGGCTCCTGGACCGACACGGGCTGGCCCGACACGATGGAATCGGCCATCCGCAGCGCCCGCACGGCCGCTGGGCTCATCGCCGGTAATCGCCGTCGCGACGGCATCCCCCCTGTCGTCCCGAGCGCGGCGCCCGACGGGCGCGTCGTTGAAGGGCAAGCGGCGCAGGTATCATGAGCGTCGATCCGCATCTCGGCCGCGCCGTCGACTGGCTGCTCGCGAATCAAGATCGCGAGGGATGGTGGAGCGCGGAGCTCGAGACCAACGTCACGATGACCGCCGAGCAGATCCTGCTCTATCGCTTCTTGGGCTTACCGCTCGACGGCGTTCGCGAGGGTGCGGTCGCGCACATCCTGCGCAACCAGCGCAGCGACGGCTCGTGGGCGCTCTACTACGACGGCCCCGCCGAAGTCAGCACCTCGATCGAGTCTTACGTCGCGCTCAAAGTGCTCGGCGTCGACCCGTCGCGCGAGGAGATGCGCCGCGCGCTCGCGCTCATCCACAAGCTCGGCGGCGTCGCAGCGGCGCGCGTCTTCACGAAGATTTGGCTCGCGCTCTTCGGCGCGTATCCGTGGGATGGCGTTCCCTCGATGCCGCCGGAGCTCGTCTACTTTCCGCTCTGGATGCCGTTCAATCTCTACGATTTCGCGTGCTGGGCGCGCGGCACGGTTGCGCCGCTCACGATCGTGCTCTCCAAGCGGCCGGTTCGGCCGCTCGGCGTCGACGTCAGCGAGATCGTGCTCCCCGGCACCGAGCGCGAACTGCGCCGCGTGCGCGGCTCCGGTCCGCTGATGCTGGTCGAAAAACTGCAGAAGCTGTACGAGCGCCTGCCGTGGCAGCCGCTGCGCGCCGACGCCCAGCATCGCATCGCGCACTGGGTGATCGAACGCCAAGAAGCCGACGGCAGTTGGGGCGGTATCCAGCCGCCGTGGGTCTACTCGCTGATCGCGCTGCACCTGATGGGTTACGGGCTCGACCATCCGGTCATGCGCAAGGGCATCGCCGGCTTCGATCGTTTCACGATGCACGACGCCGATCGCGGCTGGCGTTTCCTCGCCTGCATGTCGCCGGTCTGGGACACGGCATGGGCCGTGCGCGCGCTCGCGCTCGCCGGCCTAGAACGCGAACACCCCGCGATGCGCCGCGCCGTCGACTGGCTCGTACGCGAGCAGATCCCCGACGACGCACCCGGCGACTGGCGCGAGCGCTGCCCGGGCAACGTCGGCAACGGCTGGGCTTTCGAGTTCGACAACGACGCGTATCCGGATATCGACGACACCACCGTCGTCGTGCTCGCGCTGCTCGAAGGCGGCGATCGCACCGTCGTCGAGAGCTCCGTCGACCGTGCCACGCGCTGGACGCTCGCGATGCGCTCCAAGAACGGCGCCTGGGCGGCCTTCGATCGCGACAATACCCGCGAGCTCCTCTACAAGATGCCGTTCTCGGATTTCGGCGCGATGATCGATCCGCCGACCGAGGACGTCACCGCGCACGTGCTCGAGATGCTCGCGGCCCTCGGCTACGGCGTCGCGCATCCCTACGTCGCGCGCGGCCTCGAGTACCTGCGCGAGACGCAGCGCCCGAACGGCATGTGGTACGGGCGCTGGGGCGTCAACTTCATCTACGGAACGTGGTGCGCGATCTCGGCGTTGGGCGCGCTGCGCACCGGGGACGAGATGATCGCTCGCGGTGCCGCCTGGCTGCGCACGGTCCAGAACGCCGACGGCGGCTGGGGCGAGACGTGCCACTCCTACGCCGACGAGTCGTTCGCCGGCATCGGCCCGAGCACGCCCTCGCAGACCGCCTGGGCGGTCAACGCCCTGCAGATCGCCGGCCTCGGCGCGTCTGCGGCCGCCCAGCGCGGCCTCGCCTACCTGCGCGAGCGCCAGCGCCCGGACGGCACGTGGGACGAGCCCGCCTTCACCGGCACCGGCTTCCCGCGCGATTTCTACATCAATTACCACCTCTACCGTCACGTCTTCCCCACCATGGCCCTCGCCCAAGCTCGTCACCTCGAGCGCAGCGCCGCGAGCGCAGCGTCGAAGGGCAACGGCGCCAAGGCCATTCCCGAGGAAACCAATCCCAGCAAGGAGCAGTTAACCCCATCATGAGCACGATGCCCGTCCAACAGAAGATCGCGGTGGCCAAGTACATCGCGAGCAAGAAGATCAGAGGCGAGAAGAAGTACCCGCTCGTGCTCGAGCTGGAGCCGCTGCTCCAGTGCAACCTCGCGTGCGCCGGCTGCGGCAAGATCCAGCATCCGACCGATATCCTGCGCCGGCGCCTCTCGGTCGACGAGTGCATCGCCGCCGTCGAGGAGTGCGGCGCCCCGATGGTCTCGATCGCGGGCGGCGAGCCGCTCATCCACGACCAAATGCCGCAGATCGTCGAAGAGCTGGTCAAGCGCAAGAAGTTTGTCTTCCTGTGCACCAACGCGCTGCTGCTGGCCAAGAAGATCGATCAGTTCAAGCCCTCGATCTACTTCGCGTGGATGATCCACCTCGACGGCATGCAGGAGCGTCACGACGAGTCGGTGTGCCGCGACGGCACCTTCGAGAAGGCCGTCGAAGCGATCAAGATCGCCAAGGCCAAGGGTTTTCGCGTTTTCACCAACACGACGTTCTTCAATCAAGACGGTCCCGAGTCGATCCGCGCCGTGCTCGACTACCTCAACGACGAGCTCGAGGTCGACATGATGCAGATCTCGCCGGCCTACGCCTACGAGAAGGCACCCGATCAAGAGCACTTCCTGGGCGTGGAGCGCACCCGCGAGATCTTCAAGCAAGCCTTCGCCGACGGTAAGCGCAAGAAATGGCGGCTCAACCACTCGCCGCTCTACCTCGATTTCCTCGAGGGCAAAACCGACTTCGAGTGCACGCCGTGGGGCATTCCCTGCTACACCGTCTTCGGCTGGCAGAAGCCCTGCTACTTGATGGCCGACGCCGGCTACGCCAAGACGTACAAGGAGCTGCTCGCCGAGACCGAGTGGGAGAAGTACGGCCGTGGCAAGCACGAGAACTGCAACAACTGCATG
>DATJRF010000292.1:0-7044 GCA_035505015.1 Verrucomicrobiia bacterium | reverse complement strand
TCGGAGCGGCGGCCGGCGCCTCCAACGTTGCCTTTCTCTTCGCCGGCATCGTCTACGTCTGTATCGGGCTCGCCTACACGGAGCTCGCGGCGACCTATCCGGTCGCGGGCGGCGGGCAGTATTTCGTCTTACGCGGCCTGGGCGACATCTTCGGCTTCGTCGCGGGATGGGCCGTGCTGCTGGACTTCACGATCGACGTCACGCTCTTCGCTTGGACCTGCGTCGATTATTCGAGCCAGCTCTTGCCGGTGCTCACCGCATCCGTCCACCCGTGGGTCCACTTCACCGTCACCTTCAGCTTGATCGCCGGACTCTGCCTGCTCAACGTGATCGGGGTCCGGGAGAGCACCGCCTTCAACGGCTTCGTCTCGGCACTCGACGTGATGAGCGAGAGCGCGATCTTGTTCTTGGGCTTCTTGTTCGCGTTCCGGCCGGAGCTGCTCGTGCACAACATGCAGTTCCACTGGCCCTCTTCGTACGATTTGATGCTCGGCACCTCGTATGCGATCATCTCCTTCGTCGGCCTCGAATCGATCTCGCAAGCCGCCCAGGAGACGCAGCGCCCCGCTTCCGTAATCCCACGCACCTCGGTAGCGCTGATCCTCACCATCCTGATCTTCGCGCTTGCATACTCGAATCTCGCGCTCGGCATGCATCCGTGGCACCCCATCTTCGACGCGCACGGCCACCCCATTCAGTTCTGGCAGATGTTCCCGGGAAACTCCGACAACCAGGGCAAGGCGGTGGCGCTGCTCGCCGCCCAGGTTCCCTGGTACGGCGCCTTCGCCGCACTCTACGTTCCGGTGCTTGGCGCGGTGCTGCTGCTGATCTCGTCGAACTCGGGCGTCTTCGGCAGCTCGCGCATCGCCTATGCGATGAGCAGCACGAACCTGCTGCCTTCGATCTTCCAGCGCGTGCATGCCAAGTTTCGCACGCCGGCGATCTCGATCGTCTTTTTCTGCAGCCTGGCGGTGCTGGAGCTGATCTTCGCGGCCCTGCCCTCGCTCGATCCGCGGATGGTGGGCCTCTACGATCGCTTCTTCCACGGCGAGAGCGGCCTCGATTTTCTCGCGGACCTCTACGCCTTCGGAGCGGCGACGAGCTACTCGTTCGTCTTCCTGGGCCTCATCGCGCTGCGCCTCTTCGATCCTTTGAGCCCGCGCAAGTTCAAGATTCCGCTCAACGTTCCGTTGCGCTTCCGCGGCGAGCGCGTCGAGTTCCCGATCATCGGCCTGATCGGCTTTTGCGGCATCTTCGCGATCTTGATCTTCACCCTGAAGACCCACCCGCTCGGGCGCGTCTTCGGGCCGGCCTGGCTGCTCTTTGGGATCGTGCTCTACTTCGTGTATCGCCGCTACCGGAAGCTGCCGCTGCTGCGTTCGCAGCGCCACGACTGGCGCAAGGCGCAGGTCGAGATCCTGCGCAACGCGGGCGAGCTGGAGCTCATGGACGAGTACGTCGCGAATCTCAAGGCCAGCGAAGAGCGGCAGAAGGCGAGCGCGTGACGTGCTGATCCTGCGCGGCGCCCTCGCGGTGCTGATGGTGGCCGTCGGCTCGATCGTCGCGGTGCGCACCGCGGAGCTCGCGCCGAGCGGGGGGCTCGCGATCGTGCCGGGGCTCGTCTTGGGGGCGGCGATGATCGCGCTGGGCGTTCACCGCATCGCCCTCATCGTGCGGATGCGGGGCCGAACGTGACCTGGCTGGGCTACGAAGTCCACGTCACCCTCGCGGGGGCGCTCGCCGCTCTGCTGATCGCCGCCTCGATCGGCGCGAC
This sequence comes from Verrucomicrobiia bacterium, assembly GCA_035505015.1. Taxonomy (GTDB): domain Bacteria; phylum Vulcanimicrobiota; class Vulcanimicrobiia; order Vulcanimicrobiales; family Vulcanimicrobiaceae; genus DATJRF01. The sequence goes on along the minus strand of DATJRF010000292.1, from coordinate 5,270 downwards.
GTTGTGGTGGATGCTCCACCCGCCGGCCTCGCTCGTGCAGAAGCTCGCGGCCGAGGCGGAGAGCTCGCTCGAGCGCATGGTCGGCAGCATCATCATCGTCTTCTCGCCCGAGATCAACTCCTCGCACATGATGGCGCTCGCCGTCAAGCTGGCGCGCGGCGAGCGATCGGCACTGCACGCCATCTACGTGATCGAGGTCCCCTACACGCTGCCGCCGGACGCGGAGATGGCGATCGAGGAGCGTCAGGCGCTCGACGCGCTCGGCGCGGCCGAAGCGCTGGCGCAAGGCGCCGACGTGACCCTGCGCACCGAGACGATCAAGACGCGCTCCACCAAACAGGCGGTGCTCGACGTCGCCAAGCGCGACAAGGCCGATCTGATCATCCTCGGCTCCTACCGGGAGGGCAAGTACAGCGGGGCGCCCCTCGGCCACGTCATCGAGGAAATTGCCGCCGACGCAAAATGCGACGTGCTCATCGGCGTAGAAGGGAAGCACGGAACGCTACTCGTCGACTCCACCTAATTCCGGACGGAGGTTTTCATGAACCCTAGCCGCTCTTATCCTCTGGCGCTCGCTCTCGTGGCCGTAGCCGCACTGGCCGCCGGCGGCTCCGCCCGCGCCGCCGGAACGCCGGCCGCGGTCACGGCTTTCAACGCGATGTTCGCGAGCGTCAACGATTACACGTACACGCTCAAGTCGCACGAGGTCAAAGGGACGCAGACGCAGGACCGGACCTATAGCTACCAGTTCCTCAAGCCGCACTACGTCAAGACGCTGATCCTCGACGGCGACGGCAAGGGCGGCGGCGGCGTCTGGACCGGCGGCGACCAGGTCAGCGGCCATCAAGGCGGCTTGCTCTCGGCGATCCATCTGAAGGTCGGGCTGCACGATCCGCGCGCGGTCTCGCTGCTGGGCTATACGATCCCCGACGGCTTGATCCAGAATATCGTCAACAACTACGGGACCGTTCCCGGCACCGTGACGGAAGGCAACGGCGGTATCCTCGGCGGCGTCGAGACGATCCGGCTGGACGAGAAAGTCGCAAACCCGGCCGCGAGCAACGGCGTCACCGAGATGATCCTCTACGTGAACAAGGCGACGCACTGGCCGATTCGCCAGATCCTCTACGCCGGCAGCACGATCATGCTCGACCAAAACTTCAGCGACATCCAGGTCAACACCGGGCTCAAACCGAGCGACTTCCCCTTCTAGGTGCGCCGAGGGCCTTTTACCTGGAGCCTCGCCGCAGCCGCGGCGGGGCTCCCATTGTTTTCCGGCCGCGCCCGTGCCGCGCGGCCGCAGCCGCAGCCGTCGCCCGCCGCGATCGCGGAAGAGGTGCGCGAGGAGTTTCTCCACGTCTGGCGCGGCTACACCTCGATCGCGTGGGGCTACGACGAGTTCGCGCCGCTCTCGGCGAAGCCGAAGGATTTCTTCATTCCGGGCCACTCGTTCGGGCTCTCCATCGTGGAAGCGATGGACACGCTCTACGTGATGGGCCTCGACGACGAGCTGGCGCGGTGCGTCGCGTGGCTGCGCTCGCACTTGGATTTCGACGTCGACGGCGAGATGCAGATGTTCGAGGCGGTGATCCGCGTGGTCGCCGGCCTGACGACCGGCTACTACGCGACCGGCGAGCGCTTCTTGCTCGAGCGCGCGCGCGACCTCGCCGACCGCCTGCTGCCGTGCTTTACGAAATCGCCGAGCGGCGCTCCCTACCGCTTCGTCAACCTTCGCACGGGCGCGGTCCGCGACGCGCGCAGCAACCTCGCCGAGATCGGCTCGAACATCCTGGAGTTCGGCGATCTCTCGCGGCTCTTCGGCGATCCCAAGTATCTCGACGCCTCGATGAAAGCCTACGAAGCGGCGATCGCCAAACGCTCCGCGCTCAATCTGCTTGCCACCCAGTTCGACGTCGAGACCGGCGAGTTCGTCGGCACCGACGACGTCGCACCGGACGAGCCGGCCGACTCGTTCTACGAGTACCTCTGGGGCGGCTGGGCGATGCTCGGAAACGAGCGTACGCGCGCGTGGTACCGAGAGCTCACCGACGCCATCCTCGCATACAAGCGCGAACGGATCGGCGGGCACCTGTGGTTCCGCACCGTCGACTACCGCACGGGGAAGCCCTCCGGCGACGGGACCGTGACGGAGCTCGCCTCGTTCTATGCCGAACTCGTGGCCAAGGGGGGCGATCGCGAGGTGGGCGAGGCGTACTTCGGCTCCTGGACGGCCGTCGCGCAGCGATACGGCCTGATTCCCGAGGCGATCGACTACCGCGACCTCTCGGTCGTGGACCCGCGGTATTGGATGCGCCCCGAATACGCCAACTCGGCTTTCGATCTGTGGTTCCTCACGCGCGACCAGAAGTATCGCGATGCGGCCTACCGCCACTTCGTTGCGGTGCGCGAAAACTGCCGCTGCGAGAACGGCTACACGGTCTTACTCGACGTGCGAACGCAGCCGATGCGCCAAGGCGACTACTTCCCGGCCTACGCCTTCTCGGAAAACTTCAAGTATCTCTACCTGGTCTTTGCGGATACGCCGCGCTTCGACGGCGACGCTTACTACCTGAATACCGAAGGGAAAGTGATGCGCGGCCTGCGCGGCGCCGCGACCGCGCCCTAGCCGCTACGTCTTGGTGAGATACCGCTTGCGCAGCTCGTCGAAGACGACGGCGAGCAGGATCACCGCCCCGAGCACGACCTTTTGCAGGTAGGAGTCGACGCCGAGCAAGTTCATCGCGTTGTAGAGCAGCCCGATCAGCAGCGCGCCGAAGAACGTGCCGACGATGCTCCCGCGCCCGCCCATCAAGCTGGTTCCGCCGACGACGACCGCAGCGATCGATTCGAGCAGCTCGTCGCCGGTCGCGGTTTGCGGCGAGCCCGACGAGAAGAGCGCCATGTAGAGAAAGCCGACGATCCCGGCACAGACGCCGCTGATCACGTAGACCATCGTCTTGACGCGCGCGACGTTGACGCCCGCCAGCCGTGCCGCCTCCTCGTTGCCGCCGATGGCAAAGACGTAGCGGCCGAACCGGGTGCGGTTGAGCAGGATCGAGGCGGCGACGATCACGACCACCATCCACACCACCGGGACGGGGATATTCGGCAGGTGGAGCGCCGCGGTGACGTCGCCGGCAAACGAGCCGATTCCGGTGTTCTGAAAATCGGTGCTGGTCAGCGCCACCGGCCGGCCGTGCGACACCATGAACGAGAGGCCGAGGGCGGCTTCGAGCATCGCGAGCGTGGTGATGAACGGCGGCAGATTCAGCTTGACGACCGGCAGCGCATTGATCCAGCCGGCGGCGCCGCCGACGGCGACGGCCGCCAGCAGCGTCACGGCGATCAGCGGGAAACCGCTCACATGCAGGCCGTTGGCGACGGTCGCCGCGACGACGCCGGCAAGCGAGGCGAGCGAACCGACCGAGAGATCGATCCCGGCCGTGACGATGACGAAGGTCTGGCCGACGCCGAGAATGCAGTTGTAGGTGATCTGGCGCAAGACGCGCACGATGTTGGAAGGCTCGAGAAACGCCCCGTGCGACGCGACGTCGATGAGCGCGACGAAGGCCAGCAGCGCGGCGATCGCCCCTCCGACGCGCAGCCAGTGCGCGCTGCGCGCGCTCACGCCGCCGCACCCGAAGCCGCCGCGATCACCTCCTCGGGAGAGGCGCCGGCGCGATCGAACTCGGCGACGATTCGGCCGTCTCGTACGACCAGCAGGCGGTGCGACATCCCGAGCACCTCCGGCAGCTCGCTCGACACCATCACGATCGCGGCCCCCGCACGCGCCAGCTCGATCATCAGCTGGTAGATCTCGGCTTTCGCACCGACGTCGATGCCTCGGGTCGGCTCGTCGAAGAGAAAGACGCGCGCTTTCCCGAGCAGCCACTTGGCCAGCACCACTTTTTGCTGATTGCCGCCGGAGAGGTTGCGCACCAGCTGCTCGGTCCCGGGCGTTCGGATATGCAAGTCGTCGATCGCGCGCCGCGTCGCCTCGCGTTCGCGCCCGCGATCGATCAACCCGCCGCGTCCCACGAACCCTGCGAGGTGCGCGAGCGTGACGTTCTCGCGGACGGCCATCCCGAGCACCAGCCCCTGCGTCTTGCGGTCTTCGGTGATGAACGCGACGCCGCTCGCAATCGCCTCGCGCGGACTGCGGGGGCGAACCGGAACGCCGTCGATGCGAACCTCTCCGCCGCTAGCCTGGTCGGCGCCCGCGATCGAACGCAAAATCTCCGTACGCCCGGCTCCGACCAGGCCCGCCAACCCCACGATCTCTCCGGCGCGAACCGCGAACGAAACGCCGCGCACCGCCGGCTCGCGCACCAAGTCGCGCACGGCGAGCACCGCCGGCGCGCCGTGCGCGACCGCCGGCAGCTCGGGAAAGAGGGAGTCGATACGGCGCCCGACCATCGCTCGCACGATCTCGTCGGCCGGAAAGTCGGCAGCCTTGCGCGTTTCGATCGCGCGCCCGTCGCGCAAGACGGTGATGCGGTCGGCGATGCGCGGGAGCTCGTCCATGCGGTGCGAGATGTAGACGATGCCGGCACCGCGTGCCCGCAGCTTTGCAACGATCTCGAAGAGCCGGTCGATCTCGCGCTCGGTGAGCGCGGCGGTCGGCTCGTCCATCACGATGATGCGCGCCTCGCGTGCGAGCGCTTTCGCAATCTCGACGACCTGCTGCTGGCCGACCGAGAGGCTGGCGGTCGGCACGTCGAGCGGCAGCTCGAGGCCGAGCTCGCGCAGCACGGAGCTCGCTCGCTCGCGCGCGGCGCGCGCGTCGAGCAGGCCGCCGCGCGTCGGCTCGAAGCCCAGGACGATGTTCTGCGGCGCGCTCAGCTGGGGCACGAGATTGAACTCTTGGTAGATCATCCCGATGCCCAAGCGCTCGGCGGCGCGCGGCGACTCGATCTGCACCTCGCGCTCGTCGACGAGAATCGCACCGGCATCGGCGCGCTGCGCGCCCGCGAGAATCTTCATCAAGGTCGACTTGCCCGCGCCGTTCTCACCCACGAGCGCAAGCACTTCGCCCGCTTCGAGCGCGAGCGAGACGTCGTCGAGCGCGCGAACGCCGGGAAAGCTCTTCCCGATGCCGCGCATCTCCAGCAGCGGCACCGCTACTTTTTGGCGTCTGCGGCGGTATACGTACCGACCGGAATCGCGATGCGCGCCGGCACCTTCTTGCCGGCGAAGAAGTCGGCAATCGCGTCGATCGTCGCCGCGCCGATCTTGGCCGGGTACTGGACGGCGTCGCCGTACATCTCGCC
>DATJRF010000291.1:0-7254 GCA_035505015.1 Verrucomicrobiia bacterium | reverse complement strand
GGATACGGCACGATGCGCATTCTCGACGCGCTCGACTTCGACGCGATTCGCGACGACCCCAAAGTCGTGATGGGCTACTCCGACCTGACCGCGATCGTCAACGCGATCCCGATGCGCAGCGGCGTGATCGCCTTCCACGGCCCCGTCGCCGCGCACGGCTCGTCGTACTCGGGCGTGGCGCGCGAGTATTTCGAGCGCACGCTGATGTCGCCGGATCCGGTTGGGGTGCTGCACGCTCCCGACGCGCAGCGCATCGCGCCCGGGCGCGCGCGCGGCCGGCTCGCGGGCGGGAATCTTTCGCTTGTCTCCGCGCTGCAGGGAACGCCCTTCGCGGTGCCGCTGCGCGACGCGATCTTTTTCTTTGAGGAGACGCAAGAGCAGCCGTACCGGATCGACCGCATGCTCACGCAGCTCGCGCTCGGCGGCGCGTTGCGCGACGTTAGGGCAGCACTCTTCGGTCAATGCACGGGCTGCGCCGGCGATGCGCCCACCGCCGAGGAGGTGATCGCCGAGCGCCTGCGCTCGCTGCACGTCCCCGCCTTGACCGGAGCACCCTTCGGCCACGTTCCCACGCAGTGGATCCTCCCGGTCGGTCTCGACGCCGAGCTCGACGCGGATGCGCAAACGCTCACGCTCCTCGAAGCCGCCGTCTCACCGTAACCGGTCGTTGCCGGATGAAAAAGGCTTGCTTGCTTGCCGGTGCGAACTCCGCGATTTTCGATGCCCGTGCGGAGGAAGGCAACGTGAAATACTTGCTCGCGGCGATTGCCGTCTTGGGCTGCGCGCTCGCCGGATGCGCGGGCGGCTCCTCGTCGGGCTCTACGACGCAGGCTACGTCAGCCGAGGCATCGCCATCGAGCGAGCCTGCCGCATCGGCGACGGAATCCGCATCCCCCGAAGCATCGTCCTCGGACGAAGCATCGGCGCAGGCCTCGCCATCCGCGGCGCCGCTGCCGACGCTTGGGGTTTCGACGCCGGCGCCGGCGTGTTCGCCGGGTGCCGGCAAGCTGACCGCCACGTATTACGTGCTGCCCGCCCACCATCCCGACGTCGAACACGGCGTCGACGCGCAGATCGTGCCGGGTCTGGTCGCGCGTAAGCTCGGCCCCGATGGACTGCCGGTCGCAACGCAGACCGCTCTGACCGGGCCGCAAGCGTCGGGGAAGATCGCGGACGTCAACGGCGCCGGCGAGATCCTGTGGTGGTCGGCCTCGAGTCCGAGCGGCGTCAAGCTCGAAAAAGTCGTCGCCGACTGCCTGCCGATCGAACGGGGCCAGATGTTCGCCGACGGCTTTACCGACGATGAGACGTACTATCTGACCGCGCATTACGAAGGATACTTCACGACCCCCAAGAGCACGACCGTCGGCTTGAGCGAAGGTTCGGACGACGATTCGTGGGTGTTCATCGATGGCAGCCTCGTCGTCGACAACGGTGGGGTAAAACCGCTAGCGGACGCCCCGTATACCTCCGCGAAGCTCTCGCCCGGACAGCACAAGCTCGACATCTTCTATGCCGATCGCCACGGCAGCGAGGCGCAGTTCGATTTCGATCCTCAGTTCGCGCTGACCGACGCGCCCCCGTCGCCGACGCCCGTCCCGGTCGCGTCGCTGCCGCCGACGGCAAAACCCGCGCCGTCCGGAATCGCCAGCCAGTTAAAAACCCAAAAGCGCATTCGCGTCTACGGCATCCATTTCGACGTCGACAAATCGACGATTCAGCCGCAGTCCGAGAGCGTCATCGCGCAAATCGCCAAAGTCATACAGGATAATCCAGGGTGGCGGCTCCGCGTCGAGGGGCACACCGATTCTGACGGCGGCTGGGAGCACAACGTCGTTCTCTCGCAAGCGCGCGCGCAAGCCGTCGTCGACGATTTAGTCAACCGCTATCACATCGCGCGCTCGCGCCTCGTAGCGGTCGGCTACTCGTATTCGCGCCCGGTCGCACCGAACACGACGCCTGCCAATAAAGCTTTGAACCGCCGCGTGGAGCTCGTCCTCTTGTAAGAGGATTGGAGCGAACGTCATGGGAGCCGGCATGAACGCAGCAACGTGCGGTATGCAGCCTACTAGCTCGGTATGGCGTTTGCGAGATCTATATCTTGCAGGCTACCGTTCCCATCTTGTAGACGACGCTTGAGAAGGCGGGGATGTCTACGGCGGTGGTGCAGGTCTTTCCGGGAACGGTGATGCGCAGGTCGTAGCGGCCCGGGGGGACGTTTTGGAAGTAGACGCGGCCCTCGTCGTCGATCGGCGAATCGTAGTGGAGCTGCGCGAGCTCGAGGCGGGCGTCGCCGTACATCGGCGGGATCCGGTTGTTCCCTTCTTGGAACATCACCTTGCCGACGATCGCGTGCACGGTGACGACGCGATCTTCGACCAGCGCGCCGTTGTGGTAGCTGGGCGCGACGTTGCCGCTGCCGGCTCCTACGAGAATCTGGTCGAGCGGTAGCCCGCCGTTCGAGACGGAGATGTTGTTGGCGAAGTTCGACTGCAGGAACGGCACGACCATCGCACCGTTGCGCGTCGTCGCCCCGACGTACATACCGCTGTAGTAAACCGGCGCCTTCGGAACGCCGGTGACCACGAGCGCGTACGCATCCGGAACGCTCTGCGTGAAGAACGTTCCCTTCGACGTCGAAACGATCGCGCCGTCGAGCTCGCCGCCGATCTGCGAGAGCGTGCTGCCCGGCGAGCCGTAGAGCTGCAGCGTGCCGTACTGCGATGCGAGATTGACCCAACCGCCGCCCTCGATTCCGCCGCCGGGCTTGGTCTGCAACACCGCGTTGTACGAACTGTCCATCGGCGAGAGCGCCGAGGAGTTGATCTCGACGCCGGAGGCCGCTCCCGGACCGGTTTGCACGTTTACGGCTTCGCTGAGCGTGGTGTTGGAGCGCGACGGCAGCGTGCGGATAAACGAGACCGAGAGCGACTGCGTGTGCTGCGCAGGCGTTTGCGCCGTCGCCGGCGAGGAACCGATGCCGTAGGAGCCGGTCATCGTCCAGACGCCCAGCTGCTGCGTGAACGCGAGCGCCGTCTGCTTGATGGCACCCTGGTCGGCGTAGTTGCTGATCTGCTCCGAGAGCGTGAGCGAGAGCTGGTGCGTGATCTGACGCGACCAGGCGACGACCGCGCTGCTGAACTGCTCCACCGCCGGAACGAAGGAGGAAACCGGCGTAAAATCGCCGCTCTGCGCCTGCAGCGCGATCGCGAAGCCGTTCTTCGTGGTCGTCGCGCTGTACGAAAGCAGCCCCGCGGAACCATTGCGGGCGCCGCTGCCGGCCGAGACGCCCGCCGCCGCCTGGAGCACGCCGGCCCCGATCTGCGCATCGTAGGTAGCTCCCGCATCGGTCGTGCCGTCGGCGCTCTGCAGCAGCCCGCCGATCGTCGCGGCGTTCGAGATGCCGATGCGGTAACTCGCGGTGCCGACGGCGGGACCGTAGGATTGATCCGGCTCGCCGAGGTTTTCGCGAAGAAACCCGGCTCCGAACTGGTAATCGCTCAGACCGGGGCGCAGCAGCGAGACGCCGCCGAAGGTCCCGGTGTTGAAGGTCGAGGCGCCGTAGGCGTTGCGTATGACGACCTGTGCGTTGGAGATGCCAGCGACGACGGGAAGGTTATTGAGCGTGTAGTAGCCCGGCGGCAGATCGATCGTCTTGACGAGGACGCCGTTGACGTAGATCTGCGCCTGCGAGGGCTGCGTGATCGCGGTCTGCAGCGTCGGCGTCGGATAGGTGATGCTGTAGGGATCGAGCGAGAACTGGCGCTGCACGGTGAAGCCGCCGTACTCGAAGCCGCCGCCGAAGGCGTCGCCCTCCGAGGCCGTGTCGCCGACGACGTCGCGGCGCTGGGCGCTCGGGTCGTCGATCGTGATATCCGTAAACGTTCGCTGCACGAAACCGCTGGTGGTTCGCCCGACGCCGCCCTCGAGCACGACGTCGTTGGCGATCCCGAAGCGATCGTCGAGCGTGCCGGCGAGCTTCTGCTGCGGCCCGCCGTTGAACGAGTAGTCGAGGACGTTGCCGCGCACGTGGACGTCGGACATCTCCGGCGCCTGCAGCCCCACCGCCATCGCTTTTCTCGGGAGCAGCCCCGCGCCCAGCGAGATGTCGACGGAGAGCGCGTTTTCGTCGAAGCTGTATCCGATCGAGGGCTTGAGGTCCGCGAGCGAGATGTAACAGGCATCCGAGATCGTCACGCACGGCGCCTTTCCGATCGGAATCCCGTGCTGCTGCAGGTCGCCGCGCGTCAGCAAGACGTCGGTGCCGTCGTTGAAGACGGCGAGCACGCTGCCGGCCGGCTCGCCGTCGATGCTCAAGTCGACGAAGGAGCGGTGATAAGCGGGTGCCGGCGAGGGGCTGGGGGACGGCAGCGCGTCGATCGACGGGACCGCGCCCATCGTCGTCAGCAGGGCCGCAACGACTGCGACGGCCTTGCGAAGCACGCTACCTACACGAGCCGATTCCGCTCGACGCCGCGAGCTGGCCCAGGTTGTCGGGTAGTACCCAGTGCGCAGATATCCCATGCAGACGCGCGCAGATCGCCGCCGGAATCGTCGCGTGGGCGTTCTGCTGGCTGCCGGCGAGCACGTAGAACGGCCGCACGGTTTCGTGCCAGATCGCGTTGCCGGCCGCGTCGGTGCCGGTAAACGTCAGCACCGACTGGCGAATGTGGATCGTGCCTTCGTTCGCAAGCAGCGCCGTGGCAACGCCGTGCTCGACGGCGAGCGAAACGAGCTTCGGGACGCGCGTCTGCGGGCCGCGCGGCGAGACGAAGACCGGCATGTCGACGCGCGAGAGGAAGGTGACGCCGAACGACGGCGGGCCGCCCGGCGCCTTGGGCGTGGGCAGCTCTTGAATGATCAGCCGGTAAGCCTGCTCTTTGTCGGTCGGCCCCAGCGCGGATCCGACCCGAATGCGCTGCGTACCGCCCGGTGCGAGCGCGAAGATCTCCGGGAAGTAGACGACGTCGTCGGATTCCGTGAGCTTCTCGGGCAGGCTCGGCTCCTGCGACCAGGCGTAGGCGTGGACCGAGATGCGCGTAAACGTGGTTCCGGTGTTCGTCAGGGAGACGTCGGCCGCCGGTTGGTTGGAGAGCGTGATCGTCGTCGGCAGGATCGAGAAATCGGCGGCGCGAGCAACGCCGAACCACCCCGCTGCCGCGATCGCTGCGGCGGTCCAACCGATCCACATCCGCGCCCTGCGGCGCCAAGCGTCAGTACGTATACGTTGCAACGACGGTATCCGTGTAGGTTCCGGCGGCTACGTTCTGGCTCGCGGCGACTTCTCCCCAGAAGGAGATCGTTTGCGCCGAGCCGTCGCCGGTTCCGGAGATGGTGTTGGTGGTGTTCCAGACGGTCGTGCCCGAGCAGCAGGCCCCGACGAAGAGGTCGTAGCCGATATAGGCGGTGCCGTTGGTCATCGCGCGGCTGCAGGTCGCGCTGCCGCAGGTTCCGGTCGCGTGGGTGCTGTTGTTCCCTTTGCTCGCCGTGATGCTCCAAGCGGTCGTGTTCGTGCAGGTGATCGTGATCGCGCTGGGAGCGGCGGTGAGCGGCGTGGATTGATTCGGCAGATACTCCGGGAAACTCAGCGTCGCGGTCGACGTGCTCGTGATGCAGTCGGCCGCGATCGTCATCGACGGCTTGAGCGATCCGGTAGCCGTCTGCGCGTCGCTGCGGGCGCCGGCCAGCACGGCGAGCAGTGCTAACGCAACGGCGGCGCCGGCGATTCGAAGGCGCAGCGCCATCAGTAGGTCACCGTGACGGTCACGGTGTCGCCGTAGGTTCCGGGCGTATTGGCGATACCGGCGGGAATGTAGCCGTAGAAGTCGACCGTTACCGCCGCGCCGGTGCCCGTCCCGCCGATCGAGTTGGAGGCATTCCACACCGTGGTATACGTGTTGTCCGTATAGAGATCGTACGAGACGTAAGCGGTACCGGTATTGAGCGCGCGGGTGCACGCCGCCGTCGCGCAGCTCCCCGTCGCGTCGGCACCGTGGAGGCCGGTATCGGCGGTGAGGCTGTAGCCGAGGCCGCTCGTGCACTTGACCTTGAGCGATCCGGTGATTTCGAGCGGCGTCGTCAGGTTGGTCGTCAGCGGCGCGTAGGTGCCGAAGGCCATCCTCAACGTGGTCAGCGTGCACGTGTTCGCATGCGGGCGCCGCAGTTCTGCACCGGCGCCCGCTCGCGGCAACGCGCGGGCGGAGAACGGGAAGGCGAGGAGCGAGATCGCGCAGAGCAGCCCGAGCAGCGACATCAGAACGTCACGGTGACCGTCACCGTATCGGCATAGCTGCCGGCGGGGGCGACTTCGGCGGGGGGAATGTATCCGTAGACCGAGATGCTCTGCGCGATGCCCGAGCCGGTCCCGGCGATGCTATTCGTCGCGTTCCAGACCGTCGTGTGCGCCGAGGTCGTATAAATATCGTACGAGAGGTAACTGCTGCCGCTGAGCATCGCGCGCGTGCAGGTTGCGGTCGCGCAGCTCCCGCTCGCGTGGGTTCCGTAGAGGCCGGTGTTGGCCGTGAGCGTGTACGCCAGCGTATCCGGGCAGGTGACGCTCACCGTTCCGGTCGCCGTCGCGGCGAGGCTCGCGTTGGCGACGACCGGATCGTAGGCGCCGAAGCTCAACGTCCCCGTGCCGTTGTAGGTGCACGTGCTCGCGACGACGACGCTCGGGTCGACGTCGAAGGTTCCCGCGACCGCGAGAGCCGGGGTTTGAACCGCGACGCTCGCGCTCACGATCGCGGCAAAGAGCGCCGCGAGGCCTGGCGGCCGCACAACCCTCCCTAGAACGTAGCCGTCACCGTCACCGTGTCGGTATAGCTGCCGGCCGGCTGCACGCTGCCGGCGGGAATGTAGCCGTACACGCTGACGCCTTGCGAAGAGCCCGTCGCGGTGAAGCTCACCGCGTTGGAGGCGTTCCAAACGGTGGTGTTGGCGTTGCTCGTGTAGATGTCGTACGAGAGGTAGTTCGATCCCGAGGCCATCGCGCGCGTGCAGGTCGCCGTCGCGCAGCTGCCGCTTGCATGGGCGCTGTTCGAGCCGGTGTTGGCCGTGAGCGAGACCGAGTCGTTCTTCGTGCAGCTGATGTTCACGGTGCCGGTCGACGTGAGCGGCGTCGAGGCGTTGGTCACGACCGGATCGTAGGCGCCGAAGGCCAGCGTCGAGGTGCCGAACGTGCAGTTGTTCGAGATCGTCGCGCTCACGCTCAGGCTGCCGGTCGTGGTGCCGGCGCTCGAGGCGACGGGAATCGCG
>DATJRF010000290.1:0-4300 GCA_035505015.1 Verrucomicrobiia bacterium | reverse complement strand
GGATAGTCGCCCATCTCGAACTCGAACTCGCTCCAGTTGTTGTAGAGCGCCGAAATGCAGAGCGCGTCGCCGTACGGCGAGATCGATCTGATCGCCTCGTCGTAACAAGCGCGCGTTCGCTCCGGCGGGCGGTGCCGCAGGTAGGCGCCCAGGCCGAGAATGCGCCCCAGCAGGTAGCCGTCGTCGATCGTCCGCGCGTGCGCTACCGCCTCCTCGACCATCGCTTCGTCGACGGGTTCGCCCGAGATCGCCGACGCATGGCAGGCGAGCGAGAGCGCCGTCGCGATCCCGCGTGCGTCGCCCAGTTCTCTCGCGCGCGCGACCACCGCACTGGTCTCCGTGTCGAAGTGACCGGTTTCGACGATCGCTCCGCCCATCGCGATGCGCACGTCGAGCTGCAGCAACGGGTCGAGGCGCTCGCCCGCGAGCGATACGCTCTCCAGCCGTGCCAGCGCTTCGCCGGGCAGGTTCCGGCGTTCGGTGTACTCGTAGAAGGCGATCGCGGCACGCCCGCCGCGTTCGAGATCGTTGCCGTCGTCGATCGCCCAAGTCAGCGCCGCCCGGATATCGGGGAGCCTACCGTCGACCGCCAGCATCCACGCCTTGGGGCGCGGCATCAGCGGCCGTGCGCCGCCGGCGACGAGCCGGTCGAGGAAATACTCGCCGTGCCGGCGGCGCAGCGCCTCGCGCTCGCCGCGCTCCGCCAGGCGCTCGGCGGCGTAGTCGCGCAACGGCTCGAGCAGGTGAAAGCGCTCGCCGTACGTGTCGAGGTCGATCGCCACCAGCGACTTGTCGGCGAGGGTGGAGAGCAGGTCGAAGACCGCGTCGCGCTCCACCTCGCCGCCCGAGCAGATCGCGGCGGCCTCCTCCGCCGTCCAGCCGTCGGCGAAGACGGAGAGGCGATCGAAGAGCGCGCGCTCGGCCGGCTCGAGCAGATCGTGGCTCCAATCGATGAGCGCGCGCATCGTCTGCGCCCGCGAAAACGGCGTACGGCTGCCGCGGCGCAGCGTGTGAAAGCGCTCGTTGAGCCGCCAGGCCAAGCTGGCCGGCGTCATCACGTTCATTCTCGCGGCGGCGATCTCGATGGCCAGCGCAATGCCGTCGACGCGATGGCAGACCTCGACCACGCTCTCGACGTTCTCGTCGGTCAGGCGAAACTCGGGCGCGCTCGAGATCGCGCGGTCCACGAAGAGCGCGATCGCATCGTATCCGGCCGCCTCGCGCACCGGCGGAACGCTGCCGCTCTGCGGCAACGCGAGCGAGGGAAGCCGGTAGATCGCTTCGCCTGCGAGATCCAGCGGGGCCCGGCTGGTCGCCAGGATCGAAAGGCGCGGGCAGCGCTCGAGCAGCGTCTGCGCCAGCCGGGAGACGCCTTCGAGCAAGTGCTCGCACGTATCGATCACGAGCAGCGCGATCTTCTCTTCGAGCACTCCGGCCAGCGCTTCGAAGGGAGCGTCGCTCATCGGGATCTTGGCGGCGAAGGGAGCGCCGATCGTCTGCGCGATCAAGCGTGGGTCGGAGAGCGCGGCCAGATCGGTGAACCAGACGCCGTCGTCGAAGCGATCGGCGATCTCCGAGGCGATGGTGATCGCGGTGCGCGTCTTGCCCACGCCGCCGACGCCCGCGATCGTCACCAGGCGGTGATGGTCGAGCAGGCGCCGCAGTTCGCCGAGCTCGGCGCTGCGCCCGATCAGCGGCGTGAGCTGCAGCGGCAGGTTGCCGCGCGGAGAATCCTGCGCGGGCTGGACGCTCTCGGCCGACTCCGACTCGTAGCCGGCGGCGGCGACGCGGTTGCGGCCGCCGAGCTTGGCGCGGTAGAGCTGCTCGTCGGCGGCGCGCATGAGCATCTCGAGCGTGTCGACGCCCGAAGGCACGGTCGAGGCGATGCCCACCGAGAGCGAGACGCGCTCGAGCGAGGAGCCTTCGTGCGCGATCCGCAAACGCGCGATCGCCTGGCGCATCGCTTCGCCCGTCGTAATCGCGCCGGCGAGCCCGGTCTGCGGCAGCAGCGCGACGAACTCTTCGCCGCCGTAGCGAGCCACCAGATCGGTCGGGCGATGGACGGCGTCCTGCAGGGCGTGCGCGACGCGCTGCAGGCACAGATCGCCGGTCGGATGCCCGTAGCGGTCGTTGTAGGCCTTGAAATAGTCGACGTCGAGCATCAAGAGCGAGATCGGTGCCTGCTCGCGCACCGCCCGCGACCACTCGCGTTGAAAGGCCTCGTCGAACTTGCGCCGGTTTGCGATGTCGGTGAGGCTGTCGGTATAGGCGAGCAGCGCGTAGCGCTCCTGATCCTGCGTCGTCGCGTCGCGGTAGAGGCGCGCGCCGGCGTGCAGCGCGCACGATTCGAGCAGCGTCATGCGCTCGTCGTCGTGCGCGGCCATGCCGCGCAGGCAAAGCGTTCCGAAGATCTTGCGGCCGAAGCGCACCGGGACGCCGATCTCGATCGCGTCCCCGCGCTCGCGGACGACCGTCTCTGCGCGCTGCATCGTCTCGCGCGCCAGCTCGTCGCCGTCGTCCTGCAGGACGACTTTGACCTCGTGGGCGGCGCCGAGCGTGGCTAGCATCGCGACGCAGCGCGGCCAGACTTCGTCGATCGGTGCGTCGCTGCAGAACTCCTCGGCGATGGCGCGAACGAGCCTCGCGCGCGAGAGCGCGTCGGTACGAGCCGTCTTCTCCACGTGCACGGAGAGCCGCTTCATGGCTCGCTGCTTCGACCAAACCGCGGGGCGCCCTCGCCTACGGCGTCGGGCACTCCTGGAGCATCGTGGTGCCGTTGGGATTGGAGTGCGCGATCACGTAACGCACGAGCGGCGGTTCTTGGGCGGCGAGCGCCGGCGGCGGGGTCTGGAAGCGCGTCGGGAAATCGGGATCGGCGAGGTTCTGCTCCGACCACGGGTTCTCGGAGGCCGTCGCGTAGTAGAACGGATAGTCGAGGAGCACCGATTCGGCGTGGCCATCGGGAAAGTCGACCGAAAGGCGGATGTCGACGTAGAAGCCGCCGGTCTTGGGATCGTACCGCGAGCCGTGCGGATCGGAGAACGTCACGACACCGCACGGCTGCTCGCCGCCGCCGCCGTTGCCGGGCGCCGAGGCGCTTCCGAGGCTGCCCGCTCCGGCGCCGGCTCCGGCTCCGGCCCCCTGCCCCGCGGTCGCGGCCGGCGCCGGCTCCGGCGTGAGCGCCAGCCGGGGCGGCCTGACGTGTGGCGCGCCGGCGTGATGGACGGGCTCGCGATGGAGCGGAGCCGGCGAACGGGCGGGCACCGCGGCGAAGGTGCGGACCGGCTTGGGCTTGGGGGTCGGCGTGGGACGCGGACGCGGCTCGATCCGCGCGATCGTCACGTGTGCGATAAACTCGCGCCCGGCCGAGTTCGGCGGGCGCAGCGCGGGAAGGAGCAGCGCAAGGATCGCGTGCAGGGCGATTGCCAGCGCGAACGCGACGAGCAATCGCCGCACGGACGTCGAAGCGCTACCTCCGAGCGGCTAAGGCGTCGACGGGTTCGCTTGGGCCGGTGCCGCCGGCTGCGCGGCTTGCGGGCTCGCGCCGTACGTTTGCACGTACCATTGCTTGAACTGCTCGTCGGTCGGATAGTAGCCGTATTTGTGGTAGAACCAATCGCGGTACGCGTCTTGACGGCGCGTGACTTCTTGCTGCTGCGCCCGCTTCTCGCGAACTTTGTGGTTGTAGTTGACGATCAACGGAATGGACCCGGCGGCTGCCGCTCCCAGGACGATAATCGTCGTCGTGCTCCCTTGGCCGTTCGCCAGCGCGGGCGCACCAACGCCGGCCACGACGGCCGCGGCCAACGTGGCCGCCAACACTCGCTGCTGCATGCTCGATCCTTTCATGGGCTTCGTACCGCCGAAAGGCGCGCTCGAACCTTCCTCGAACCCCGTCCCCGTGGATATCGAAGCCCTCATCAGAGCGATCCCGGATTTTCCGATTCCCGGGATCCTTTTCCGTGACATTACCCCGTTACTCAAAGATAAGCAAGGGTTTCGTCGCGCGGTCGACCTCTTTGTCGAGCGATTCTCCGGCCGTGGGATACAGCACGTGGTCGGCGTCGAGTCACGCGGTTACATCTTTGCGGCTCCGGTTGCGTACGCGATCGGTGCCGGGTTCATCCCCGTGCGTAAGCCCGGTAAACTCCCGCACGAGCGATTCACCGAAGAGTACGCTTTGGAGTATGGGACGAACGCGCTCGAAATTCACGCGGATGCGCTCGCCCCCGGCGAGCGCGTTCTCATCGTCGACGACCTGCTCGCCACGGGTGGTACCGCAGCCGCAACGGGAAGATTG
>DATJRF010000289.1:0-8518 GCA_035505015.1 Verrucomicrobiia bacterium | reverse complement strand
CAAGCGGGAGCCTGGCAACCAGCACGCTGACGGAGTACAACGGGCACAGCACCTTCACCGTCACCAATGGCATCAACGGAGCGGCCTCCGTCGCAACCAACTCCACTCCGGCGCCGTAAGCCCGGTCACTCTTCGCCGTCGTAATAGTCGAGCGGGTCGCTACGAATTAGCCGGTACTCCGGCGCTTTGACCGCCCACTTGCCGCTGTCGGGATAGTGGCACGACTCGCCGATCGGATTGTCCGCGACGACGTAGTAAACGAGATCCTCGCTGCCGTCGTTCACGATCTGGTGCGGTTCGTTCGGCTTGAAAACGAATGCGTCGCCGGCTTCGATGGCGCTCGTTCCGCCGGCGTGCCGAACGCGCCCCGTCCCGGAAATGACGTGATACAACTCCCACTGCGCGCTGTGGGAATGGTACGGACAGGAAGCCTTGCCCGGTGGAACCTTCGTGATTTCAACGTCGAAGGGATGCCGCTCGAGCAGATCGAGAGAACGCCGGTCGCGGCCGAGCGCTTCTGAGATGTTCTTCCCGGCACGAGCAAACTTTCCGTTCGGAGATTTCCGCTCGAGCCAGTCGATTCGTTCCGCGTTGACGATTACCATATTCCCCCCTCGGATTCGGCTACGCACTACATCGGCGCCGTCGCGTTGACGTAGGCTGACGAAAGCGGCGACGCTTACCATACGTGAGCGCAGAGGCGCTTCCTCGCTTGCGCAGAAAAGAAGCCCCGGCATTGCTGCCGGGGCCTTCTCTGCATTCTCGCGTGCGCGAGATTACATCATGTCGTAGCCGCCCATGCCGCCGCCGGGCATACCGGCGGGCTCTTTCTTCGGCTCGGGCTTGTCGGCGATCAGCGTCTCCGTGGTGAGGATCAGCGCGCCGATCGAAGCCGCGTTTTGCAGCGCCGAGCGCGTGACCTTGAACGGCTCGACGATGCCGGCCTTGAACATGTCGACGATCTCGCCCGTCATCGCGTCGAAGCCCGTGGGGGCCGTCTTCGTCTTGACGTTGATCACTTCGACCGAGCCTTCGTAGCCCGCGTTCTCGGCGATCTGGCGCAGCGGCTCCTCGAGCGCCTTGCGCACGATGTCGATGCCGACGCGCTCGTCGGCCCACGTCGCGGCATGGCCGTTGCTCTTGGGGGCCTTTTCGATGTACTTGTCGATGGCCTTGATCGCGTGCACCAGCGAGCTGCCGCCGCCCGGGATCATGCCTTCCTGCACGGCAGCGCGGGTCGCGGAGAGCGCGTCCTCGATGCGGTGCTTCTTCTCTTTGAGCTCGGTCTCGGTCGCGGCACCGACTTGGATCACCGCAACGCCGCCCGAGAGCTTGGCGAGACGCTCCTGGAGCTTCTCGCGATCGAAGTCGGAATCGGTCTCCTCGATCTGCTTCTTGATCATCTCGATGCGGCCCTTAATCGCGTCGCGCTTGCCGGCGCCATCGACGATGGTCGTCTCTTCCTTGGTGATCTGAACGCGCTTGGCTTGGCCGAGCTGATCCGGGGTCACCTTGTCGAGCTTGAGGCCGAGCTCTTCCGAAATCACCGTCGCGCCGGTCAGCGTGGCGATGTCCTTGAGCATCTCCTTGCGGCGGTCGCCGAAGCCCGGCGCCTTGACCGCAACGCTCGTGAACGTACCGCGCAGCTTGTTCACCACGAGCGTCGCGAGCGCTTCGCCCTCGACGTCCTCGGCGATGATCAGCAGCGGCTTCTGAACCTGCACGACCTTCTCGAGCAGCGGCAGGATGTCGGCGATCGCCGAGATCTTGCGCTCCGTCACGAGAATGTACGGGTTGTCGAGCACGGCTTCCATGCGCTCGCTGTCGGTCACCATGTACGGCGAGATGTAGCCCTTGTCGAACTGCATGCCGTCTTTGGTCTCGACCTCGGTCTTGAGGGTCCGCGACTCCTCGACCGTGATGACGCCGTCCTTACCGACCTTCTCCATCGCGTCGGCGATCAGATCGCCGATCTCTTTGTCGTTGGCCGAGATGGACGCGACCTGCGCGATCTTCTCTTTGGTGTCGACCTTCTGCGCGTACGACTCCATCTCTTTGACGGCGACGTCGACGGCCTTCTCGATGCCGCGCTTGATCTGCAGCGGGTTGCCGCCGGCGGTCACGTTGCGCAGGCCCTCGCGAATGATCGCCTGGGCGAGCACGGTCGCAGTGGTGGTGCCGTCGCCGGCGATGTCGTTGGTCTTCGAGGCGACTTCCTTGACGAGCTGGGCGCCCATGTTCTCGAAGGCGTCGGGGAGCTCGATTTCCTTGGCGATCGTCACGCCGTCGTTGGTGATCGTCGGCGAGCCGAACTTCTTGTCGAGCACGACGTTGCGGCCCTTCGGTCCGAGCGTCACTTTGACGGCATCGGCGAGGACGTTCGCACCGCGCTCGAGCGCGCGGCGCGCGCTCTCATCGAATACGAGTTGCTTTGCAGCCATGAGTTATTACTTTCGCTCCTTAAGCGTGCGCCGGGACTTTGTCCACGATCGCCAGGACGTCTTTTTCGGGAATGATGAGGTACTCGGTGCCGTCAACCTTGACTTCGCTTCCCGAATACTTGCGGTAGAGCACGCGGTCGCCCACTTTGACGCTCAGCGCGAGCTTGGTGCCGTTTTCGAGCACGCGGCCGTCTCCCACGGCCCGGATCACGCCCTCCTGGGGCTTCTCCTTGGCCGTATCGGGAAGAAACACGCCGCCCGACGTCTTGTCGTCTTGCTCGACATGCTCGACAACCACGTTGTCGTGCAATGGCTTGAGATTCACGGAAACCTCCAACACTTTCTGAAATGCGGGTCGGATATTAGCAGTCTCAGCGCGAGAGCGCCAGCCGTGCTATCTTAGCAGAGCCCCAGAGCGAGTGCAAGGGCCTTTGGCGGCCCGCTGGCTGGGGCTAGGCCAGGTGGGCGAGGGTGGGTGCGGCGGCGATGAGGCTTAGGACCAGGCTGGCCGCATAGAGCACGATCAGGGTTCCGGTGAACCGGCGGCCGCTTGCAACGGCGCAGAGCGCCAGGCCCAGCGCCAGCGCGCCGACCGAGAAGACCACCAGGGTGCCCGGCACGTCCTGGACGCGGGCCCACAGGAAGAAGGCCGAGCCGACCCCCAGCAGCACCGCGATCAACGCTCCGCTTCCCCAGATCAGCAATGGCTCGACGACGGGCGTTCGGTCCATCATGGTTCCAAGCGTAGCGCCGCCAGCATAGACCGGCCTGAACCAGGGGCGGCCAGGCGCGGGGCGGACCTGGGCGAAGAGGCGGGCATGACCGCTCGAATCGCTCGCCCGTGGGGCCGCATCGCGCTCCAGACGCTGCTCGCCGGCATCGCCGGCGGCGCTCTCCTCGACGCGTTTTTGTGGTTCGTCCTGGTGCGGCCGGCGGGGGCCGGCATCGCCGCGCTCTGGCAAACGGTCGCGGTGCAGGCGCTCGGCAAGAGCATCGCGGGCGATCCGAACGCCGCGGCGTACGGGCTGGCCATCCACGCCGTCGTGAGCCTGGTCTGGGCCGGCGCCTACGCCTACGTCGCCGCTTCGCGCCCCACGTTCAACGCGCGCTGGGTTGTCGCCGGCATCGTCTACGGCCTGGTGGTCTATCTGTTCATGCAAATCGTGCTGTTGGTCTCGGGCAACTTCGAGTACCCGCATTCTCCCAACGATTTCATCGCCGCCGTCGTCGCGCACGTCGTCTTCTTCGGGCTCCCGGTCGCGCTCGTCGTCAAGCTGCTGGCCCGCGCGTGATCGGTGCGATCCGCGTCTCGCTCGCGGCGCTGCGCCACAACGCGCGCGTCCTGCGCGATCTCGTCGGCGCCGGCAAGGCGGCGTTCGTCGTCAAGAGCAACGCCTACGGTCACGGGCTCGCCGAGACGGCGCTCGCGATCGAACCGTTCGCCAGCCGCATCTGCACCTATACGGTGCCCGAAGGGATAGCGCTGCGCGACGGCGGCGTCACCGCGCGCATCCTCGTGCTCGGCCCCGTTCCTCCCGAACAGCTCGACGACGCGATCGCGGCCAAGCTCGAGCTGGCGCTGTGGGACGCCAAAGAGTTCTCTCGCCGCCTCGCCGCAGCCGCGCACAAGCGCCATACGCGCGCCGAGGTTCACGTGAAAGTCAACACCGGCCTCAACCGGCTCGGTCTGGAGCCTCACGAGCTCGCCGACGCCGTGGAAGATTACCTGCATCTCTCCGACGTTTCGATCGCCGGCATCTTCTCGCACCTCGCCTCCGCCGAAGAGATCGACTCGCCGTACACGGCCCATCAGCTGGCGGCCTTCGAGCGCGCGCTTGCCGCCGCGGCGCCGGCGCTCGAGAAAGCCGGCGCCGCGCCCGCGCGCCACATCGCCGCCTCGGCGGCGGCGATGCTGTGGCCGCAGACGCGGTTGGATTTCGCGCGCTTCGGGATCGCACTCTATGGATTGTGGCCGTCGCCGCAGACGCGCGAAGCGATGGGCGCGAACGATCTGCACCTCGAGCCGGCGCTCTCGTACCGTTCCGAGATCGTCGTGACGCGCACCGTGCCGGCGGGCTCTCCGATCGGCTATGGCGCGAGCTTTCACGCTCCGCGCGACATGCGCGTCGGGGTGGTGCCCGTCGGCTACGGCGACGGCGTGCCGCGCGCGCTCTCGAACCGCGGCGCTTTCGCCGTCGACGGCGCGCTCTGCCCGATCGTCGGGCGCGTCGCCATGAACGTTACCGAGATCGATCTCACCCACGCGCCCAACGCGCACGCCGGCTCGACCGTCACCCTCATCGGCAACGACGGCGCGGCCGCCGTCACCGCCGACCAATGGGCGGCGTGGTGCGACACGATCAACTACGAGATCGTCGCGCGCCTCCCGGCCGAACTCCCGCGCGAATACACGCAGTAGCGGCTAGGCGACGGCGGACATGGCTTCGGCGAGGTCCATCGTGCCCTTGTAGAGCGCGCTGCCGACGATGCAGGAGTCGACGGTGAGCGGGACCGAGCGCTTGAGAATGCGCAGGTCCTCGATATTCCGCGCGCCGCCGCTGGCGGTCACCTTCACCTCGGCGGCGTTGGCAACCGCGTTGAGCGCCTCGATGTCGTAGCCTTCACCCATGCCGTCGCGGCGGATCTCGGTGAAGATGATCCGCAGGACGCCCCACTGCGCGACGCGCTTGACCAGCGCGTCGCGGTTGACCGGCGTGCGCTCTTGCCAGCCGTGCGTCGCGACCTCGCTGCCGCGCGCGTCGATGCCGGCGATCACCTTCTCGGGAAAGCGGCTGATGATGTGGCGCGACATGCGCTCGTCCTCGACGAGCAGCGTTCCGATGATGATCTCGCTCGCACCGGCGCTGAAAGCCGACTCCGCGTGCTTGAGCGCTCGCAAGCCGCCGCCGGTCTGCACCGGAATGCTCACCGCTTTGCAGATGGCTTCGACGGCCGAAAGATTCTCGCCCGAGCCGAAAGCGCCGTCGAGATCGATCACGTGCAGGCGCTGCGCGCCGGCGGCTTCGAAGGCCTTCGCGCGCTCGGTGGGATCGCCGTCGTAGGTCGTCGACGTGGTCGGATCGCCTTGCTCCATGCGGACGCATTTGCCGCCGCGGAGGTCGATCGCGGGAATGACGATCATGCTCTTCGCTCCGTTTTTCGGTGTGGAGTGGAGTTAGCTGCGAACGCCGTTGGCCGATCGCCGTTCGATCGGCACGTACGGGCCTGGGATGGGACCATCGTAGGTCGCCTGCGGACGAATCAACCGGTTGTCCGCGAGTTGCTCCAAAATGTGCGCCGTCCAGCCGGCGACGCGGCCGCACGCAAAGAGGCAGGTGAACTCGTCGCCGGGGATGCCGAGATCCGAGAGGACCGGCGCCGTGTAGAAATCGACGTTGGCGTAGATCGTGTTGTCCGGTTTCTTCTCCTGGAGCACCTTGCGGCTGGCCTCTTCGAGCGCGCGCGCGGTTTCGTACGTATGGCTGTTGCCGACGTGTTCCGAAAGCTTGCGCGCCATCGCTTCGAGATGGCGAGCGCGCGGATCGCGCACCTTGTACTCGCGATGCCCCATGCCCATGATCCGCTCGCCGCGCCCGAGCGCGTCGCGCACGTACTTCTCGGCGTTGGCCGGCGATCCGACCTCGACCAAGGTGGCGTGCGCCGCGCTCGCGGCGCCGCCGTGCAGATCGCCCTGCAGGGTAGCGAGCGCGGCCGTCACCGAGGCGTAAACGTCGGCGCGGGTCGAGGCCGCGACGCGCGCGGCGAAGGTCGAGGCGTTGTACGAATGATCCGCCAGCAGCACGAAATACGTGTCGAGCGCCTGCTCCTCGATCTGGTGCGGCAGTTTGCCGGCTCGCATATAGAGGAAGTTGCCGGCCTGCGACAGGTCCGCGCGCGGCTCGACCGGATCGAGCCCGCGCCGGATGCGATCCCATGCGGCAACGATCGACGGCATCTTGGCGATCAGCTCGATCGCGGTGTGGACGTCGGAGAGGTGCTCGCCATGCGAGTTGACCGGCGAGAAGAGCGAGAGCCCGGAGATGATCGTGCGCAGCACGTCCATCGGCCATGCCGTCTTCGGGACGTTCTGCATCGCGTTGACCAGCGGCTCGGGCAGCGAGCGGCGCGAACCCAGCTCCCGTTTGAGGCGGTCGAGCTCCGCGGCGACCGGAAGGTGACCGTAGAGCAGCAGATGGACGATCTCTTCGAAGGTCGCGTTGGGCGCGAGATCGTCGATGTCGTAGCCGCGGTACGTCAAACGTCCGACGGCGCCTTCGACGTTACTGAGTCCCGTGTGCCCGACGACGACGCCTTCGAGCCCGCGATCGACAACCAAACCCTGGGTGGACACCTTTGCCTCCAACGAGCGAACGTTCCGCAAGCGTGCGGGGCTTTCAAGGTTGCGCGCAGGCGCGCCAAAGGCCTCTCGCCGCAAGAGTCGGCGGGCGCTCGACGAAGGCCGCAGGCATGGACGCCCTCGATCTGACCCGCCGGCCGCCGCGCGCCCCGCGGGCATTACTTCCCGGGCTCGATCTCTTGATGATCGCCCGCACCGTCGACAAGCTGCGCGCCACCCTGCCCGGCGGCAAGCTCGGCGAATATAAAATCCAAGGCTTCAGCTCCCGCCTGCTCGACGCTCTCGGCATCGAAGAAGCGGCGCTGCGCGACGAGGTCGCGCGCGCCGGCGACGATGCGGCGGTCGCGCGCTGGATTTGCGCGCACGCCGACGCGGCGCGTTTCGCCGCTATCAACGCCGAGTTCGAGGCCGCAACGATCGCCGATCGTCTCGGCGATCCGGAGTTTCTCGAGCGGTACCCGTTCGTGAAAACGCTGCCGCCGCAGACGCCGCGCATCGATATGCTCGCCCTCGACGACGAAGCCGCGTTCCGCTAGCCGCTCACTGCCTCGGCAGGCGGGCGAGGACGAAACCGGAGAGGTCGCCCGCGGGCGGATCGAGGTTGGCGAGCACCGCGACGACGTAACCGGGACCGGGGCAGATCTCCAGATCGCCGCTCATCCCCGGAGCGCCGCCGTTGTGCCCGAAGCAGCGAACGCCGTTAATCGTCCGGTCGCCGAAGCCGTACGCGTACTGGCCGCCGCCGGGCGTATCGACCTTTCCGGTCGTCAACAGTTGCGTGTAGCGGGCGTCGAGCAGTTTGTTCTGCTGCAGGGCGTTCGCGAAGCTCAAGAGATCGCCCACCGTAGAGTAGCCGCCGCCGGCCGAGCTGCCGCGGTACGGCAGCGTGCCGGTGTTCGGGACGAGTTTGCCGGTTTCGTTCTCGGTATAGCCGATGCTGCGGTTGGGGACGGCTCGATCCTCCGGTTCGGATCCGGTCGAGGTCATGCCGGCGGGAACGTAGACGTGCTCGCGAACGAAATCGTAGTAGCTCTCGCCGCTCACCTTCTCGATCACGAGGCCGAGCAGCACGAAGCCGTAGTTGCTGTATTCCCAGCGCGTTCCCGGTTTGAACGCCAAGCCTCGCGCGCCGTAGAGCTTTTCGTAATCTTGCAGCGTGCGCAACTGCAGCCGGTGCGCGTCGAACTGCGGGCCGAAGATGTCGCCGGTGCCGCCGGTATGATCGAGCAGCTCGGCGATCGTGACCTGCGAAGCGAGGTCCTTGTTGGGATAATCGGTAAGGTACGTGCCGAGCGGCGCGTCGAGATCGATCTTTCCCGCTTGGACGAGCTGGAGCACCGCAACCGCGGTAAACATCTTGTTCATCGAGCCGATGCGAAAGCGCGTCTCGAGCGTATTGGCGACGTCGTGCTCGCGATCGGCGAGGCCGTAAGCCTGTTCGAAGATGGGGCGACCGTCCTTGGCCAGGAGCACCGCGCCGGAGAAGGCTCCCGCGCCGGCCAGCTGCTGGGCTCGATCGCGCAGCGCCGCGACCAACTCCCCTTGGCTCATCGGCGGCGGAGCGAACGCGGCGGGCGCCGGAGTTGGAGCTAGATCGATGCTGACGATCTGGTAGGGGGCTGCAGCTTGCGTGACCAGCGTCACCTTCGCAAAGAGCTCGTTCTTGCGGTCTTCGACGATCGCCGCGATCGTGGTCGGCGTCGACGTCTCGATCGCTTTG
>DATJRF010000288.1:0-4760 GCA_035505015.1 Verrucomicrobiia bacterium | reverse complement strand
GAGGAGAAGGAGCGCTGGGACCCGGACTTCTCGAAGCGCCAAGCCATCAAAGCGATCCTCGACCGCACCCTGCCCGATCTTTCGGTGCGGCTGGGCGGCACGACGTCGATCGACGTCACGCTGCCGGGAGTCGACAAAGCGTACGGAATTCGCAAGTTGCGCGACGTGCTCGGAATACCGATCGCCCAGATGCTCTTCATCGGCGACGCGATCTTTCCGGGCGGGAACGACTACGCCGCCAAGGAGGCCGGCACCGACTGCATCGCGGTCCGGGATCCCGAGGAGACGAAGCGGGTGATCGAAGCGATCGTCGCCTGCACCGCGCCGTAGCCCTAGGGCTGCGGCGGGTCGGGGTTGTTCCAGACGGAGCCGTCGGCGTATTTCACCCGGAGAACGGCACATTCAGGCTTGCTGGCGATCGGGAAGATCTCGCGGCTGATCGCGAACTCGTGATCGATCTCCAAGCCCGGCTGGAACGTTCCGACGTCCTTGACGACGGCGACGAGCGAGCCGCGGAAGGCGAGTCCGAAGTCGATCTCCGTGGCCGGCTGCGCGGACTCGTTCTTGTAGGCGATCGCGAGGAAGGCATCCCACGAGGGGAAGCCGGTCGGATTGTAGTGCCAGTTGCCGTACGGATCGACCCACGGGTGCTCCTCTGCCGCGGTGTGCAGGTGCGGGTTGCAGTCCGTCACCATGATCCCCGACGGCGAGGGGCGGAACGCCTGGGCCCCGGCCGTCGCCGGCGCCAGCAAGATGCACGACAGGGCGAAGGCGAATGCTCTCATGGACGAGAGTCTAGAATATCGCTGGGAAGAACGCTTGAAGGCGCCTTCCCAGTTCATTCACGCGGGGACGCGCTTCAAGGCACGGCCGTGACCGCGAGCGTGCGCGCGTCGACTGCATATTTGCGCACCGGCTCCGCCGCCGCAATCGGGATCCGCCATATCCGGTACGTTTTGGCGCCGGGCCGGTTGACGAGCAGCTCGCACCGGCAATCGTTGCGGTCGGTCCCGCTTGCGGCCAGCATCGCGTCGATCGCCTTTACGCCGGCCGGCGAGACCGCGACGGTCTTCGGCCAATGCACCGTCGCCTTCGAATAATCCGGCACGCCGCGCACCATCGGAATGTTCGAAAGATAGATCGTTCGCCGGTCGTAGATCGGCGCGTTCGTCTTGGCAAGCGTCGATATCCAGCGAACGTAGCTGCGGTCGAGCAGGACGCTCTCGCCTTGCGCCGGGGCGAGGCGGTCGGCTCGGTCCGCGATCTCGAAGAAGCCGCCCAGCACGGCGATGCGCGGCAGCGCAGCCTCGGTGCGTTCGAGGGTTGCGCGCGGCGAGGCGGCAAGCATCGCCGCGCGAGCGCGATCGACCTCGCCGGCGCTCATCGATCCCAGCGCCACGATGACCGTCTCCTTCCCGACGGTCCACTGGTAGACGCTGCCGACGCGCGTTCCGGGAGGAAGGAGCGCGGCATCGGTATTGACGGCTCTCGAGTCCATCAGCGTGAAACCGCCGGTGAAAGACGACCGCCGGCTGCGGTATTGGATCGTGATCGAGGTCGGACGATCCGGCGGAGCGTACAAGATTCTGATCGCTTGCGCGCCCGGCGGGAGGCCGGCCGGCAAGACGACCGGGAAGGTCGCACGGTCGATGACCTCGCGCAGTTGCGAGGCCGTCGGCGAACTCGTCGTAACGAGCGAGCTGACGACGATCGCCGCCTTGTCGCCGAAGAGCCACACGTTGACGCCGCCGTAGAGTTTGGCGCCGAGCCCGGCCCCGGCCCCGATCGCGCACACGAGCGCGGCGCAGGCGACGAGCGCGCGGGTGCGCTCGCGGCGCCGTGCGCCGCCGGCTCGGCTGCGAATCGCGTTCATCGAAAGCTCCGGAACGGGAATCGCCGCACGCGCGTGCCGCGCGGCATCGGAAAAATCAGATGGCATAGTGCCGTACCTCCAGCGGTGCTGAGCCCGGTTCGCCGGCGTAATCGCCGAGCACGCCGCGCAGGCGCTCTCTGGCGCGCGCGAGGCGCGTGCGTACCGTCGCGTGGGGAATCCTTAGAATCGACGCGATTTCGTCGCTCGTGAGATCGTCGAAATAGAAGAGCACGGTCGCTTCGCGCAGCGGCGGGGAGAGGGCCGCGAGCGCACGCCATACATCGATCGACGCGGTGTCCATGGCGCCGAGGCATCGTTCGGGGTTCTCGACCGAGACGTCGCGCCGGCGACCGGCCCGTATCGCTTCGCGCATGACGATGCGGTAGAGCCACGCATCGAAGGCCTCGGGATGGCGTAGCGACCGGATCTTGCGAAGCACGACGACGCAGGCTTCCTGCGCTGCGTCCTGCGCGAGCGCTCGGTCGCCCACGACGCTCGCGGCGAGCCGAAAGCATCCGGGCCAGACCGCGGCGATCAGCCGTTCGACGGCGGGTTCATCGCCGGCGACCGCGGCGGTGACGAGTTCGGGCGGCGCCCAGCGTGCCATTCGGCCTCCTCTTCTTCGTTGACGACCTCTTCCCGTAAAGAGGCGCTGGCGAGCCGGAAATGTTCCGCTCGCGTCCGGAGGTCTTGCCATTTCGTCGTGCAAAACGGTCGCGCATGGACAAGGTCGAGATACCAACGAGGGACGGGCGCTGCCCGGCCTACGTCTTTCGTCCCGGCGGGGCAGGGCCGTGGCCCGCGGTGCTCGTCTACATGGATGGCGTGGGGATACGCCCGGCGATGCTCGAGCTCGGCGAACGGCTGGCGACCTACGGGTACTTCGTGTTGCTGCCCGATCTGTTCTACCGTTCCGGTCCGTACGAGCCGATGGACCCGCACACCCTCTTCTCGGATCCGCAGAAGCGTAAAGTGCTCATGGAGAAGTTCATCGGCCCCGCCTCGCCCGAGAACGTCATGTCCGATACGCGCGCGTCTCTGGACTACCTCGCCGCGCAGCCGGACGTGCGGCCCGGCGCGATGGGAACGACCGGCTACTGCATGGGCGGCGCGATGGCGCTGCGGGCCGCCGGCACCTATCCCGATCGCATCGCGGTTGCGGCCTCGTATCACGGCGGCCGCCTCGCAACCGATGCGCCGGATAGCCCGCATCTGCTTGCGCCGAAGATGAAGGCGCGCGTCTACGTCGCGGGGGCGATCGAGGACCAGGGCTTCCCCGACGAGATGAAAGCGCAGCTCGAGCAGGCGCTCACCGATGCCGGCGTCGAGCATCTGATCGAAACCTATCCGGCCAAGCACGGATGGGTCTTCCGCGACCTGCCCGTCTACGACGAAGCCGCCGCGGAGCGCCACTGGCATACGCTCACCGAGCTCTTCGCCGCAACGTTGAAGCGCTAGCCCGTGAGCGCCCGCCTGCTACGTTGCCTAGGAGGTTTACGGGCGGTTCGGATTAACGCCGCATGGGAACGCAATACACGAGCCGGCTGGGAGGTGCGAGCGATGATGGGATTCGTGAATCGGTGGCTCTTGGGGCTGTTGGCATGCGCGATCGTGGCGTCTCCGCTAACGGGCCTCGCGCAGCAGAGCGCAACGGTCGTCGTCAACGGGCAGACGATGAGTTTCGACCAGCCTCCGATCGTTCAAGCGGGGCGCGTCTTCGTGCCCATGCGCGCGATCTTCCAGCAGCTCGGGGCAAGCGTCGTCTATGCGAACGGCCAGATCAACGCGACCGGTCGCGGCCACACGATATCGCTGACCATCGGTTCGACGCAGGCGACGGTCGACGGGCGCCCGCTAACGCTCGACGTCGCTCCGTTCGTCGTCGGCTCGCGCACGCTCGTACCGTTGCGTTTTATCGCGCAGTCGCTGGGCGCGAGCGTCAACTGGGACGACGCGACGAGTACGGTATCGATCAATAGCGGCCGCGCGGCGCCGGTTCGGCCGCCCGTCAACGTCTCGGCGATCACGGTGCCGCCGCCGCCGCTGCCGGTTTACGCGCAGCCGCCGGCTCCGGCGCCGAACTTCATCTGGAATCCCGGATACTGGGCATGGGGGCCGGGCGGATACTACTGGGTGCCCGGCATCTGGGTCGCGGCGCCGGCCACCGGCCTGTATTGGACGCCGGGGTACTGGAGCTACGGTCCGGGCGGCTACGTCTGGAACCGGGGCTATTGGGCTGCGCACATCGGCTTCTACGGCGGCGTGAACTACGGTGCCGGATACTACGGCAACGGGTACGTCGGCGGAGTGTGGCGCGGCGGAGCCTTCTCGTACAACACGGCCGTGACCAGCGTGAACAGGACCGTGATCCACAACACCTACGTCAACAACACGGTCGTCGTCAACAACCATAACGCCCGTACGAGCTACAACGGCGGCCCCGGCGGGATCGCGGTAAAGCCGACTTCGGCGCAGCTCGCCGTGCTGCGCGGGCCGCACCAGCCCCCGACGCCGGTGCAGCAGCAACACGTCACGGCTGCGTCGCAAAACCGGCAACTCTTCTATTCGGCCAATCACGGAAAGCCGCCGACCGCCGCGGTGCCTCAGCCGCCGGCGACCCCTCGCCCACACCCGGTCACCAAGCCGACGGTCAGGCCCGCGCCGAAGCCGCCGGTCGTAAAGCCGGAGCACAAGCCGTCGGCAAAGCCGGCGCCGAAGCCGCCGGTGAAGCCGGCGCCGAAGCCGCCGGTGAAGCCTGCTGCCGCAAAGCCCGAGCACAAGCCTGCGGCAAAACCCGCCGGCAAGCCGACGCCGAAGCCCACGCCGAAGCCCACGCCAAAGCCGCCGCGGTGAGGCTGGGCGCTATTGCGAGGATTGCTCCCGGGCG
>DATJRF010000287.1:0-9240 GCA_035505015.1 Verrucomicrobiia bacterium | reverse complement strand
CTCGGCTCGACCGTGTCTTGAACGTAGGCGCCGTACTCCTGCTGCGTCACCGTCGGTACGTCGTGCTCCGCCGGAAAGGCAGCGCCCCGCGGAAAGTACGAGGCGAGATAGCCGCAG
This sequence comes from Verrucomicrobiia bacterium, assembly GCA_035505015.1. GTDB lineage: Bacteria > Vulcanimicrobiota > Vulcanimicrobiia > Vulcanimicrobiales > Vulcanimicrobiaceae > DATJRF01. The sequence goes on along the minus strand of DATJRF010000287.1, from coordinate 9,123 downwards.
TTCGGCAGCGACAGCTGCTGGCAGAGCTGCGGTGAGAAGAAGTCCTGTTCGAGCCCCTGCTGCTGCGACGGATTGTTGTTGGGTAAGAGTCCTTGATAGGTGTACGGGATCGGCAGCGGCTGATTCGGATGCGTGATCGAGTACGTGATGATCGAGGCCGGAACCGTGAACGCCGTGTACGACGTGAAGTCGTAGCGGTCGCCGAAGGGCTCGACGAACTCGTAGGTGCCGCCGGCCTTGAGCAGGTTTTTCGCGCCGATCTGCGAGGTCACGTCGAGCGTCCCGCCGATGCGTTGGCCGCCGTAGGGGTCGGCGTAGACGCCTTGCGCCGGCATGTCCTGCGATTGCTGGATGCTCGTGCGAAAGTAGCGCAGCGTCACGAGCGAGCTCTGGCCCACCAGCGCCGCGTACTCGAGTTTCCAGGCTTGGAACGGGCTCTTGAGCGTATCCGGCTGGCTGACGAAGGAGTAGCTGTTGGGCTGCCCGGGATAGAGCGGGATCAAACGATCGCAGACGTAGTTCTGCTGCGGCGTGTTGATCGGGCCGGCCGGTCCGATGATCGGGTAGGCCGAGCACTGCCCGGCGTTCGTCCCGCCCGAGATGTACGGCAGCTGCGAGAAGCCGCCGTAGTCGAGCGTCTGCGAGATGTCCTGATTCTGGATGAAGAACTGGAGCCGCTGGCTCTTGTTCTTACCGAAGCGATAGATCAGGTTGTCGACGAGGTCGTTGGACGAAAGGAAGGACGGCGCGTAGTAGACGAGATTGGGATCGATCACGCTGCCGAGCGAGGCGGCGTTGGTGCCGAGCGTGCCGAGGGTGGCCGCCGCGGTGCCGGGGACGCCGTACTGGTAGTTCTTGCGCAGCGCGATGAAGCCGATGTAGTTCGAAAGGTTTTGCTTGGGGTCGGCCCAGCCCCATTCGACGCCGAGCTGGTGCAGATACGGAAACGTCAGCGCTTCGACGTCGGCGTTGAAGAAATCGGGATAGGTGCCGTGCTTGGCGGTATAGAGGATCAATCCGGTGCCGGTCGATCCGTGGGTCGCGTCGCCGCCGCCGGGGATGAGCTGCACGCTCGCCACGCCGTTGAGCAATCCGAAGTTGCCGACGTTCTGCAGCGTGTTCTGCAGATTGGCGGTGGGCGTGGTGTAGTCGATTCCCTCGAACTCGTAGGCCGCCTCGAAGGCGAAGCCTCCGCGGATCGAGACCGTGCCGGACTTGTCGATCGTCACCGAGGGGATGCTGCGCAAGAGCTGGTTCTGATCGACGTTGAACTCCTTGCCCTGCACCATCTCGATCTGCGGACCGGTGACGGTGTAGGTGTCGATCGTCATCCCGTGCTGGTAGGCGCTGCCGGCCGAACGCGAATGCGTCGAGGCGATCACGCGCAGGCTGGTCGAGAGCGAAACGTCGATCGTCTGCTGCGAGCCGTTGAGCACGACCACCACGCTGGCCGCCGGCAGGTAGCCTTTTCTCTTGTACGAGAGCGAATAGTTGTCGGGCAGCATCGAGAGAAACGTGTAACGGCCGCGTGCGTCCGTGACGGTCCGGTACGTCGCGCTCGGCGAGGTGGCGACGACGGCCACCCCGGCGACCGGAGCGTGCGTCTTATCGTCGGTCACCGTCCCGGTGACGATGCCGGCGGTCTCAGCCAAGGCGCGGCCGGCAACCGACGCGACCATACCGAGCACCATGAGGAATGAAACGAGCCGTTTCAGGACGGAGGCACTCGTCGAGCAGTCACTGGGTGCATGGTAGACGAGGCCAGTGGAACTCGCATCCTGGAACCCGGGATGGCGAGTTAATGCCCGACAAGTCAACGTTAACCTATTGTCGCGTCACACAATGTAACGACAAGATTCCTGGGAGCGGCCTTAAGCTCGCAGATTAAGGCAGGGGGGAATCGGCGATCTGCCAGCGGGAGCGTAATCCCAGCCGCGAGAGGATCGAGCTGACGTGGCGCTCGACGGTGTGCTCGGTGATGCCGAGCGCCGCCGCGACCTCGCGATTGCTGGCGCCGCGCCGGATCAGCAGCGTCACCTGGTGCTCGCGCTTGGTCAGCGAAGAGGGCGTCTTACGGCGCTCCGCGCGCGAATGGCGCAGACCTTGGTCGCGTACGAGCAGCAGCATCGCCTCGTTCGACCAGCGCGGAAGCCGCAAGCGGTCGAACGCGCGTGCCGCCTCGCCGGCCGCGACCACGGCGTCGTCGGTCTGCGCCGTGCGCATGAGCAGGTGGGCGTGCGCCAAGCGAAAGTGCGCCTCGACGTAGGGGCGGTGCGGCGCAGGCATGACGCGCAGCGAATCGACCGCCATCCGCGCCTCGCTCGCTTCGCCGCGCTCGGCCACCCGTCCGAGAAACTCGAGCGCTTCGCTCGGAGCGTCGCAGAGCAGCAAGGCACGCCGCAAGGCGACGCCCGCCGCCGGTGAGTATTCGCCGCGCCCGATCGCGGCGGCGGCGGCGGCGACCATGACGGCCCGATCGTGCGTGCGTAACGCGAGTTCGGCCATGCGTTCGGCCGACCACAGCGGCGAGGGCGCCTCCTGCGTCGTCGCGGCGAGCTCGAGCCCGACCGGCGCGAAGAGCGCGGCCAGCTCTCCCGCGGCAGGTACGGCCAGCGCCTCCGCGATCGCCGTGCGCGCCGCGTCGACGTCGCCCGCGTCGAAGGCGAGCGAGGCGAGCCGAGCGCCGCAGCGCAAACGCCAGCGCGGCAGCGACCGCGCGACCGCGATGCGGCGCGCCTCCTCGATCGCGCTGCGCGCGTTGACGACCTCTCCGAAGAGCAAGGCGTGATGCGAGCGCCGCTCCTTGGCCGCAACGGCGACGTGATAGCGGCCCTCGGCGTTCGCGCGCTCGGCGCTCTCTTCGAAGAGCGCGTAGGCGCCGTCGCGATCGCCGTGCCACGTGAGCATGACGGCAGCCAGCAGGTAATCGTCGCTGGCGGCACCGGGCGAAAGCCCGGCGAGATAGGCGCGGATCGCCTCGCCGCCCGCGCAGGCCAGCAGATCCGTATCGACGAGGGACGCGATCTCGCGCTCGCGGCCGAAAACGGCATAAACGGCGCAGGCGATGCGCCGCAGCTTGGAGGCCGGTCCTTCGATCTGCCACTCCGCTCGCGCGATGGAACGAAGTGCCGCCGTCGAATCGGCGGCGGCCAGCGATGAGTCGGTCTCGCGTTCGAGAACGGTCGTCCCCTCCCCCGCAAGCATGGTATCAGCCCGTCGTTAACTGCGGGTTAACGGCGGCTCGGGAGGCGCAACTTTGCGATGCGCGGAACCCGGACGGCTCGATGAGCGGCACCACCAACTCCGAAGAACTCGCGCCGGTCTACGATCCCAAAGCGCTGGAGCGGCGGATCTACGCTCGTTGGGAAGAGCGGGGCTATTTCCACGAGGAGCCCGATCCGGCTCGCCCGGCCTACGTCATTTGCATGCCTCCGCCCAACGTGACCGGGCGCGCGCACCTCGGGCACGGCTCCACCTACACGCCGATGGACGTGATGACGCGCTATCACCGCATGCTCGGCGACAACGCCGTGTGGCTTCCCGGCTTAGACCACGCGGCCATCGCGACCGAGGCCGTGCTATTAAAGGAAATGGCGCGCGAGGGCCTCACGCGCGAAGCGCTCGGCCGCCCCGCCTACCTCGAACGCGCCTGGGCGTGGGCACGCACCTACGGCGGCACGATCGACGCGCAGTTCGCAACGCTCGGCTTCGGCCCGGACTGGGCGCGCAAGCGCTTTACCATGGACGACGGGCTCTCGGCCGCGGTGCGCAAGGTCTTCGTGCAGCTGTACCGCGAGGGTCTGATCTATCGCGGAAAACGGCTCGTCAACTGGGATCCCAAGGGGCAAACCACCGTCTCCGACGCCGAAGTGGATCACGTCGAGCGCGAGGCGACGCTGTGGCACGTTCGCTATCCGGGCCAGGACGGCGGAGAAGGCATCGTCGTCGCCACGACGCGTCCGGAGACGATCCTCGCCGACGTTGCGATCGCCGTGCATCCGCAGGACGAGCGTTACCGCGCGCTGATCGGGACGAAGGTGCTCGTTCCGCCGCTGCGCGAGCGGGCGATCCCGGTGATCGCCGACGAGGCCGTGGACCGCGGCTTCGGGACCGGAGCGGTCAAGGTGACGCCCGCGCACGACGCCACGGACTACGAGATCGGGCTGCGCCACGGCTTGCCGGCGCCCTCGGTCATCGACCTGCAGGCACGCATCACCGACGCGGAGATCGGCGCCGGCCCGTACGCGGGCCTGGATCGCTTCGAGGCGCGGTCGCGGATCGTGGAGGACTTGCGCGTTGCGGGGCTGCTGGCGGCCCAGGAAGCCTACCGTCACGCGGTCTCGGTGAGCGAGCGCACCGGCGACGTGATCGAGCCGCTGCTCTCGGAGCAGTGGTTCTGCCGGATGACGCCGCTGGCCAAGCCGGCGCTCGACGCCTATCGCGAGGGACGGCTGCGCTTCGTGCCGGAGCGGCACGGGCGCACCTACGAGGCGTGGCTCGAGAACATCCGCGATTGGAACGTCTCTCGCCAGGTCTGGTGGGGCCACCAGATTCCGGCCTGGTACACGCCGGACGGCTCGATCGTCGTCGCCGAGACGGAAGAAGAGGCGCGCGCCATCGCGCTGCGCGATCACGGCGGCGCCGAGCTGGTTCGCGATACCGATACCCTCGACACCTGGTTTTCGAGCGGGATTTGGCCCTTCTCGATTCTCGGCTGGCCGCAGCACTCGACCGAGCTCGCCTGCTGGTATCCCTCGCAGGTGCTGATGACGGGCGGCGATATCATCTTCCTGTGGGTCGCGCGCATGGTCATGCTCGGGATTCACTTCATGGGCGAGGTGCCGTTTCCCGACGTCTTCGTCGCTCCCACGGTCTTCGACGCACAAGGGCGCAAGATGTCGAAGTCGCTGGGGAACGCCATCGACCCGATGGATTTGGTGGAGCGCTACGGAGCCGATGCCTTTCGCATCGGCATCCTGCGGCAGATGCGCATCGAAAGCCAGGAGATCCGCTTTCACGAATCGCGCTGCGACGAGGCGCGCAAGTTCGCCAATAAGATCTGGAACGCCGTCCGGTACGCGCTCGCCCTTGCGGAGGGGCTTCCGGCACCGCTGGTTCTCCCCGAGAATGCGCGCCTCACGATTGCGGATCGCTGGATCCTCACGCGGCTGCACGATACCATCGTGGAGTTCTCGCGATTGCTCGACGGCTACGATTTCGGTAATGCAACCGAGAGCATCGTGCGGTTTTTCTGGTACGAGCTGTGCGACTGGTATCTCGAAGCGACGAAGGAGCCGGGTAACGCAGCAACGCGCGCGAGCGTGCTCTCGTTCGCGCTGAACAACGCGCTGCGGCTGCTCCATCCGATCGCGCCGTTCGTGAGCGAGGAGCTGTGGCTCGCGCTGCCGCACGACGGCGCGACGATCATGACGGCAACGTGGCCCGATCCGCTCGAAGTTCCGGTCGATCGCGACGCGGCGGCGCTCTTTGCGATGGTCCAAGCGACCGTCGAGCGCCTGCGCAACGAGCGCGCCGAGAACGGGATTGCGGACCGCGTGCGGGCCGCCATCGGGGTGCCCGCCGGCAAGGCGGATTGGCGGGGGCTCGCCGATCTCGTCCTGCACTTCGCGTGGGGGAACCCGGCGCAGGGCGACCGCTCGGGCGACACGCCGGCCGAGTTCCTGGCCGGTTTCGCCGTGCGGGCCGATCCGGCCGCGCACGCCGCGCGGCTGCACAAGGAGGCGGCTCGGCTGCGCGGCGAGGTCGCGCGGGCCGAGAAGAACCTCGCCAACCCGCAGTTCGTCGCCAAGGCGGCCGAAGACGTCGTTGCGAAGGAACGCGAGAAGTTGCAGGGCTATCGCACCGAGCTGGCGCGCGCCGAGTCGGCGCTCGCCGCGATGAAGGAGCACCGATGACCGCCGTTGCGAAGCGCCGCGTTCTCGCCGGGAGTGCGGAGATCGAACGGACGATTGCGCGCATCGCGTATCAAATCGTCGAACCGGAGGACGCGCAGAGCGGCCTGCTTCTGCTCGGCATCCGGCGCGGCGGCGAGGCGCTGGCGACGCGCCTCGGGCGCGAGATCGCACGGATCGGTGCGAAGGCGCCGGAGCTCGGTTTCGTCAACATCAACCTCTATCGCGACGATCACGTCACGCACGAGATGCCCGAGTCGGTCATTCCGGTCGACGTGAGCGGCCGCACCGTGGTGGTCGTCGACGACGTGCTGTTCACCGGCCGTACGATTCGCGCGGCCCTCGACGCCGTTACGGATCTCGGCCGCCCGGCCGCAATCCGCCTGTGCGTGCTGATCGACCGCGGGCTGCGAGAACTGCCGATCCAACCCGACTACGTCGGCAAGTTCGTGCCGACCAGCCGCCGAGAACGCATCGTCGTCTCGCTTGCCGAATCGCCGGCACCGACCGACGAGGTGGCGATCGTTGCGGATACGCCGTAGTCTGATCGACCTCGACGATCTCTCGGCCGAGGACATTCGCGAGATATTCGCCCGAACCGCGGCGTTCGAGCGCGAGCCGGAGAACGCGTCGCTGGCCGGAAGGGTCTGCGCGAACATGTTCTTCGAGCAGAGCACGCGCACGTTCACCTCGTTCAACATCGCCGAGCAGCGGCTCGGGATGCACGTGGTGAACCTCTCGCCCAAGGAGATGAGCCTCTCCGGCAAAGGGGAGACGATCGAGGACACCGCGATCACGCTGGGCGCGATGGGCGTCGACGCGATCGTCATGCGCCATCCCGAGGCGGGCTTTCCCGCACGCATCGCCGGCGCTTTCGACGGCCACGTGATCAATGCCGGCGACGGTGCGAACGCGCATCCGACGCAGGCGCTGCTCGATATCTACACGCTGCTCGAGGAGTTCGGGGAGCTCGGCGGACGAACGGTTGCAATCGTCGGAGACGTGCTGCACAGCCGGGTCGCGCACTCGACGATTCGCGGCCTGCACCGGCTGGGCGCCTCGGTCGTGCTGATCGGCCCGGAATGCTTCCTGCCCGGCGACTATGCCGACGACGGCGTGCGCGTCGAGCGGGATCTCGACGCCGCGATCCCCACGCTCGACGCGATCATCCTGCTGCGCATCCAGCGCGAGCGTTTTGCCGCCATGCCGCTCTCCGACGAGGAGTATGTCGCCGCCTACCAGCTCGGCGAACGCCGGCTGGGGAGGCTGCGCGAGTCGACCGTCGTCATGCACCCGGGTCCCTACAACCGCGGGATGGAGCTCGACGACTCGGTCCTCGCCTTCGCCGGCTGGCGCTACGCCAAGCAGGTGCGCCACGGGGTCGCCATCCGCATGGCGGTCCTCGACGTGCTGATCAACGGCTGACGCGTGCTCGTTGCAGGTGGACGGCTGGTCGATCCGTCGCAACCGCTCGACGCGCTGCGCGACCTGCGCATTCGCAACGGGATCGTCGTGGAGATCGGCGAGCACCTGGCGCCGTTGGAGGGAGAGGAGCTCTTCGACGCGGCCGGCGCGATCGTCGCGCCCGGATTTATCGACATGCACGTGCACCTGCGGGAGCCCGGCGACCCGCAAAAGGAGACGATCGCCACCGGCACCGAGGCCGCGGTGCGCGGCGGATTCACCGCGGTCGCGTGCATGCCCAACACGCGCCCGGCGCTCGACGCACCGCTCGTGCTCGAGGAGCTCGCCGCGCTGGTCGCGGCGGCGGCGCGCTGCCGCGTCTACCCCATCGCCGCGATCACCCGCGGCCGCCGCGGGGTGGAAGCCTGCGATTTTTCCGCCTTGACGCGCGCCGGTGCGGTCGCCTTCTCCGACGACGGCGAGACGGTCGCCGACGCGCGGGTGCTAAGGGAGGCGGCGCTGGCGGCGAGGCACGGCGTCTTCATCTCGCACTGCGAGGATGCGTGCCTCAAGGGCGACTCGGTGATGACGGAGGGGCCGGTGGCGCGCGCGCTCGGGGTACGCGGAGCTCCCGCGATCGCCGAGGACGTGATCGTCGCGCGCGACCTCATCATCGCGACGGAGAGCGCAAAGCCCTGGCACATCGCACACCTCTCGACGCGCGGCGCACTCGACCAGCTCCGCCACGCCCGCGCGCACGGCGCCCGCGCGACGTGCGAGGTGACGCCGCACCACCTCTTGCTCGCGCAGGAGAGCGTCGCACAGCTCGGTGCAGCCGCTAAGGTCAACCCGCCGCTGCGCACGCAAGAGGACGCGCGCGCGTTGCGCGACGCGGTGCGCGAAGGCGCGATCGACGCCCTCGCGACGGATCATGCGCCGCACACGGCCGCGGAGAAGTCGGGCGACCTGGCTCACGCTGCGGTCGGATTCTCCGGCCTCGAGATCGCCGTCGGCGCCTACGCATCGGCACTTCCGGATCTGCCGCTCCTGCGCTTCGTCGAGCTGCTCTCGACCAATCCGGCGCGTATTCTGGGGATCCCGGGCGGAACGCTGCGCGCCGGAAGCCCGGCCGACCTCACGATCTTTGCCGAACGCGAGTGGGTCGTCGACCCGTCGTCGTTCGCCTCGAAGGGAAAATCGACGCCGTTCGCCGGTCACCGCTTCTCGCGGCGCGCCATCGCGACCATCGTCGGCGGAGAGCTGCGCTACGTCAGCGATGGAGCAGCGGGGTCTGCATCAGGCCGTTGAGGACGAACTGCACGGCGAGCGCGGCGAGCACGATGCCGAGCACGCGCGAGACCACGTGGATGCCGGTCATGCCGATCTTGTGCATGTAACGAGACGCTCCGCGCATGCACAGCCAGGTCACGGCGAGCGCAATCACGTACGCGCCGAAGACCATCGCGTAGCGCTCGACGCTGCCTCTGGCGAGGTTGACGAGCAGCATGACGGTCGCGATCGTTCCGGGGCCGGAGATCATCGGGATCGCGAGCGGGAAGACCGCCGGGTTACCGGCTTCGGCGGCGTCGCGTTCCTCCTGCTCGGTACGGCGCGCGCCCGACGGCCGCGCGAAGAGCATGTCGATCGCGATGAGGAAGAGCAGGATGCCGCCCGCGATCGTAAAGGCGGGCAAGGTGATGCCGAGATAGCCGAGCACCGCCGGCCCGATCAGGCCCATCACGAGCATGACGATCCCCGCGACGCCGACCGCTTGGTCGATGATGCGGGAACGCCCCTGCGGGTCGAA
>DATJRF010000286.1:0-24303 GCA_035505015.1 Verrucomicrobiia bacterium | reverse complement strand
CGTCGTCTTCGACGTTCAGCGAGCCGGGCCGTCGACCGGCCTGCCGACGCGCACGATGCAGGGCGACGTCGCCTTCGCGTACACGCTCTCGCACGGCGACACCAAGCACATCGTGCTGCTTCCGGCCACCGTCGAGGAGTCGTACCGCTTCGCGATGGAGGCCTTCGACCTCGCGGATCGCTTCCAGACTCCGGTCTTCGTGCTCTCCGATCTCGATCTGGGCATGAACTCGTGGCTGACCACGCCGCTCGCATATCCGGAGAAGCCGTTCGACCGCGGCAAGGTGCTCTCGGCCGCGGATCTCAACAAGGTGCCGTCGTGGGGCCGCTACCGCGACGTCGACAAGGACGGCATCGCGTACCGGACGGTTCCCGGCACGGAACACTCGCAAGCCGGGTACTTCACCCGCGGAACCGGGCACGACGAAGAGGCCCGCTACTCGGAGCAGCCGGACGTCTGGCAGCGCAATCTCGACCGCCTCGTCCGCAAGATGGAGACGGCGCGCACCTACGTGCCGGCGCCGGTCGCCGACGATCAAGGCTGCAAGATCGGCATCCTGGCCTACGGCACGACCCACCATGCGGTCGTCGAGGCGCGCGACCGCCTGCGCGATGCCGGGATGAAGGTCGACTACATGCGCGTCCGAGCGCTTCCTCTCTCGTCGGACGTCGCGCGCTTCATCCAGCGCCACGAACGGGTATACGTTATCGAGCAGAACCGCGACGGACAGCTCTACGGCATCTTGCGCACGGAGCTCCCGACGCATCTCATCGCCAATCTCGTGTCCATTCGCCATTACAACGGCGTGCCCATCGACGCGCACGCCATCATCAACCCGCTGCTCGACGCCGAACGCGCGCCGGCCGTGGTTGCGGAGTAACTCATGACCGTCAACATCATCGGGCTCACGCGCGACGTCTATAAGGGTTTGCCGACGACCCTTTGTGCCGGGTGCGGGCACAACTCGATCACCAACCACCTGATCAAAGCGCTTTACGAGTACGGCGTCCCGCCGCACAAGCTGGCGAAGATGAGCGGCATCGGCTGCTCCTCCAAGACGCCCGCCTACTTCGTCGAACAGGCCCACGGGATGAACAGCCTGCACGGGCGCATGCCCTCCGCCGCGACCGGCGCCAAGGTCGCCAACCGCGACCTGCTGGTGCTCGGCATCAGCGGCGACGGCGATACGGCCAGCATCGGGCTCGGCCAGTTCTGCCACATGATCCGCCGCAACGTCGATCTGACCTACCTCGTCGAGAACAACGGATGCTACGGGCTCACGAAGGGCCAGTTCTCGGCGACCGCGGATCCCGGCTCCACGCTCAAGGGCGGAAAAGTCAACGAGTACGCGACGATCGACATCTGTGCGCTCGCGATTCAGCTCGGAGCGACCTTCGTCGCGCGCTCCTTCTCCGGCGACGGCAAGCAGCTCGTACCGCTACTGCAGGCGGCCTTCTCGCATCGCGGCTGTGCGATCCTCGACATCATCAGCCCGTGCGTCACCTTCAACGACCACGAAGGCTCGACCAAGAGTTACGCCTACGTCAAAGAGCACGACGTCGTGCTCCACTCCGCCGACTACTTCCCCGGCGGTAAAGAGGTTACGGCCGACTACGAGCCGGGCACGGCGATCAGCGTGGAGCTCGAGGACGGCTCGCACGTCGTCTTGCGCAAGCTGCACGGGGATTACGATCCGACCGACCGGATCGCCGCGTTACGCACCATCGACGAAAGCGCGTCGGAAGGCGAGTTCGTCACGGGACTGCTCTACGTCGAAACGACCGCCGACGACCTCTGCACTCGCGAGCACCTCACGCGTACTCCGCTCGCGCAACTGGGCGAGGACAAGTTGCGGATCTCGCGCGAGGATTGGGCCTCGCTGATGAAGGCATAGCTGCCGGGAGGAAAAAATGCGAAGAATCGTCTCCATCGTCGCAGCCGCGGCGTTTGCCGGTTCGCTGGCGGTGCCGGCGCTCGCCGTCACGGGTCAAGCCCCGTCGTGGAGCGCGGAGTACGTCGCGGCCTATCAGCCGACTTTCGGCACGCAGGGGCCGCCCTACGCGGGCGACCTCAAGCTCACCGTCAACAACGGAGTCGTCAAAGGCACGTACACGGCCTTCTCGTCGCGGCCCGACCCCTACTACGGGCGCATCATCAACGTCACCGGTGGGACGAGCAACGGCCATATCAGCCTGCGAATCGGCGGTCTTTCGCTGCAGAACGGTAAGATCGCGCAGAACGGCGATATCTCCGGAACGGCCAACTGGAACGGCAAGCTCTACACGTTCGAGGCGAAGCCGCGTCCGCAGGAGCCGTACGCACCGACGCGCCTGTGAGCGCGTCCGCTCCGCGCAATCCCTGGGCCGCGTTCGGAGTTTTGAGCGCGGCCTTCTTTATGCTGCTCGTCGACTTCTCGATCGTGAGCATCGCGCTGCCGTCGATGGAGAGCGAGCTGCACATGACGGCCTCGCAAGGGCAGTGGATCGTCAGCACGTACGCGATCTTTCTGGCCGGCTTTCTCATGCTGACCGGGCGCTGCGCCGACCTCTACGGACGCTATCGCTTCTTCGTGGCGGGGCTTTCGATCTTCACCGCGGCCTCGTTCGTGGGCGGGCTCGCGCAGAGCGGCCCCGAGTTGATCGCGATGCGCGCTTTGCAAGGCCTGGGAGCGGCGATCGTCAACCCGGCCGCGCTCGCGATCGTGCTCTCGATGTTCCCGGCGGGGCCGCAGCGTTCGCGCGCGGTCGCGCTATGGGGAACGATCGGAAGCATGGGCGTCGCAGCGGGCATCCTCTTCGGCGGCGTGCTCGTGCAGTTTCTCGGCTGGCGCTCGGTTCTCTACGTCAACGTGCCGATTGCGATCGTGGTGCTCCTGGCGTCGGCGCGCCTGGTCCCGCGCGACGGGGTGCGGGCCAAAGGCGCCAGGCTCGACGTCGCAGGGGCGGTGCTGCTGACGGCCGCACTGGTGACGCTCGTCTCGACGATCGAGGCGATTCCGGCGAGCGGGCCGCTGGCGGCGGCGACGCTGATCGGGCTGGCGCTCACCGCCGCGTTCTTCGGCGCCTTCGCGCTGGTCGAACGGCGCTCGGCCGAGCCGATCCTTCCGGCGCGCATCTTCGCGTACCCGGATCTGCTCTCGGGCGCGGCGGTCGCGATGCTCCAGCCGATGTCGTACGCCGGCGTGATGGTCTTCGGCTCGGTGTACCTCCAACGCGTCTCCGGCTACGATCCGTTGATGGCGGGGCTCGCGTTCCTTCCGTCGACGCTGGTCTGCTCGTTCGTTGCGGCCCCGCTGACGATACCGTTCGCCCGGGCCTTCGGCGTCCGCGCGATGGGCGCGATTTCGAGCCTCGTCATGATCGCGGGCGAGGCGATCCTGCTCTTCATGCAGCCCGGCTCGTCGTACTGGACGAGCATCTTGCCGGCGACGTGCATCGGCGTCTTCGGCGGGATGCTCGCCTATCAAAGCGGCATGATCGCGGGCCTCGCGCACGTGGCCGACGACGACGAGGGCAGCGCCTCGGCGGCTCTGAGCTTCGCGCTGCAGCTCGGGATCGGATTCGGCGTCGCTCTCGGAGCGGCCGCGCAGCAACTGCAAAGCAATCGGCTTTCGGCTGCCGGTGCCGCCCCGCTCGCGGCGCTCGCCGGCGGCCTTCACGCGGCGTTCTGGGTAGCGGTCGTCGCCGGCGCGGCATGCTTAGCGGCAGTGCTGGCCGGGGTCCGTCACGCGGCCACCGCGCAGATTCCGCTGCGCCCTCACTGGCCGGTCGGCAAGATGGTTCATCGCGCCCCGCGCGCGCTGCCCGGAGCGTGAGCCGGGAGGCGGGAGTCTGCTTGCGCGCACGGTAACTCGGGGGCATGAAACGCTGGGAAGTTCGACGCTACCTGCAAACGGTTCAGCCCCCGGTACACTTCATCGATTTCGCATCGGTCCTGCTGGAGACGCTCACGAAGAACAACGTCATCTCCGACCAGGACGTGATTCACATGATCGAAGACGTCGCAAACATGGCGACGTAGCCGCTCGGTGCTACGCTAGACGGCGCAGAAAGCCGGGCGTCCCCGGTTGCGGGCGTTCGGCGACGGCGCGGAGGCGCCGCTGCCGCATCGCGGTGAGCACCCAGACGACGACGAGTGCGCCGAAGCTTCCGAGAGCGAAGGTGACGTCCATGAGCGTCCTTTCTGGCGTTATCCGGCGTAGGCCGCCTCGGCGTGCTGCGAGACGTCGAGGCCGAGCGTTTCGTCGCGTTCGCTCACGCGTAGCGGCGCGACGAGCATGACGAGCTTCAAGATGACGTAGGTTGCGGCGGCGGTGTAGAGCCACACCGAGCCGACGGCGACGAGCTGGATCAGCAGTTGCTTCGGGTTGCCGTATGCGAGGCCGTTCGAGCCGGCCGCGTTGATTGCAGTCGTTGCGAAGATGCCGGTGAGCAGCGCGCCGACGGTGCCACCGATGCCGTGAACGGGAAAGACGTCGAGTGCGTCGTCGACGTGGGTACGCTCGCGTAAGCGTACGGCCGCGTAGCACGCCGCCGCTGCGATGCCGCCGATGAGGATCGCCGCTGCGGGCGTCACGAAGCCGGCTGCCGGCGTGATCGCGACGAGTCCCGCGATCGCGCCGGCCGCGGCCCCGACGCTGTTGGGGGCGCCGTCGCGCCACCACGCGATCGTCATCCAGACGAGCGCGCCCATGGCGGCTGCGACGTTGGTGTTGATGAACGCGATCGAGGCCAGCCCGTTGGCGGCGAGCGCGCTGCCCGCATTGAAGCCGAACCAGCCGAACCAGACGAGCGATGCGCCGAGCAGCATCATCGGCCGGTCGTGCGGCTCGCTGCGCTCGCGCGCGCCGATCCGCGGACCGAGCACCCACGCGGCGACGAGCGCCGCGACGCCCGAGGAGGCGTGCACCACGGTGCCGCCCGCGAAATCGAGCGCGCCGAGCTGCGCCAGCCATCCGCCGTGGCCCCACACCCAGTGGGCGATCGGATCGTAGACGAAGGTCGCCCACAGTACGGTAAAGAGCACGAACGCCGCGAAGCGTTTGCGCTCCGCGAACGCGCCGGTGATCAGCGCCGGCGTGATCACCGCGAACATCATCTGAAACAGCGCGTAGGCTGCGTGCGGAATCGTCGCCGCATAGTCGGCGTCGGGCGCCGCGCCGACGCCGTTGAGCCCCACCCACGCGAGCGATCCGATGAAGCCGTGCAGATCGGGCCCGAACGCGAGCGAGTACCCCCACAGCACCCATTGCACCGAGATGACGCACAGCGCGAAGAAGCTGTGCATGAGCGTCGAGAGGACGTTCTTGCGCCGTACGAGGCCACCGTAGAAAAAGCCGAGTGCCGGCGTCATGAGCATGACCAACGCCGCGCTCGCCAGGACCCAAGCCGTATCGCCCGCGTTGAGGTGTGCCATAGTGGAACGTTACCGGAAGCGCGCCGCCGGCGCATCCGCCGCGTGGTTAGCCGTCGCCCCTACGGCTGCGACAGATGGATAGTGCTAGGTTTTGGCGCGCTCCCGGCGGGCGCGCAGCGCGAAGAGCGCGTAGACCGGGATGCCGCTGAGCAAGATGCCGAGCCCGACCGAGGTGTCGAGCGGCGAGGTGACCAGGACGTCGCCGACGATGCCCCAGGCCACGATGAGGAAGAGCAGCGTGCTCCACGGATGAAGCGGGATGCGGTAAAAGGGCCGCGGCGCCTGCGGATCGCGCGCGTCGCGGTTGCGAAAGACGACCAGCGCGATCGCGGAGAGCCCGAAGAAGACGTAGTCGACGCTCGTGACGTAGTTGAGGATCTGGTCGTAGCGCCCGGAAAGCGCGATGATCGCCGCGACCGTGCCCTGCAGCACGATGGCCAGCGTCGGTACGTGCGTGCGCGGGTCGATCTTCGCCAACCCCTTGAAGAACGTGCCGTCCGCCGCCATTTGGAAGTAGACGCGCGGCGACGTGAGGATCTGATTGCTCAGAAAGCCGAGGGTCGAGACGGCCACGATCGCGGTCATGATCCAAGCGCCGGCCGGGCCGAAGGCGAGCTGCGCGATCGCGGAGGCCGGAGCGTTGGTGGCGGCGAGCGCCTCGATCCCGAGCGCGCGCACGCAGACGACGTTGACGGCGAGATAGAGCGCGACGACCGCGAGCACGCCCCAGAGCAAACCGCGCGGAAGCGTCCGCTGCGGCTCCCGCAGCTCCGCCGACATGAAGCTCGACGTCTGCCAGCCGCTATACGAAAAGAGCACCGGAACCATCGCGAGGCCCATCGCCGCGACCGCGCTGCCGCCGGCGAAGGCCAGCGGCGGCGCGTGGACGGCCGCCGCGTGCGGCGCGAGGAATCCGACCACGACGAAGCCCGCGATCGCGGCGATCTTCAGGAGCATAAAGATGTTTTGCGTCGAGGCTCCTTGCCGGACGCCGAGCGCGTTGACGAGCGTGAACGTGCCGATCGCCGCGATCGCGAGCGCGCGCTCGATCGCGGCCGCACTGCCCGGGCCGCCCAGCCACGGCGCGACGTAGCCGGCGAAGGTAACCGCCGCCGCCGCCATGCCGCCGCTCTGGGAGACCAGCAGCAGCGTCCAGCCGTACGTGAACGCCAGTGCCGGGTGGAAGGCGTCGCGCATGTAAGCGTAGAGGCCGCCGTCGTGAGGCCGCCGCGCGGCGAGCTCGGCGAAGATGCCGCCGCCCAGCAGCGCGATCCCGCCGCCGATCGCCCAGACCGCGAGCACGACCGGCGCGCTCGGCGCAAGCTTTGCGACGACGGAAGGGTTGCGAAAGATGCCCGAGCCGACGATGCCGCCCATCACGATCAGCGCGGCGTCGCGCGCGCCCAGGCGCCGCAGCAGGTGCGGCGCGGTCACGCGAAGACCTTCTGCGCGAACTGCTCGACGATCGCCACGAACTCGTCGACGCGGCGCATCGGTGCCGCGTGATCGAGCCCGTGCATGATGCGCAGGCGAGCCTGCGGCAGACGATGGAGGAAGCGCCGCTCGTCCGAGCGGAACGCGAGGTCGAACTCGCCGTTGACGAAGAGCACCGGCTTGCGATAGGTCGCGATGCCGTCGCTGGAGCGGGTCGCGCTGCGCGCCATCGCGTTGGTGCGGCCCAACACATCGCGGTCGAACGGAATGCGCTCGACGATGCCGACGTACTCGCGGGGGAGCGTCATCTGCAGCGTCGCGTGCAAGAAGGCGTCGAGCACGGGCCGCGGAAGCAGGCTCACGAAGCCGACGCCCGCGTCGAACGGCCAGAGCTTCCAGTCTTCGAAATCGAGCGTGCAGTCGGCGAGCAACAGGGCGCGCGTTCGCTCCGGAAAGCTCGCGGCATAGCGCATCGCAACGAAGCCGCCGAGCGAGTAGCCGACGACGAGCGGGGGCGCTCCGATCCAGTCGATCGTGTCGTCGAGCAGCTCGACGATCCGCTCCTCGTCGAAAGGCACGCCGGCCAGCGCTCCGTGGCCGGGCAGGTCGAGGGTGACGACGTGATAGCGCGGCGCCAGCGCACGCGCGTGCCGTTCCCAGATCGCGCGCCCCAACCGAATGCCGTGCAGGAAGAGCAGCGTGGGACGCGTCGCATCGCCATATGCGCTGCGCGCCCGGGAATAATCCATCCCGCGCGCATTGTTGCGGACGGAAAAGCTTCACCTGCTACGAATGTACTCTGCCCATGATTGCCGCAACGATGCTCCCGATCGCCCTGCTGCTCGCGCAGATGACTCCGGCACCGGCCGAGCCCGCCCCGGCCGCGCCCGCCCCGGCGGCTCCGGTCGCGGCGCCGGTCGCGGCTCCGGTCGAGCCGCTCATCGCCGGCGCGTGCCTGGATTCACCGCGCCCCGTTCCCAATGTGCTTCAATCCCCGGTGGCCACCGCGAATCAGATCGTCCGGATCGACAAGGTCGAGTCGACCAACCCGATGATCCCGGGCGAGGTCATCGGCTTTCTCTACACGCTCCAAGATGGGTCCACGTGGCTGGGCCAGCGCTCCTCCGACTACATGTCCCCGGCCGACGCGACCCAGGTCAACCTCGTGCTCGGCTCGACCCACCTGCCGGGCCAGAACGTCTCGGCGTTCCCGCCCCAGACGAAGTACGGCGTCCCGACCAAGTACCAGCAGTTTTTCCGGGTCCAGATCAACGACGCCGCGATGGTCGGGCTGCGGATCACCCTCGTCCCCTGCGTGGTGTGGCCGGAGGGGCGCCCGCTGCCGGCGCCGGCGATGTAAGGGTTAGCAGCCGGTGAATCCGAGTGCTAAGATCTCGGGTCTAGGATGATATCTTCGTGGATTTCGTAGTGCGCAGCCGCCCCGGCTGCTTCGAGCCCAACGCCGACGTCTTCGTCGACGAGGAGCGGGGCCAAGTGGTGGTGACGGTCGAGTTGGCCGGCGCCGACCCGGAGAGCATCGCGGTCGCCCTCGACGGGCGCCAGCTCGCGGTAGCGGGCCGGCGGCTCGAGAGGGCGCGCCGGCGCGGCTCGTTCGCGCAGAAGGAGATCGCGTACGGCGACTTTGCCAAGCGCGTCCGTCTGCCGGCAGCCGTCGAGCACGCAGAGGCCGCGGCCCGCTTTCACGACGGGCTCCTGACCGTCGTGCTCCCGCTGGCTGGTGCCGCCTATCTTCAGACTGCGCACACGGAGTTGCGTATCATGGTAAAGAGGACTCATTCGTAAATGCCCGCCAAATCCGCCCCGGCCATCCTCCCCGCGAACTTGATCGGCATTCTGCCGCTGCAGGACGCGGTGCTCTTCCCGCACACGGTCATCCCGCTTGCGGTCGTGAAGAAGCCGGGCATTCAGTTGGTCGAAGAGGCGCTGCGCGAGGGCAAGCCGATCGGCCTGACCGTGCTCAAGGATCGCGAGACCGAGAATCCCGGCCCGGACGACGTCCAGCGCGTCGGGACGATCGGCGTGATCCAGAAGATGCTCAAGGTTCCCGACGGCACCTTGCGATGCATCGTCGCCGGCCAGCAGATCTTCAAGATCGAAGAGTTCACGCAGACGCAGCCCTACATGATCGCCGCGTACACCGAGCTGCCGGACCTCACCGTCGAGAGCGAGCAGCTCGTGGCGATGCAGCGCAACCTCGCGGGGCTCTTTCAGAAGCTGCTTTCGTATCTGCCGCAGGCGCCGCGCGAGATGGAGATGGAGGTGCAGAACATCTCCGATCCGGCCGTGCTGACCTACTTCGTCGCGTCGACGATGCGTTTGGATACGGCCGATCGCCAGGCGCTGCTCGAGGAGCGCGACACCGCCAAGCGCATGCGCAAGCTCACGCTGCTGCTCACCAAGGAGCTCGAAGTCGTCGAGCTCGGCCACAAGATTCAGAGCGACATTCAGCGCGAGATGGAGAAGAACCAGCGCGAGTTCTACCTGCGCCAGCAGCTGCGCGCGATCCAGGAGGAGCTCGGCGAAGTCGATCCGCAGCAAGCCGAAAATAACGAGCTGCGCGCCCGCATCGACGCGGCGCACATGCCCGAGGAAGTAAAGAAGGCCGCCGACCGCGAGCTCGACCGGCTTTCGAAAGTGCCGCAGGCGAGCCCCGAGTACAGCGTCATTCGCACGTATCTCGACTGGCTGGTGCAGCTCCCGTGGGAGAGCGAGACCGCCGACCACATCGACATCAAAGAAGCGCGCCGCATCCTCGACGAGGATCACTACGACCTCGAGAAGATCAAGGAGCGCATCATCGAGTACCTCGCCGTCGGCAAGCTCAAAAAGAAGCTGGCCGGGCCGATCCTCTGCTTCGTCGGTCCGCCGGGCGTCGGCAAGACGTCGCTCGGGCAGTCGATCGCGCGCGCGATGGGACGCAAGTTCGTGCGTCTTTCGGTCGGAGGCGTGCGCGACGAGGCCGAGATCCGCGGGCACCGCCGCACCTACATCGGCGCGATGCCCGGCACGATCGTGCGCGCGATGCGCGACGCCGGCACGAAGAACCCGGTCATGATGATCGACGAGATCGACAAGGTCGGTGCGGATTTCCGCGGCGACCCGCAGTCGGCGCTGCTCGAAGTGCTCGACCCGGAACAGAACGTCAACTTCCGCGACCACTATCTCGATCTGCCGTTCGATCTCTCGCAAGTGCTCTTCATCTGTACGGCCAACAGCCTCGATACGATCTCGCCGCCGCTGCGCGATCGCATGGAGATCATTCAGCTGGCCGGCTACACCGAGCTCGAGAAGCTCCAAATCGCCAAGCGCTATCTGCTCAAGAAGCAGCGGGCGGCCAACGGCCTCAAGGAGACGCAGGCGCAGATCGGCGACGCCGCGTTGCGTGCGATCATCGTCGATTACACGCGCGAGGCCGGCGTTCGCAATCTCGAACGCGAGATCGGCACCGTCTTTCGTAAGATCGCGCGCAAGATCGCCGAGAACCCGCGCTACAAGGCGCGCGTGCGCCCCGACGGCTTGGCGGAGTACCTCAAGAAGCCGCGCTTCTTCAACGAAGTCAAAAAGCGCGTCGCCTCGGTCGGCGTGGCGACGGGCATGGTCTTCACGTCCGTCGGGGGCGACATCGTCTTCATCGAGACGCAAGTGATGCCGGGAACCGGAAAGCTCGTGCTCACCGGACAGCTCGGCGACGTGATGAAGGAGAGCGCGCAGGCGGCGGTCTCGTTCCTGCGCTCGCGTTCGAGCGAGCTCGGGCTGGCCGACGACTACTTCGCCAAGCACGACATCCACATCCACGTGCCGGCGGGCGCGACTCCGAAGGACGGTCCGTCGGCCGGTATCACGATGGCCACCTCGATCGCTTCGATGCTCACGGGGCTGAAGGTCGACCCGAATCTCGCGATGACCGGCGAGATCACGCTGACCGGGCAAGTCTTGCCGATCGGCGGGCTCAAGGAGAAGGTGCTCGGCGCCAAACGCGCCGGCATCAGCAAGGTGCTGCTGCCCAAGCGCAACGAGATGGACCTCGACGACATTCCGAAGGAAGTTCGCGACACGATGACCTTCGTGCCGGTCGAGGAGCTCTCCGAAGTGCTGCACCACGCGCTCGGGAAGCGCCTGATCGCGCCGGTTCCGCTCGGGGCGACGGCCCCCAAGGCGAGCAACGTCGTGCCGATGCGCCGCAACGGAGTCGTCAAGCGCGCGGGGGAGCGCAAGCGCCGGATCGCCACCCGCAAGCGCTAGGACACGCTCGTCGCGGGCCGAATAGGGGAGCGCATGAAACAGCGCTGGCAGAAACCCGAGTTCAAAGAGATCCCCTTGGGCGCCGAGGTGACCGCGTATCTCACGCAGGTCAAGCAAGCGCCGAAGCTCTAGGCTTTCGCGGAGATCTCGACGACGAGTCACGCCCTGACCGGCCGCCTTCGGGCGGTCGGCGAGGCCAAGTACCACGATAAGCATCCGTTCCACCGGCGATTGGTCGCCGGCTCGTTAGAGCCCGGCGCCGTTCGCGCGTGGATCGCAAACCGCTACTACTACCAGAAGATGATCCCGGTGAAGGATGCGCTCGTGCTCGCCAAATTGCCGAGCGCGCAGTACCGCCGCGTCTGGATCGAGCGGATCGTCGACCACGACGGAAGCGACGGCCGCACCGGCGGCACCGAGAAGTGGCTCGGCCTGGCCGCCGCCGCCGGACTCGATCCCGCCGAGGTGCGCAGCGAGCGTCTGGTTGCTCCGGCGGCACGATTTGCCGTCGACGCCTACGTCGAGTTCGCGCGCTCGCGACCGTGGCTCGAAGCCGTCGCCTCTTCGCTGACCGAGCTTTTCGGACCGCCGGTGATGCAGGCGCGCACCTTGGCGATCCTCGCGAACTACCCCTGGATCGCGCCCGAGGGCCTGGCGTACTTTGAGGATCGCGTCGTCTTTGCGCCGCGCGACGCAGCGAGCGCCCTCTCGTGGGTGGTCGAGCACGCGACCACGCCGGAGTTGCAGGATGCGTGCGTTCGCGCGCTGGATTTCAAGTGCGACGTGTTATGGGCATTGCTCGATGCGACCGCGCTTGCGTGCGGAGTCTACGGTGAGCGCTGAGCGCCCGCTCCGCTTCGCGCCGGGCATTCGCCTGCGTCGCGAAACCAACGGCGCCTACCTGATGATTCCGGAGGGCGTCCTCGAGCTCAGCCCGACCGCCGCCGCGATCCTCGATCTGCTCGACGGCGAACGCACCACCGACGATATCGTCGGCGAGCTGGAGCACCTCTTCGACGCCGATCCGGCGGATCTGCGCGCCGACGTCGCGCAGCTCTGCGCCACCTTGCGGGAGCGCGGCTTCCTGCGCGAATGAGCGCGCCGCGCCCGCTCTCCCTGCTCTGCGAGATCACCTATCGCTGCAACCTGCAGTGCCCCTATTGCTACAACCCGCGCGACCTCGGCGCCTACCGCGACGAACTCGACGCGCCGGCCTGGCAGCGCGTCGCCGGCGAGGCGGCCGAGCTGGGCGTGCTGCAGTTCCACGTCTCCGGCGGAGAGCCGACGCTCGCGCCGGAGAGCGCGCTCGCCGTCGTCGCGGCCGCAGCGCAAGGCGGCGGCTACACCAACCTCATCACGCAGGGAACGTTTCTCGACGACGCGCTGCTCGAACGGTTCGCCTCCGCGGGCCTCGATCACGTGCAGATCAGCATCCAAGCGCCCGAGGCCGCGCTGGCCGACGAGATCGCGGGCGCGCGCGTGCACGAGAAGAAGCTCGCGGCGATCGAGCGCGTGCAGGCGCGAGGTCTCGCGCTCACGCTCAACTGCGTGCTGCACCGGCACAACCACGACCGGCTCGAAGCGGTCGTCGCGCTGGCGGAGCGCCTGGGCGTGCGCCGGCTGGAGCTGGCCAACACGCAGTTCTACGGCTGGGCGTTTACCAATCGTGCTTGGCTGATGCCGTCGCGCGCGCAGGTCGTTCGCGCGGAAGCGGTCGTCGCCGCGGCGCGCGAACGCCTGCGCGGGCGAATGGAGATCGCGTACGTGCTGCCCGATTACTACGAGGAGCTGCCGAAGCCGTGCATGCACGGCTGGGGCAACGCGTTCATGACGGTTACGCCGAACGGGACGGTGCTGCCTTGCCCGGCGGCGGCGGCGATTACGACGCTGCATTTCGAAAACGTGCGCGATCGTTCGTTGCGCTCTATTTGGGAAGAGTCGGCGGCCTTTCGCGCCTATCGCGGTGTGGAGTGGATGCCGGAGCCGTGCCGGTCGTGCGAGCGGCGCGAGATCGATTTCGGCGGTTGCCGCTGCCAGGCGTTCGAGCTGCTCGGCGACGCGGGGCTCACGGATCCCGCTTGCGCGAAGAGCCCGCGGCACGAGGTGATGCGGCGCGCGCTCGAAGAGACGCCCGCGCAGCGCTTCGAGCCGCGCCGCATGCCCGTCGCGACGCGGTGATCGTCAAGATTCTCGGCTCCGCCGCCGGGGGCGGCGTGCCGCAATGGAATTGCGGCTGCATCAACTGCACGCGCGCGCGCCGCGGGGAGCTGCCTTCGCGAATGCAATCGTCGATCGCGATCGGCAGCGGCGGCGAATGGCTGCTCGTCAACGCCTCGGTCGATTTACCCCATCAGCTCGCGGCAACCCCGGAGCTGTGGCCGAACGCCTTACGAGCGACGCCCTTTCGCGCGGTGCTGCTCACCGATGCCAACGTCGATCACACGGCGGGTCTGGGCGAGCTGCGCCAAGGGCCGGATCCGTTCGTCGTGGTCTCGTCGAAAACGACGAAAGAACTCTTGGCCGGGGAGCGCGCCTACGAGCGCTTCGATCGTGCGCCGCATCGCTGGGTCGCTGCCGAGCCCGACGGTTCGGACCTCGCGGCGTCGGTCGATCCGGTGCTGGCGGAGCGCTTCGAGGTGCGTGCCTGGAACGTGCCCGGTCTGCTGCCGGGCTACGCCGGACGGCGGCCGCAGCGAGGCGCGGTGCTCGCCTACGAGCTGCGCGAGCGCGGCGGCGGCGCGACGGTACTCGCGGCGCCCGTTTTTGCGGATGTCGACGAGGTATTGGCGGCGGCGATCGGGCGCGCCGATCTCGCACTGCTCGACGGGACGTTCTTCTCCGACGACGAGATGCAGGCGCTCGGATTGCCCGCCAAGCCGGCGCGTGCCCTCGGCCATCTCCCGGTGGGCGGGCCGGACGGCAGCTTGGCCCGGAGCGCGCATGCGCGGGGCCGGCGCGTTTTCGTGCACCTCAATAATACCAATCCCATGCTCGATTCGGATTCCATCGCCTTTGCGAGCGTGCGGGAAGCCGATTGTGCCGTGGCAGGCGATCGGGAAACGTACGAGGTGAGCTAACCGAAGGCGACCGCTTGCCTCCCCGCGAAGGCGTCGGGTGGCCTCTCCGAAGGAGCGCAGGATCGTGAAGAGCGTAACGACCTTCTGGCTCGTCCTCGCCGTGTCGATCGTCTTAGCCGGGTGCGCGGCGGAGCGCACCGCCGGCGTTCTCCCCACCACGAACGCTTCGCCGTTCGTTCGCGGCCTTCACAAGGGCCGAGTGGAGTTTCGCATTCGGATACCGCGCAAGCGTGCGAGGCGCCCGCACTACGTCTCCTATTCGACGAAGTCGATTGCGATTACGATCGACGCGAGCACGTCGCCCACCATCCTCAACGTATCGAGCTGCAGCCTCTCGCCGACGTTTAGCACCTGCAGCGCCGGCATGGAGGTAACGGCCGGCCATCACACGTTCACGTTCAAAGCGTACGACAAGAAAAACGGTGCGGGAAACCTGCTCTCGGCGAACGTGAACTTTCCGTTCACCGTCACCTTCGGCCACGTCGAGCAACTCAAAGTCGTCCTCGACGGGATCCCCGCGAGCGTTGCAATCTTGCCGCCCAGCGTCCCGCAGGTGACGGGCTCGCAGGCGGCCGGTTTCACGCAGTACGGGAATGTGGGGCAAGCGTACACCGTGGTGCCGGTCGACGCCGACGGCAACTACATTCTCGGTGCCGGCGCTCCCGCCGTCAGCATGACCGCCGCGCCGTCCACCCCCGTCGCCGTCGGCACGCCGAGCTCGTCCACGTCGAGTTCGTGGACGATCGCCTCGTCGTATCAAGCGAGCAATCCGCTCGACCCCGCAACGGTAACGCTGCGCGCCGTTTCGTCGCCGGCGCCCGGCGAAGGCGGAAGCGCCGTGGGCGCGTCGGTCAACTTCTCGTTCTACCAGCCGTGGATTTACGTGACGAATCGAGACAGCGAGCCGCCCTACGCCGTCACGGTCCTAACCGAAGCGGGTACGACCATCACCCTGCCGGCATCCGAGGATCCCTTCTCCGACGTGCCCGACCCGACCGGCGTCGCCTACGATCCGCAGACGCAGTGGGTCTACGTCGCCGACGAAGGCGGATTGATCTGCGTCTACGGCATCCTCGGCAACACGCTGAGCGGCTACACGTTCGCAAACATCAGCGAGCCGCAAGCGCTGGCCTACGCTCCCAGCACGAGCGTCACCGCGGGGCTCCTCTACGTCGCGAACCTCATCGATTCGAGCGGAAGCGTGACCGCGTACGACGGATACGCCAACCAGCAAACCTTGACGCCGGGGATCACCACGTCGTCGCCGAGCGGTATCGCGTACGATTCTCACAACGGATTGATCTACGTCAGCGACTCGGTAGAGAACACGTTCGAAGCCTATACCCTGGCGGGAGCCTCGCAGCCGCTTGCCGCCACGCCGAGCGTTACCAATCCGCTTGGTATCGCGTTCGATTCGAGCAACGACGAGCTCTACGTCACGTCGGGTTCGATGGGAACGGTGCTCGCCTACAACGAGAACGGGGATGCGGTCACGCTGCCGACCGGCGCTTTCGCCGGCCTGACCTCCCCCAACGGCATCGCGTACGACCCCTACAACGGCGATATCTACGTCGTCGACAACTCCCTCAACGAGCTCTTCACCTTCAACGAGCAAGGCACGCAAGTGGCCCCGCCGATCCTGACCGTCCCCGCCAGCGACGGCGGCGGCGCCTGGGGCGTCGCGATCGTCCCGTGAGGGGGCGCCTGCGCGCAGCGAGGGGCCGGGGTTAGGCGACGAGGATTCCTTTGCCTTCCTCTACCCGGCCGAGGAGCGCGTCGCATAGGCGGGCGGCGCGCAGCGCTGCGCGTAAGGCGTCGACGCGGGTTGGGTCGACGCAGATGAGCAGGCCGCCGGAGGTTTGAGCGTCGGAGAGCCCGAGGCGCAGCTCCTCCGGCACGCTTTCAGCGAACGTGGTGAACTCGGCGTGCGTGCGCGCGTTGTGCAGGGTGCCTCCCGGTGCGACGCCGCTGCGAATGAGGTCGAGCACGCCGCTCATGAACGGAACTGCCGATGCGTCGATGCGCAAGCGAACGCCCGAGGCGCGCGCCAAGCCGCCGGCGTGGCCGAGCAGCCCGAAACCGGTGACGTCGGTCGCGGCGCGTGCGCCGGCTGCCAGCATCGCGTGCGCGGCCGTGTCGTTGAGCGTCGTCATCCAGCCGATTGCTTCGCCGAGCGCCTCGGCCGAGATCGCTCCGCGCTTGCGCGCCGTCGTCAGGATGCCGGTCCCCAGCGGCTTGGTCAGCACGAGCGCGTCGCCCGGGCGTGCGCCCGCGTTGGTGACGATGCGTGCGGGATCGACCGTGCCGGTGATCGCCATGCCGTATTTCGGCTCGGCGTCTTTGATCGTGTGGCCGCCGAGAACCGCGACGCCCGCCGCGCGCGCGACCTGTGCGCCGCCTTCGAGAATGCGCGCGAGGATGCTCAAATCCAAATCCTCGGGAAAGGCCGCGATGTTGAGCGCGGTGTGCGGGCGACCGCCCATCGCGTAGACGTCGGAGAGTGCGTTGGTCGCCGCGATGCGGCCGAAATCGAACGGGTCGTCGACGATCGGCGTGAAGAAATCGACGGTCTGTACGAGCGCGACGCCGTCGGCGACGAGATACACGCCGGCGTCGTCGCCGGTCGCGTACCCGACCAGGACGCGTTCGTCGGTGGCGGGCGTCACTTGCGCCATGACGGCGCGCAACTCGGCGGCGCCGAGCTTGGCGGCGCAGCCGGCGCAGGAGGAGAGCTCGGTGAGGCGGATGCCGGTGGCTTCCATAGAAGTCAATCTTCCATGAAGAAGTCGCTTTTGCTCCTTCCCGGGCCGGTGACCGTCGCGCAGCCCGTGCTCGAAGCGATGGCGCGCCCGATGATCAATCACCGCGGCGCCGAGTTCGGCGAGCTGCTCGGCCGCATCGACCGCGCGCTGCGCCCGGTCTTCGGCACGCGGGGCGATATCGTCGTGCTCGGCAGCTCCGGCACCGGCGGCCTCGAGACGGCGGCCGTCAACCTCTTTGCTCCCGGCGAGCAGCTGCTCTCCTGTTCGGTCGGCGTCTTCGGCAAACGCTTCGCCTCGATCGCGCAGACCTACGGCTTCTTGGTCGAATCCCTCGAAACTTCGCACGGCCACGCGCTCGATCCGGCGGCGTTGCGCGCGCGTCTGGAAGCGGATCGCGAGCGGCGCATCGCCGGTATCCTGCTCACGCACAACGAGACGTCGACCGGCGTGCAGAACGACATGGCGGCGATCGCGCCGATCGTCCGCGCGCACGGCGCGCTCACGCTGGTCGACTCGGTCAGCGGCCTGGGCGCCTCGCCGTTCCACATGGACGAGTGGGGTTACGACGTCGTCGTCACCGCGTCGCAGAAGGCGTTCTCCGCGCCGCCCGGCGTTGCGATGGTCGCGGCCAGCGAACGCGCTTGGAAGCGCATCGAACGCAACGCGACCCCACGTTTCTACTTCGATCTGCGCCGCGCGCGGGAATCGGGCCACACCGGGCAGACCCCGTGGACGCCGCCGGTCTCGATTCTCTACGCGCTCGACGTCGCGCTGCAGCGCTACCACGGCGACGGCATGGAGGCGGCGTTCGCGCGGCACGCGCGCTATGCGGCGGCGGTGCGTGCGGCATTGGAGGCGCTGGGATTCCGCATCTTCTCGCAGCCGGACGCGCACTCCGTGACGGTCGTTGCCGCCTATCCGCCGGAGCGCGCCGATGCGGTCGCGCTGCTGCGCCATCTGCGCGAGCGCTACGGCGTGGTGCTCTCGGGTGGTCAGGCCGAGCTGGCCGGCAAGATCGTTCGCTTCGGCACGATGGGCGACGTCACGGTGGGCGATCTGCTCGGCGCGATCGGCTCGATCGAGCTGACCCTCGCAGACCTTGGCGTCCTCGCCGACCCGGGGGCCGGCACCGCCGCCGCCATCGCGGCGTTATCGTCCCGCCCCGGTGCCGCCCTGAGCGTAGGCGCGTAGCGCCGAGCTTCACCTCAAAGATGATGGTTATCGACGTAAGGTTCTAGATACTCGCGAGCGAACGGCGGGACGGCGGAGAGGATCATGCGGTCCACCGTCGCGTCGTAGACGGTGAGGTAGGGTGCCAGGTGCGAGGCGTGCAGCTGCGCGCGCAGCTGCGGGGTGAGCGGAAAGAACAGCGCGACGTAGAGCAGCGCCCAGAGCAGCGCGTAGCCTTTCGCGCATCCGACGAGCGCGCCCACGATCTTGTTTCCCAGGCCGAGAACCGGCAGCTTCATGAAGCCGCCGACGATCCAAACGGCGACTAGCACGGCGAAGTAGGCGAAGACGCTGGTCGCAAACATGCCCAAGGCGTGCGCGAACGGCGCTCCGAGGCCAGTCGTGCGTGCGATCCAGAGATCCGCGCTCCCGTTGTAGTACCACGGCGCGATCGTCGCCGCGGCGATCGCGAGCAGCCCGCCGAGCTCCTTGACGAAGCCGCGCGCGAAGCCTTTGAGCGTCGCGAGGGCCAGCACCGCGGCGAAGAAGACGTCGGCCCAGACGACGCCGGCGATCATTCGCGGATCGTTGCGCCCAGCTCGTCGCGCAAGAGCGCGATCGCGCGAGCCATCGCCGCGTCGGTCTCTTCGTCGGTGATCGTCGCGTCGTAGCGCTGCAAGACCGCGCGCACGGCCAGGCTCTTGCGCCCTTCACCGACCTGCGGGCCGCGGTATTCGTCGAAGACGTGCGTGCTGCGGCACAGCGCGCCGAGGGCCGCGGCAAGCGTTCGTTCGACGTCGGCTGCGGTGACGTCGAGCGCGACCACCAGCGCAAGGTCGCGGTAGGTCGAGGGGTAGCGCGACGGCGGCTGGTAACGCGGCAGCCGGGAATCCGGTAAGCCGTCCAGGTAGATGTTGCACAGATAGAGCGGCAGCCGCGCACCGAACGCGCGCGAGAGCCGCGGATCGACCCGGCCGAAGTTGGCGGCCTCCCGGCCGTCGATCATCAAGACGGCCGTCGCGCCCGGATGAAATCCGCGCCGTTCGTCGCGCGAGACCTCGCCGCTGCGCCCGGTGACGGTCCGCAGCAGCGCTTCGCAGTCGCCGCGCAGGCGCAGAAAATGCGAATCGCGCCAGGACGGCTCGGCCAGCGGCTCGGCCGCAAAACCGAAGGTGAGCGTGCCCGACTCCGCGACGTGCCCCTCGTCGAGCATGAAGACGTGTCCGATCTCGAAGACGCGGACCGGCCGGTCCTGATGCGCCATGTACTCCATCAACGCCGGCCCGATCGCGTAGCGGAGGTAGCGTTGATCCTCCGAGAGCGGATTGCGGACTTCGACCGATTGATGGCTCGGCGTGATGCCGGCTTGCATGCCGCGCTCGAAGGTCTGCGAGCCCTGCAGCGAGTGAGTTACGACCTCCCAGTAGCCTAGCGATGCCAACGCGTGCGCGACCTTGTTCTCCAGCTCGAACTGCGCGCTCGAGATCTCGTGCGAGGGTACCGACGGAACCACGGCTTCGATCGCGTCGTAGCCTTCCATGCGCGCGACGTCCTCGATCAGGTCGGCGGCGATCGTGAGGTCGCGCCGCCACGGCGGCGGCGTTACGGCGAGATCGTCGCCGTGCCATGCGATCGTGCAGCCCAGCGCCGCGAGATGACGCCCGATCCGTTCGCTTGCGAGCGACGTGCCGAGCAGCCGGTTGACCTCGTGCGCGCTGAGCGCGATCGGCGCGGGCTCTTCGAGCGCCCTGCCGAAGGCGTGCGGCCGAAACGCCGCAGCGCCGAACTCGACGAGCAGTTGCGCGGCGCGCGCCGCACCGACCTCGGTGAGAACGGGCGCCAGCGCCTTCTCGTGGCGCGACGACGCCTCGCTGCGCAGCCCCAGCTCCGCGCTCGTCCGCCGCACGCGCGTCCCGTTGAAGTTCGCGGCTTCGAGCAGAATCGCCGTGGTCGACGCGGTCACCTCGCTGTTCGAAAGGCCCATCACGCCGGCGATGCACAGCGCGTGGCGCTCGTCCGCGACGACGATCGCGTTGCTCGAGAGGCTTCGTTCGGCGCCGTCGAGCGTCTCGACGCGCTCGCCTGGACGCGCGTCGCGCACGATGAAGTGGGCGTTCGCCACGCGGTCGGCGTCGTAGAAATGCAGCGGCTGACCCGTTTCGAGCATGACGTAGTTCGAGACGTCGACGAGGCGGTCGATCGGGCGCTGCCCGCACAGCGCGAGCCGAATGCGCATCCAGGCGGGCGCCGCGGCGCCGCCGGCGATGCCCTCGAAGCGCTGGGCGACGAACCGCGCGCAATCCGGCGTCTCGATCGCGACCGTCGGCGAGCGGCCGGGCCCGGCTTCGAGGGTCCCGGGGTTGACGAACGGCGGCAAGCGCAGGGGCTTGCCGTACGATGCCGCCAGCTCGCGAGCGAGGCCGATCGCGCACATCGCGTCGACGCGATTACCCGTGATTTCGACGTCGAGGACCGCGGTCGCGAGGCCGTAGAGCTCGACGACGTTTGCGCCGAGCGGGCGGTCCGGCTCGAGCTGCATGATGCCGTCCTCGAACCACTCCGCCGGCAGCGCGAGCTCGTCGGCAGAGACCATCATCCCCTCGGAGGCGACGCCGCGCATCTTGCGCGGCTCGATCGTGAGCTGCGGGAGCCGCGCACCGATCGTCGCGACCGGAATCACTTGACCGGCGGCGACGTTGGTGGCGGCGGTCGCGATCGTCAACAGCCGTTCGCCGGCTACGTCGACCGAGGCGACCTGCAGGCGATCGGCGTTGGGGTGCTTCTCGAGCGCGACGATCTTCCCGACGACCACGCCGGTAATGCTCGGTCGCATCGCGATCTCTTCCACCGGAAAGCCGAGCATCGCCAGCCGTTCGGCGACGCTCTTGGGGTCCTCCGGAATATCGACGTATTCGCGCAGCCAAGAAAGCGGGAGTCGCATCAGCTCCTTTGCTCGATCCTACTGGAGTTGTTCGAGAAAATCGGGATCGCTGTTGATGAAGCGGCGGATGTCGTCGACTTCGTAGCACGTCAGCCCCAGCCGCTCGATGCCGAATCCGAAAGCCCAGCCGCTGTAGACTTCCGGATCGTAGTCCATCTCGCGCAGCACGTTGGGATGGACCATCCCCGAGCCGCCGAGCTCGATCCAGCCCGAGCCGCCGCACATGTTGCACTCCGGCGCCCGGCCTTTGCATTTCGGGCAGGTCGTGTCGACCTCCGCGCTCGGCTCGGTAAACGGAAAGAACGAGGGCCGGAATCGCACGTTCTGCTGCGAGCCGAAGAGTTCGCGGCACATGCCGGTGAGCATCCCCTTGAGGTGCCCGAAGTGCGCGCCTTCGGCGACGAGCAGTCCCTCGATCTGGTGAAACTGAAAGAGGTGCCGTGCGTCGACGGCGTCGCGGCGATAGCATTTCCCCGGTGCGAGGATCGCGATCGGGGGGCGGTGCTGCTGCATCGTACGAACCTGCATCGGCGACGTGTGCGGGCGCAGCAGCAGCGTGTCGCTCAGCCAGAACGAATCGAAGCCTTCGCGCGCCGGATGATCGCTCGGGATGTTGAGCGCGTCGAACGCGTAGTAGTCCGGCTCGGCTTCCGGCCCGACGACCACGGCGAATCCGTGCCGTCCGAAGTACGCGGCCGTTTGTTCGACGATCTTGCGGACCGGATGGATGCCGCCGAGCTGCGGCGGAATCGGCGGATAGGTGACGTCGATAGATGCCGCCAGGTCGGCCTCGAACGCGCGCGCCTCGATCTGCGTGCGGACCCGTTCGAGCGTCTCCTCCATCGCGGCGACGGCCTCGTTGATCGTCTTGCCGGCCTGCGGGCGCTCCGCGGGCGGCAGCGTGCCGATGGTACGCCGCAACTCGGTGACGGCGCCGCTGCGGCCCAGAAACGCGACGCGAACCTCGTCGAGGGAGCGCTCGTCGCGTGCGAGGGCCAGCGCCTCTTCGAAGCGCCGGCGCATCTCGTCTAGGTGGGATGCCAGCTCACTCATCTCTCGTCATCGATTGCGGGATTCCGCTCCAAGACAAAGCAAAGCGCCCGGTCGTTGTTGTTCCACCGGGCGCTTCGCGAAACGTACTCGACTTCTTCGTCTGCTCAGGTCGGGCTCGGCGTTGGGTGTATGCGTCGATACGCTAGGTAGGCGTCGATCGACCCCGTTTGGGCGAAAAGCTTCCAGAAGATATTGGAGGTTGCCATAAAGCGCACGGTCTCCTTCTCAGCCGTCGGCTCCTGAGGCGGCGGTTTCGCGGAATGGGCTGAGTATAGCACGCGGGTTTTCACCTCGGTAGTCTTGACAATTCGAGGCTCCGAGGCTGTCTTGACAGGCTTCTACGCGTCGCTCAAGGAGGGTGCTCCCGCTTGTCCGCAGGGGTACCCGGCGCGCGCCCGCGGGCGGCCTCGTACAGGGCGACGGAGCCGGCTACCGCGGCGTTGAGGCTCTCCGCCTGCGCGCAGATCGGGATCGAGAGGCGCCGCTCGCAGAGCTCCTCCCAGCGCCCCAGGCCGCGGCGTTCGTGACCGACGACGAGGATGCCGCCGGGGGGCAGCGTGCCCGCCCAGATCGGCGCTCCCGAGGCCTCGAGGCCCGTCACCGGGCGGCGCGAGCCGGCAAGGTCGGCGGGGTCGGCGACGGCCACCGCCGTGCGAAAGAGCGCCCCCATCGCCGCCCGGACGACCTTGGGGTGGTACGGATCGACTCCGAGCCGCCCGAACAGGACGCCGGCGGCGCCGAAGGCATCGGCCGAGCGCACCAGGGTGCCGGCATTGCCCGGATCGTTCAGATCGGCGAGCAGGAGCACCACGCCCTCGCGGGCGAGCACCTGCGCCGCCGACCGCCCCGGCGTCGCCGCGATGGCGATCAAGCCGGTCGGCGATTCGACGCCGGAGAGCTTCTGCGCGATCCCCTCCTCGATCAGGTAGATCGCGGCGCCGCCCGTTTCGAGCCGATCTGCCGGTGCGAAGCCCTCCAGCGCCGCCTGCGTCGCGAAGAGCGCCTCGACGTGCAGGCCCGCCGCCATCGCTTCTTCGATCAGGGTCGGCCCCTCGAAGGCAAAGCGGCCTTGCACGCGCCGGCCCTTGACCGTCGCCAGCGCCCGCAGCGCCGTGAGGTGCTCCGAATGCGCTCCCAGGCGCCGGCGCATCAGGCCTTGCGGCTCCAGCGCGCGCGCGTCGCGATCATGATGACCCCCGCGAAGATCCCGGCCAGCGCGATCGCCACTTTGTCGTTGAAATGGTGCGGCACGACGAAGAGCACCATCACGTAGACGAGCGCGGCGAAGACCGCGAGAAAATAGGCGAGCCAGCCGAGCTCGGCGAGGACCGACGTTGGTTGTCGCACGCTGGTGGAGTACGAGGCGCTCGCAGCCGGTTCCGCCAAAACGAGCCGCCATGGAAGATATCCCGGCCCTCTTGGCGTCGACGCGCGTCTTCGAAGGGCGCGTCTTCGCGGTGCGCAGCGACCTCGTCGGCTACGCCGACGGGAGCGAGCACCGGCTCGACGTGGTCGAGCACCGCGGTTCGCTCGCGATCGTGGCGCTGCGCGGCGACGATTCGCTCGTACTGGTGCGCCAATACCGCCACCCGGCCGGTCGCTCGTTGTGGGAGCTGCCGGCCGGGACGGTGGAGCCGGGAGAGGACCCGATGGAGGGCGCGCGCCGCGAGCTTCGCGAGGAGACGGGCTATACGGCCGGGCGCATGGCACCCGCCGGCAGCCTCTACGTGACGCCCGGATTTTGCGACGAGGTGATGCATTTCTTCATCGCGCGGGAGCTCGAACCGGGCGAGCAATCGCTCGACGAAGACGAACGAATCGACGTCGGCTGCTTCGGCGTCGAGGAGGCCTGGAGCTTGGTCGCCCGCGGCGAGATTGCCGATGCCAAAACCGTGCTGGCCCTGTTTTGGATGGGGGGCGCACGAGGTGAAATCGGAGCCCGCTTGTGACGATAGTTCAATTACGGGTGGGCAGTTCCGGGAGGATTTCCGTGGAAGTACCTCGAGACATCGACGCCGTTCTAAAACGGCTACTTGACGCGCGTTCCGATAGTGCCGAGCAGACGATGCTCGCGCCCGAGGACGAAGCGTATTTGAACTCGTTGCTCTCGGCGGTACGCTGCGGCCGCCGCGCGGTCCTCATCGTCGAGGATGCCGACGAACGCCTGCGCTACATGTTCAGCAACGCC
>DATJRF010000285.1:0-2415 GCA_035505015.1 Verrucomicrobiia bacterium | reverse complement strand
GCCCGAGTTTTCCGTAAACCGAGAGCCGGTTTTGAAACCCCCCTCGGAGACCCTCGGCGTCCACGTAGTCGTCGACGCTCGTCCCGCGATGTTCGATCGCGCGCTCTAAAACGTCCACAACGGCGTGATGTAACCGGCGAGTCGCAGGTTTCGTCAACGCCTTGGCGGGCCGGCTCGGACGGATCCGGGCTTCCCACAGCGCCTCGCATGCATAGATGTTTCCGATGCCTGCGACGCGCCGCTGATCGAGGAGCAAAGCCTTGATCGGCGTCGTCCGCCCCGAAAGCATACCCGCAAAGGCTTGTTGTGTAAAGCCTGAGGAGAGGGGCTCCACGCCGAGCTCCCGGTCCCACCGCTCGCCCGGCTCGACCAGGCGCATACGGCCGAACGTGCGCACGTCCGCGAAGCTCAGGCGAGACCCGTCCGCAAAGTGCAGGAGCACGTGCGTGCCGGGAAAGTCGGGATCCGAGGGTTGTTGGACGACCAGCCGCCCGGTCATCCGCAGGCTCGTGACCAGCGTACGGCCCGAGGCGAGCTCGAGGAGCGCGTACTTGCCGCGGCGGCCAGCCGCGACGACGCGCTCGCCCTGCACCGCTCGGGCGAAGGCGGTGCCCGGCGCCGCGATCGCCATCTTGGGCAGGCGGATCTCGGCGCGGGCGATCGTCCTACCGACCACCGACCGCGCGAGGCCCCGGGCGATCGTCTCGATCTCGGGAAGCTCCGGCAGCGCTCGCTCCTAACGGCCCCCAACGGCCATTAGACGCTGTTGGCGGCGGAGCCGAGGTCGTTGGCGGTCTGCGCTCCGAAGCGGGTGACCGCCAGGACGCACACGACCGCGATCAGCGCGACGACCAACGCGTATTCAATGAGGGTAGCCCCCTCGTCAGAATGGACGAGCGCCCGAAGCAGCCGGAACATGGGGCTAGAATAGCATGCCGCGTCCAGCCCACCAAGCCGCGCTAGCGGTCCAGCGCCGCGGGGACGCCCGCGACGTCCAGCTTGACTCCGGGGGCCAGCCCGTCCGCGGCGGCCTCGCCGGCCGGCAGCTCGATGACGTACTTCGCGGCGGCGCTCTCGAGCGGAATCTGCGCGTCGGTGAGCCCGCTGCGCAACACGGGCACGCGCGCGAAGACCTTGCGCACGGTGCCGTCGGCGGCGACGAAGACCATGTCGAGCGGCACCAGCGTGTCCTTCATCCAGAAGCTCTGCGAGCCGTCGTCGCCGAAGACGAAGATCATCCCGGTGTGCGGGGGCAGGACGGTGCGATCCATCAACCCGTCCTCGCGCTGCTGCTCGGTTCGCGCGACCTCGAGCGAAAGCTGCGCCTTGGGCGCCGCGAGCTCGATCTTCTGCAGCGTTGGGTTCTGCGCGGCTAAGACCGCGCTCATCGCGAGACCTTCAAACACGCTCGGTCGCCTCCATCGTTTCGACGTCGTACCAATTGGCACCCGATTTCATCGTCACCTCGAGCGGTACGCAGAGCTCGTAGGCGCGCTCCATGTGGTTGCGCACGAGATTGGCGGCATCCGCGAGCGCGTCGCGCCGCACTTCGAAGATCAGCTCGTCGTGGATTTGCAGCAGCATCGTCGCGTCGAGACCCGACTCGGCAAGAGCGCGATCGATGCGCACCATCGCGAGCTTCATCAGGTCCGAGGCGCTGCCTTGCAGCGGTGCGTTGGTCGCTTCGCGCTCGGCGGCCGCGCGCAGCATGTAGTTGCCCGAGGTCAGGCCCGGCATGTAGCGGCGCCGGCCCAGGATCGTCGAAACGTACCCGTTGCGGCGGCCCTCTTCGATGGTGCGCGCGATGTAGGAGCGCACGGACGGGAAGCGGGCGAAGTAGGCTTGCGTGATCTCGCGCGCTTGCGCGCGCCCGATCTCGAGCCGCTGCGCCAGCCCGAAATCCGACATGCCGTAGAGCAAGCCGAAGTTCACGCTCTTGGCCATGCGGCGCGCATTGGCGTCGACCGGGGCGCCGGGCGCGATCCCGAAGATCTGGCGCGCCGTGAAGTCGTGGATGTCCGCTCCCTCCTCGAACGCCGCGCGCATCGCCTCGTCGCCGGAGAGGTGCGCCATCAGGCGCAACTCGATCTGGCTGTAGTCGGCGGCCAGCAGCACGTACTGCGGGTTCTTGGCGACGAAAGCGCGGCGAATGCGGCGCCCGAGCTCGCCGCGTACCGGAATGTTCTGGAGGTTGGGATTGGTCGAAGAGAGGCGCCCGGTCGCGGTCGCCGTCTGGTTGAAGGCGGTGCGCAGCCGGCCGTCGCGCGGATCGACGAGCTGCGGGATCACGTCGACGTAGGTGTTCTGCAGCTTGGTGACCTCGCGCCACTCGAGCACGAGGGCGCAGATCGGATACTCGCGCGCGAGCGACTGCAAGATCTCGACGCCGGTCGCCCAGCCGGTCTTCGTCTTCTT
>DATJRF010000284.1:0-7284 GCA_035505015.1 Verrucomicrobiia bacterium | reverse complement strand
TTCTTTTCCCGCCTCTTGCATAGAGGCCCCAGCGCCCCCCCTGTCATCGTGATCGTAGCGAGCGCAGCGAGCGAAGTCGAACGAGGACGACGGTAAGCGTTGCGCCGCTCTCGTTCGACTTCGGCGCTTCGCGCCTACGCTCACGATGACAAGGGGGGGCGCTGGGGGCGCCGCCATGCCGGCGGAGCCGGCCGGAGAGGTTACAAGGGAGGCCCCCGCACCCCCCTGTCATCGTGAGCGTAGCGAGCGCAGCGAGCGAAGTCGAACGAGAACGACGGTAAGCGTTGCGTCGTTCTCGTTCGACTTCGGCGCTTCGCGCCTACGCTCACGATGACAAGGAGGGGCGCTGGGGGGCGCCGCCGTGCCGGCGAAGGCGGCCGGAGAGTTATACGGGAGAAGTTACGACGGAGGCTGCGGGTTGGGCCCGTCGACCGGGGCGGCGCTGCCCGTTGCAGCGGGCGACGGTGACGGAGAGGGCGCCGGAGCCGCGTGGCGGCCGCGCGGCGATGGGCTTGGCGTCGCAGTGACTTCCGGTTCCGCCGGGGCGGGGGTTGCGATGCAAGGCGGCGCGATGAGCTCGACGGCCGGCTGACCCGGCTTGGTTGGGCCCGGCGTCGGGCTAGGCGGATCGTCCCCCGGCGCCGTGCACGGCTGCGCGTCGGCGTACCAGTGCTCGGTGAAGCCGTCCTTGATCGCGGCGGCGATCGTCTTTCCGAAATAGTCGTGTGCGTCGTGGTGGATGAGGTACTGCATGTACTGCCACGCCATCTGCTGGCCGGCGGGCGTGTAGATCTTGCGGTAGACGAGCACGCCGAGATAGTAGCTGCGCCCGAGCTCCGGATCGTGCGGATATTTCGAAGCCCAGCGCGCCAGCGCTTCGCTCGCGAAGGTGAGCTTCGCGATGATCGACGGGTTGGTCGAGAACTCGCCGGCCTCGATCGACATGTCCTTGAAGGTGTTATCGATGCCGAGGTAGCTCAGCTTCATGCGGCCGAAATACTCGTCGCCGGGTGCGGCGTCGTTGTAGTCTTCGCACTCGTGGCGCTGCCATTTGCTCTTTGCGAGGTTGCACTTTTCTTTCGGCGGCGGTGTCGGCCCGCCGGAGGCGGTTTCGGCCTCGGCGGCGTGCGTGCGGGCCGGCGGCAGCGCGCCCGCGCAGATCACGGCGATTGCGGCAATGAGAATGAGGATGCGTCTCACGTCGTCGATGGTTCTCCTTGTGGCACCGTCGGTGCCATCGCACGAGCGCGGAAAAAGCGCGCTATTGAGGGGGAACGTTACCCGCGCGCGCGCCGCGCGCCTTCCGACGCCGGGGTGCGTGGTGCGGGGGTCGCGGCTGCGGCGGCGAACCAAGGCGCGACCATGACTCGCTCCATTCGCGTTGCGGCGGTTCAGCTGCGCGCTCACGACCACGCCGGCTTTGCCGGCGCGCTCCCCGGCATTCTGGAGGCTGCCGCGGAAGCCGCCAACGGCGCGGAGCTCGTCGTGCTCCCCGAGGGCACGCTGCCCGCCTACGTGCTCGGCGAGGCGCGCGTCGACTCCGCCGCCGTCGAGAGTGCGCTCGCCCGCTTCGCGCAGTTAGCCGAGCGCACGCGCACCGTCTTCGTCGTCGGCGCCGCGACCGGACGCGGTCCTCGGCCGCGCAACGCCGCGGTCGTCATCGACCGAGACGGCACGATTGCCGGCCAGGCGGAGAAGTTCTTTCTCTGGCACTTCGACCGGCGCTGGTTCGAAGCCGGCGAACGCATCGAGCCGATCGCAACCTCGATCGGGCGCATCGGCGCGCTGGTCTGCGCCGACGGCCGCATTCCCACGCTCTCTCGCCTGCTCGTCGATCGCGGAGCCGAACTGCTCGTCATGCCGACCGCCTGGGTGACGAGCGGGCGCGATCCCGCCGTGCTCGAAAACGCCCAAGCCGATCTCCTGGCCGGCGTCCGTGCGTTCGAGAACGGCGTACCCTTCGTCGCCGCCAACAAGTGCGGAGCAGAGCTGGGCATCGTCGCCTATTGTGGGAAGAGCCAGATCCTCGATGCCCGCGGCGACGCGGTCGCGATCGGGCCGCAGCGCGAGCCGGCCATCGTCAAAGGCACGATCGAGATCGGCGAGCCGCAGCCCTACCGGATCGCCGCGGCGCATCCGAATCCGCGCGGAACGCAGCTTGCGGCGCCATTGCGCGTCGCGATCTCGCCCGCCCCGCTCCCGGCGGATATCGACGCGCGCCTCGAGCTCCTCGACGACGCATTCGCGCTCGCCCCGGGAGACGAGGAGCGCTTCTCGGCGCTCGATCGCGCGGTCGCCGCCGTGCGCGCCGACGACGCGACCATGCTCGATCCGGCCGGACTGGTCGGCTACCGGCGCTCCGGCTATCGTCTCGCGGTTTGGACGACGCAGCTCGAACCGGCACTCGCGCAGCGTATCGCGCGCGCGCGCGCGATCGAGCTGCGCCTCTACGTCGTCGTTTTCGAGGGCGAGCGCCGGCGGGCGTACGCCGTCGATCCCGACGGAGCGATCGTCTGCGGAACCTTCGACGGCTTTGCGATCGCGAGCTTTCTCTTGGATCCGCAGCGGATCGCGCAGACGGCCGTGGCACCCGGTACCGACGTCTCCGACGGCCTCGAGCGCGTCGCTGCCTTGAGCCACCGCGAAGAGGCGGTCCGATGAGCGAAGCCGTCCACTCGAAGCTGAGCGAAGCCAACGAAATTCACGAGAGCGCCGGCCGCGGGCACCGCATCGCTCCCGTCGCGGCCGCGATCATCGCCGTTCTCGCCGCGCTCGGCACGCTCTTCTCACACCACCGGTCGATCATGGTGCTCACCGCGAAGAACGGTGCGATCCTCAAGCAGGCACAGGCCTCCGACCGGTTCAACTCGTACGAATCCAAGCGCATTCGCTACCAGCTCATCCAAGCGTTGCTCGACGCGGGCTTGCCGCAGGATCCGGGGACGCGTGCCAGGTTCGTCAAGGCGGCCGAGAACCTCGATGCCGCTTCGCTCGAGACGCAGAACGAGGCGCGCGAGTTGGAGCGGCGTTCGATGGAGTTGGAGAATCAAGCCGAGGAGCTGCTGCAATCCTACGAAACGCTCGAGATCGGGACGACGTTTTGCGAGGTTGCGATCGTGATCGTTTCGCTCTCCGCACTGGCGAGGCGACAGTGGATCTTCCTCACGGTGGGGGCCGCGCTCAGCGGAACCGGGCTCGTTTTCCTCGTCGTCGGGTTCTTCCAAGCGCATTGAAGACGGCTCTGCGCAGCGGCGCGCTCGCGCTCGCCGTCGCGACGATCGCCGCGGCACCGGCGCCTCTTGCGCGGCACCGCGCCACCGGAACGATTGCCGCGAGCGCGATCGCCTATTTTCCCGGCAGCGCGCTGCAGATCGGCGTCGACGGATTTCCCGGCCCCTACGGCTTCGCGGTGATCGGTCAAGGCACGGTCGCCGGCGGGCTCTACCGGCTTCCCCTGCAGGCCGATCCGGGTGGCGCGACGCTGCTGGCCGCGAGCGCTGCGGGCCTGGCCGCAGCGCAGCTGCGGATCGCCGCCGCTCCGGGCCCCGATCGCACGCTGATCGCGGTTGCCTCGTACGACGACGGCGTCGCCGTTCACGACGCGGGCTCGTTCCGGGCGCTGGGCATCCTGGGCACGGCCGGGTCGCCCAGCGACGTCGCCTTTACGCCCGGCGGGCGCTTGGCGGCGACCGACACGCAGGGCGATGCGATCACGGTGGCTACGCTCCGGCCCTGGTCGGTCGCACGGGTAGCGGGCGTCCCGCTCGGCGACGAAATCGCCGTCGACCCCGAGACGAACGCGATCTTCGTCACCGACCGCGGAGGCGGCGACGCGGGCGAGCTCACGCGCATCGCCGCCGACGGCGCCGTCGCGCACGTCGCGACCGGCGCAACCGCCGAAGGGCTGGCGATCGACGCGCGCCACGGCATCGTCTACGTCGCCAACGTCAACGACGATACCGTGGCCGCGGTCGACGCGGCTACGATGCGCCTGCGCGAGCGCTTCAAAGCGGTCGCACGCGTCTTCGCGCTGGCGCTCTCGACCGACGGCTCGCTGCTCTACGCCGTCTCCAACCAGAGCGCTTCCTCGCCTTTCGGAGCGCCCGGCCGCGTGGTTGCGATCGCGCTGCGCGGCAAGCCGCGCGTCGTCGCGCGCAGCGCCGACCTCGCTTTTCCGGTCGGCATCGCACTCGATGCGAGCCTTCACCGGCTCTTCGTCACCGACGAAGAGCGCGATCGCATCGACGTGCTCGATGCTCGAACGCTGCGCTCGGTGCACGCTCCCCTGCCGACCTGCCGAACGCCGTGGAAACCGTCGTTCGATCCGGTCGGCGACCGGCTCTACGTTCCGTGCGCGCGCGCCGACCGCGTCGACGTCTACGATGCACGCACGCTCGCGCGGGTGCGCGGCGCGCCCTTCGCGACCGGCGGGTATCCGCTCGCCGTTGCGGTATGGCATCCGGCGGCGAGGGCGAAACACCCCTCTTCGTGAAGGGCTCGATACTCGCACTCTGCTTCCTCGTTGCTGCGGCATCGACCGCGCCACCGCTCGACGCCGCCGCGCAAAGCCTGCCGGCGCGTCTCTTTCCGGAGCTTCCGTTTCCGCGCGTGCTCGTGCAGGCGCCGACGATCGAAAACGTTGCACCGGGGATCGAATACGGCGATTATCAGCTGCTCACGACGATCGGCCCGCTCTCCGTGCACGTCGTCGCCGTCGATCCGCACAATGCCGACGTCCGCGTCGGCGAGATCCTCGCGCACGACGCGCTCACCTCGCGCGGCGAAACGGTGGGCTCCATGGCCGATCGCACCGGCGCCGTCGCCGGCATCAACGGCGACTACTTCGATATCGGGAACTCGAACCGCCCGACCAACATCGTCGTGCGCAACGGTACGCTGCTGCACGCCCCGCGTAAGCGCTACGCGATTGCGATCGAGCGCGACGGCTCCGCGACGATCGCCGAGTTCTCGTTCACGGGCCAGGTGCAGATCGGGGAGCGTACGATCTCCCTCGACGCGGTCGACGAGCTGCCCGCCCCCGACGGCGGCACCGCGCTGCTGACGCCGGCCTTCGGCAGCGTTCCGCCCGAAGAGAACACGACGCTCGTGTCGCTCGAGTTGCTCGACGGAACGCCGCCGCTGGCGCGCTATCGCGCGACCGGCATCGTCGACAACCTCTCGCGACAGCCGCCCGGCTACTATCTCGCGATCGGACCGGCCGCGTACGGAGACGTCGAGCTGCCCAACGACGGCGACGTCATCGAGGCTAGCGGCGACCTCTCGCCGGTGGGCCTCGATCAAATCGTCGCGGCGATGGGCGGCGGTCCGCTGATCCTTCACGACGGCGACTGGTACGAAGATCCCGACGGACCGAGCGGCGGCGAATACGCCAAACGCATTCCTTGCTCGGGCGTCGCGATCGGCGCCGACGGCACGCTCTACCTGATCGAAGTGGACGGGCGCCACCCGCTCGTGAGCGTCGGCATCGATCGCCACGAGTTTTCGGCGCTGATGCGCGCCTTCGGCGGCGTCGAAGGCATGGCGCTCGACGGCGGCGGCTCCTCGACGATCGTCGTGCGGCGCGTCGGCGACGCGGGTGCCAGCGTCGCAAACGATCCTTCCGACGGGGTCGAGCGGCCCGTCGCCAACGGCCTCTTCGTCTACAGCACCGCGCCGTTCGGGCCGCCGGCGCGACTGGTGGCGCGCCCGCAGATCGTGCGCGCGGTGACCGGCGCGCAGGTGCCTCTGCAATGGAGCGCCGTCGACGCCGCCAACCACGTCGTCTCGAGCGGCGCGCCGGTGAACGCCGTCGTCGTGCCGAGCTGGCTCGGCGAGATTCGCGACGGGCGCTTCATCGCGACGGCGCCCGGCGACGGCCGCATCGTCCTGCGGGGGAGCGGTTTGCACGGCGAGGTTGCGGTGGAGGTGGAACGGACGCCGGCGCGCATCACCATCGCTCCCGCCGAACCCAACGTCGACGAGAACGGCACGCTGGTGCTCGGCGCGCACGCCTACGACGCGCACGGATACCGGCTCGACCTGCCTCAGCTCCTGCCGTGGAGCGCGACCGCCGGGAGCGTCGATCCGCACGGCATCTTCCACGCCGCAACGCAGAACGCGAGCGTCGCGGTGAACATCGGCGGCGCGTCGGCGACGACGCTCGTCACGGTCGGTACGCACGAGGTGACGCTGCCGTTCGCGGAACACGCCCACTTCATGACGCTGCCGCGCGGCGGCGAGGGCAGCCTGGTCCGCGACCCCGCCTGCGAGACGTGCCTGCGCTTGGCATTCGCCTTCTCCTCGAGCGAATACGCGGCGTACGCCGTC
The DNA here is from genome assembly GCA_035505015.1 of Verrucomicrobiia bacterium. GTDB lineage: Bacteria > Vulcanimicrobiota > Vulcanimicrobiia > Vulcanimicrobiales > Vulcanimicrobiaceae > DATJRF01. The sequence continues at coordinate 957 of DATJRF010000284.1, read as the reverse complement.
GCCGAGTTGCCGCTGCCGCCGCACACGATCGGTCTCTCCTTCGACGTCGACGACGACGGCAGCGCGGCGCGGGTGCGGATCGCTCTTCGCAACACGATCAACGAGACGATGCTCGCCGACGCTACGGTCCTCGACCAAGCCGGTTGGCGGCACGTCGCGGTCCGTTTTCCACCCGAGGCCTCTGCGGCGGCCAAGCTCATCGCGATCTACGTTTTGCCCCCCGAGGGGATGCAACTTTCCGATGGCGAGATCGGCTTGCGCGACGTTCGGGCGATCGTCGCGGGGAAGTGACCAGGGCGCCGGGACCCTCGGCCCAAACTAGCGGCCTATGGAGTTCGACGACCTCGCCGCACGCGCGCTCGACACTACGAACGCGTGCGGGGCAACGTATGCCGACATCCGCTTCGAGGTCGTTCGTAGCGAACGCGTAGAGGTGCGCAATGGCGTCGTCGCCACGCTGGCAGACGGCAGCAGCACCGGCTACGGAATCCGCGTCCTGATCGACGGGGCTTGGGGCTTCGCGGCCTCCGCCGACCTCGGCACGGCGGGGGTCGATCGCACGGCTCGCCGCGCGGTCGAGACCGCGCGCGCGAGCGCCGCGATCGCCCGGCTGCGCATCGGGGCTCCGCCGCCGGCGGCCTACGCCGACCGCTTCGTGACGCCGATGGAGCGCGATCCCGCCGGCGTGCCGCTGGGCGAGCGCGTCGCGCTGCTGTTGGAGGCGGAAAAACTGCTCCACGCCGGGCAAGGCATCGCGGTCGGGCGCGCCTGGCTCGACCTCTGGCGCACCGATAAGTTCTTTTTCAGCACCATCGGCTCGCGCATCGAGCAGCAACTGCGCCAGACCGGTTGCGGCCTCGAGGCGATGGCGGTCGGGGACGGGGAGGTGCAAGTCCGCAGCTATCCCGGCGATATGGGGCTCTACAACACCGGCGGCTGGGAGATCGTCGAAGAGGC
>DATJRF010000283.1:0-3306 GCA_035505015.1 Verrucomicrobiia bacterium | reverse complement strand
GTGAGCTGCATCCCCGGCGCGTTCGCGACGATCAGGCCGTCGCGATCCATGTGAATGCCGTAGCGCGTGCCGTCGCGGTAGCCTGCGATGACGCTCTCGAGCGAGGGCAAAAGCCGCGCGAGCGTCTCGCGGTCGCCGCCTGCGCCGGCGTAGCGCGCCACCGCTTCGACGTACCACAGGGCCGCGTCGACCGTATTGTACTGCGGCGCCTCGCCGGCATCGGGAAAGCAGTTGGGCAGCATGCCGCCTTCGACGAAGCTCGAAAACGCCAACAGGATCTGCTTTGCGATCTCGGGGCGGCCGGTCGCGAGCGCGAGGCCCGGCAGCGAGATCATCGTGTCGCGGCCCCAATCGGCGAACCAGTGGTAGCCGGCGACGATCGAGAGCGCGTGCGGGTCGCTCGCGATCGGCCGGCGGACGACGAACGCATCGGCGGCGAGCGCGCAGCGCGAGATCCAGGCCGGCGCTCGCGAGGCGGCGGGTTGTCGCTCCCAGGCACCGAGCACCTCTGCGTCGCGCGCGGCGCGTTCGCCGGCGGCGCGCTCGGCATCGAAGCCGGACGGATCGGTGTCGCTCGCGCAGATGGTGATCGCGTCGCCCGGCCCGAGCGTTGCCGTAAAGACGCCGGCGCAGCAGTGATCGTCGCGGTCGTCCAAGCCGCGGCGCGTCTCCTCGATCAGCACGAAATCGCGATACCAAGCGTTCTCGATGCTCGCTTCGCCGCCGTCCGCGACCAGCCAATACGGCCGCGCGCCCGCAAAGGCGTCGACGCGCAGGCCGTGCGGTACCGCGCTCACGCCGAGTTCCCAGCTCCCGGCGTGGGTCGTGGCGTGGAAGCCGCGATAGTTCACCAGCGCGCGCAAGCTTAGCTCGATCGGCGATCGCGAGCGCAGCGCGCGATAGCGAACGTAGGTGGTGTTGGCATCCGGCGCCATCCACACGCGCTTCTCGAGCAGCGCGTCGGCGAGCGCGTAATGCCAGACGGGCGTCGTGCCGTCGAGGGAGAAGTGCTCGATCGCGAGCCAGCCTCGCGGCGAGAGGTAACCGTCCTTCCAGCGATTCGCCGCCAGCTCGTAGCCGGCGCCGCGGTAGCGCGCGCTCTCGTCGAGCTTGGCTACTAGCAGCGTACGCTCGACCGGCGGCCGCAGGGCGGCGACGAGCAAGCCGTGGTAGCGGCGCGTGAGCGTGCCGGCGATCGTGCCCGAGGCAAAGCCGCCCAAGCCGTTGGTGACGAGCCACTCGCGCCGCTCGGCCGCGTCGAGATCGCCGCAGATCGCTCGCCCGAACTCCACCGGCGACGGCGTCGTCACGTTATCCCGGCGCGAACGGATGGCGCTTCTGGGCGCCGTACTCGGCTTGCTGTTGGATCAGTTTGGCAACCAGCGCCGTCCAGCCGGTTTGATGGCTCGCGCCCAGCCCTTCGCCCGTGTCGCCGTTGAAGTATTCGTAGAACGGAATGAGGTCGCGCCAGAGCGGATCCGTTTGGAAGGTGCGATTCGGGCCGAAGACCGTCCGGCCGCCGTCTTCGCGCGCCGTGAATATCCCGATGAGGCGCTTGGAGATCGCGCTCGCCACCTCCCAGAGCGTGAGAAGGCTGCCCGAACCGCTCGGAAACTCGACGCGCAGATCGTCGCCGTAGAAGTAGTGGAAGCGCTGGAGCGCCTCGACCAAAAGGTAGTTGGCCGGGAACCACACCGGGCCGCGCCAGTTCGAATTGCCGCCGTAGAGCCCGCTGGTCGACTCGCCCGGTTCGTAGTCGATGCTATAGCGCATGCCGTCGAGCTCGATCGTGTACGGCTCGCGATAGACGCGCGAGAGCGCGCGGATGCCGCTCGGGCTGAGGAACTCGTTCTCGTCGAGCATGCGCTGCAGGATGCGCACCAGCCGGTCGCGATCGACGATCGCCATCAGGCGGCGGTCGTCGACCGCGTGCTCGTTCATGTGCGCGACGTTTTCGAGCAGATCGGGGCGGTTGCGTTCGAACCAGCGCACGCGCTTGAGAAACTCGCCCAGATTCGCGATCTGCTCGGCGTCGAAGACCTCGACCGCCATCAGCGGGATCAGCCCGACCATCGAGCGGACGCGCAACGGGATCGTGCGGCCGCCGGCGTGCAGGAAGTCGTAGTAAAAGCCGTCGGCTTCGTCCCAGAGGCCGTCCTCCTCGCCGCCCATCTGGTTCATCGCGTCCGCGATCAGCAAGAAGTGATCGAAAAACTTCGAAGCGATGTCTTCGTAGGCCGGCAGCAGCGGCGCGAGCTCGAGCGCGATCGCGAGCATGTTGAGCGTGTAGACGCCCATCCACGAGGTGCCGTCCGATTGATCGAGATGGCCGCCGCCGGGCAGCGGCGCGCCGCGGTCGAAGAGCCCGATGTTGTCCAGGCCCAGAAAGCCGCCTTGGAAGACGTTGCGCCCGCGTTCGTCCTTGCGGTTGACCCACCAGGTGAAGTTGAGCAACAGCTTTTGAAAAACGCGCTCGAGAAAATCGACGTCGCGCCTCCCGGTCATGCGGTGCTCGATGTGGAAGATGCGCAGCGCCGCCCACGCCGTCACCGGTGGGTTGACGTCGCCGAACGCCCATTCGTAGGCGGGGATCTGGCCGTTGGGATGCATGTACCATTCGCGGGTGAGCAGCAGAAGCTGATGCTTCGCGAAGTCGGGGTCGATCAGCGAAAACGCCAGGCAGTGAAAGGCGAGATCCCACGACGCGAACCACGGGTATTCCCAGTTGTCCGGCATCGAGAGAACGTTCTCGCTAAAGAGGTGGATCCAATCGGCGTTGCGGCCGTGCAGGCGCTCGGGCGGCGGGGGCGGCTGCGCCGGATCGCCCTTGAGCCAATCGCGGACGGAGTATTCGTAGAACTGCTTGTTCCAGAGCAGTCCGGCGAAGGCTTGGCGCTGGATCGCCTTCTCGTCGGCCGAGACGGGATAATCGTTGAGCTCGCCGTAGAACGCGTCGGCCTCGAGCATGCGCTGTTCGAAGACGGCGTCGAAATCGCCGAACGGATCGGCGTGCTCGTCGACGCAGAGGCGCGCGCGGATCGTGCGCGTTTCGCCGGCGGCGAGCTCGAAGCGGTAGAGCCCCGCGGCCTTCGTGCCGCTCAGCATCGGGTTGACCGCGCGGTGCTTGCCCTCGACGACGTAGTCGTTGATCCCGTCCTTGACGTACTCGCCCACGTTGGGCGAGTTGAAGATGCGCTCGAAGTTCGTCTCGTTTTCGGTGAAGAGCAGCTCTTGCGGATGCTCGAAGTAGAAGCGGTGGTCGCCGAGCGTCTCGTGCGCCACGCGCACCTCGCGCGCGTGGCTGCG
>DATJRF010000282.1:0-28553 GCA_035505015.1 Verrucomicrobiia bacterium | reverse complement strand
TCGAACGCGCTTTCTCCTCGTCCTCCTCGGCGAAAAGGGTGAAGGCTACGGAGTCGCGCATCGCCGGCCGATTGCGGTTCAAGATGAGATACGCCAGCACGTTGAGCGTCTTGCGCGGAAGCGGAAACTCGCACGAGCCGTCGGCAGAAAGCACCCGCGGCTGACCGAAGAGCTCGATCCGAATGCTCATTCCCCCAGCTTAGAAGCAGGCTGCCGTCTCGCCTCCCGGCGGGAACGCTATCGGAACGCCGGAGCGCTACGCTGCCAGTATGGGCTCGAACCAGTGCGAACCGCGCCGCAAGGCGGCCTTTCTCTTGAGCTTCTGGTTGGAGACGGGAACCGGTGCGGCAGACGGCGACGCGTGGCGCGGAAGCGTCGAGCACATCGGCTCCGGTCAGCGGCTCTATTTTAACCAGATCGCAAGCCTCGTCGGCTTCCTCGCCAAGTGGCTCGAGCGCGGCCGGTGGCATGATGGTTAGCAGGGGAGTTCGACCGACGAGAGCGCTGCGAGCGGGCGCGATCGCCCAACGGCGGCTCGAAAAAAGGCGGGTACGCCTTAAAGCGCGAGCGCGAAGGCTAGCGCGTCGCGGCAGCAGCCGCTGACGTTGGGGTGCAGCACCGATCCGTGCTCCACGCCCAAGCTGGCGAAGCCGCATTTCTCGAAGACGCGAGCCGACCGGAGATTCTCGAGATCGCATCGCCCGGTCAGGCGTGCCAGTGTGAGTTCGTCGCGCGCGAACGCGGTGACGGCCGAGAGTGCTTCGGGTACGATTCCGCGTCCCCAAAACGGCCGGCCGACGATGAAGCCGACGTCCCCGTCCCTGCCGTGCAGCCGCACCTCGATCGCGCCGATCAACCCCTCGTCGTTGCGGAAGCGAATCGCCCAGAGAATGCTCTGGCCGGTCGCGAGTTCGGCGACCTTGCGCTCGACGAATGCGACGGTCTCCGCGACGTCGCTCGCCACGGAGAAGGCCATGTATTTTGCGGCCTCCGGATCCGAGGCGTAGGTATCGAACATCGCCTGCGCGTCGGAAAGCTCGACCGGCCGCAAAGCAAGCCGCTCGGTCGCGAGGTTCAGCCGATCGCGCCGCAAGCCGGTCACGCGAGCGCTCCCATGCGCCAGGCCGCGACGAAGGCGCGAAAGAGCGTCGGAAAGTCGTGGTGGCGGAAGCGGACGCCGCGCGCGCCGGTACGCTCGAAATCGGGGATCGTTGCAACGAGATCGGCCTGTTCGGCCTTCGCCAGGTCGATTTCGAGTGCGAGCGGCGGCTCGAAGCGATAGAGCCGCGCCGCTGCCGCGCCGGCGATCGCCTCGCGCGCGGCCGCGCGGATCGCGCGCCGGGCGGCTGCCGGGACGAGCGAGTCGGCGGCAAAGTTGCCGATCGAGTCCTTTACCACGACACCGCGCACCCACGGCATCTGCTCTTGCACCGACTCGACCGTCGCGCGGTCGCCGCTCACCAGCAGCAGCGGCACGCCGTAGTAGCCCAACAAGCCGGCGTTGATCGTCGCTTCGCTGCAGCGGACCCCGTTGACGCGCACTTCGTACACCACCGAAGGCGTGTACGTGTGGCACAGCACGGCGTCGCGCTCGCCGATGCCGCCGTGGTAGCCGACGAAGAAGGCGCCGCCGAAGCCGTCGCCGGCGTTCTGCACCATCGAGAACGGCTTGCGATTGCCAAAGAGCACCCGCACGTCCGGCGGCAGCTCCTCGAAGAGCAGGTTGCGCATCGGGCCGTGCGAGTCGTTGACGAGCACCTCGCCCGCCCCGCCTTCGCGCGCGCCTTCGATCGCCGCCGCCACCTCTTGCGTGTAGTAACGACGATAGATCGCGTACTCGGGATGCGGCGTGCGCGCGTCAACCTGCTCCCAAGCGCAGACGCCGGCCACGCCTTCCATGTCGCTCGAGATATAGAGCCTCACGGTTACGCGACCGTGTTGGCGGCCGAGCCGAGGCGCGTGGCCGCGATGAAGGCAAGCATCGTGCTGCGATAGTCCTCGCAGAGGAAGCGAACCGCCCGGCCGCCGACGCGTTCGAAGCGCGGCATCAGTTCGATGAAATCGGCCTGCTCTACGGTAACGGTCTCCAGGACGAGCTCGTACGGCGCCGCGAACGTAAAGGGACGCGCCTTCGCAAGCCCTTCGACGGCGGCCCGAGCGCCTTCGCGAATTGCCGCCTGAGCGGCGTGCGGCGTCAGCGACTCGACCGCGGAAAACCCGATCGCTTCTTTGACGGGTACGCCGATCGCCCACGGGAGCGCGCGGGTCAGCTCTTCGACGATCGTGCGGTCGCCGGTGACGAGCGTCACCGGAACGCCATAGCTGCCGGCCAGCGCTGCGAAGAGCAGGCCCTCGCTGCACGGGGTTCCGTTGACGCTGACGCGGTAGACGACGGTATCGCTCATCGTGTGCGCGAGCGTCGCGGGATCGCCGGCTTTCGCGTGATAGCCCGTGAGGAAGACGGCGTCGAATCCCGCATCCAATCCCTGTCCCATCGAGAAGGGTTTGCGCGTACCGGAGATGACGTGCAGGCGATCGTCCTCCGGCAGCTCGTCGAAGAGCAGGTTGCGCATCTCCCAGTGCGAGTCGTTGATGAGGACGTTCTCGATCCCCGCCTCGCGCGCGCCGTCGACGGCCGCGCGCACCTCCTGCGACATGTAGCGGCGGTAGACGGGATACTCGTGAGCGTCGCTTGGGTCGCACTGCTTCCACGAGCACACGCCGGCCGTCCCCTCCATATCGGCGGAGACGTAGAGGTTCACGGCGCGCTCTCCCGCAGCCCGTCGCGAGCTTGCGACAGGCCGGTCGCAGCGGCGACGTTGTTGGGATTGACCTTCAGCGCTCGTTCGTAAAGCGGGATCGCCTGCTCGAAGCGGTTGGCGGCCAGATACATGTCGCCGAGCTGCGTGATCGCGACGTCGTCGTTGGGATGCTTGGCGATGCGCTCGCGCAGCGTGCGCAACTGGAGCGCCACGGCGGGCGGCGGTCCCCCGCCCTCGACGTTGGTCGCCGCGCCGCTCTGCGATGCGGGCGCCGTTTTGGCGGCGCCGCCGAAGACCGAGCCGGTGACGCCGAAGCCGACGCCGACCAGGTAGGCCATGATCGCCAGGAATGCCGCCGCGAAGGCCGCGAGGATTGGGAGGTAGATGCGAGGCGGGAGTCCGCCCTTCGTCGTCGGCACCAAGATTCGTTTGGACGGCCGGCGAAACAAATCATCCGTGCTGCCCGCCGAATCCGATCTCCAGCTGCTCTTCGCGCAGCTGAACTACCGGTTCTTCAACGGCGAGGCGCCGGATTGCCGGATCCGCTACAACGAGCGCTTCTCCAACTCGGCCGGGCGGATCACGTACGGCAATCCCTGCGTGATCGAGCTCTCGCCCAAGCACTTTCGCAAGTACCCGTCCGCCTTGGAAGAGACGCTGGTGCACGAGATGGTGCACGCCTGGTGCTACGCGCGCTTTCGCGACACCGGCCACTCCGCGCGCTTCAAGAAGAAGCTGCGCCAATGCGGCCTCACCTCGATCTACCACGACCTCGGCAGCGTAAGGCCGTTGACCGAGTCGAGCAGGCGCTATATCCTGCGCTGCGAGCACTGCGCGTTCGAAGCCTTGCGGCGCAAGCGGCCGGGCAAGCCGGCCAGCTGCCCCCGCTGCAACAAACGCCGCTTCGATCCGCGCTTTCCGCTCTCGATCTACGAGATCGTCGAAACGCGCCTGGTCGGCGATACGGTCGAAGGCATCAGAGCCGCCTCACGCGGCGCCTAGGAGCAGATGATCGCGGCGAACGCCGCACCGGAGGCGAGCTTGTCGATTTCCTTCGCCGGGGCCGAGAGCGTCAGCGTGCCGTTCTTGGGCGACGCGGTGATCGGGAAGAGCGTATAACGGCCTCCGTGAAGCGCGCCGACGGTGCAGGAGGAGCCGGGGAAGCTGGCCGCGCTTGCGACGATCACGAGGGCGCGCTCGGCGTGCGTGTAGCACGAACGCGCGGCTGCCGACGCCCCGCTCGCGACCGCGAGGGGCGGTGCCCAGGAGCTCGGAGCTCCCGCCCCGCTGCAGGAAGCCAATGCGAGAGAGAGCGCTACGATCCAGGGCCGCACAGCCATGGTCCGTTTTTCGACGAGATCGCCTAGGAACAGACGACCGCCGAAAAGCCCGCCCCCGCGGCAAGGCTGGTGATCTCCGATCCCGGGAGCGAGATCGTCAGCACGCCGTTCTTGGGCGAGACGGCGGGCGGCAAGGCGTGCCACGTCCTTCCGTCCAGCGCCGCAAGCTTGCAGGACGAACCGGGAAACCGTGCAGCGGCGACCGCAAACACCATCGCGCTGCTCGCGCGCACCGGAATCTCGGCGCTGCTGTGCACGACGCTCTGCACGTAGACCATCGCTTTGGCGCTGCCCGCGTAGAGCGGAAACGTCTTTCCTTGATAGGGCAGGATGTCGTTCGCGCCGGTCGCATCGGCGAGCGTGACCAAAACGCTCTTCTTGAGCGTGGTCGCGGGCAGCTCGACCGACACGGTGATGCCTTTGTAGGGAACGAGCTTGATCGTCGTGCCCGCGGCGGTGAGGGTCGTGGTCTTGCAGGCGCCTTTGAATATCCACTTGGGCTGGTCGGCGCTCGTGTGGCACGGCTCGGCGGCCGGGCGCGCGATCCGCGCGGGTGCGAGCGCTGCGGGCACGCCGGCAGCCGGTACGCCGGGTCCGCCGCAGGCGCCTAATGCGATCGCAGCCAGCCCGATAGTCGGGAGAATGAATCGCTTGCTCATACTCCGGCCTTTCTCGCAAGGGGCCGGGCGTCCTACGGCTCGCGCCCGCAGCGGGGCGGCAAGCGTCGCTCGCGCGTCCAGCGCGTCGAGGTCGTCCGGCGTGGCGCTGCGGACGAAGGGACGAGGAGGTGCTATGCCCGGCTCTATGCCGCCGGGGCCACCCTCGGCTGGCGGCCGTGCGACCTTTATCCAGGCAGAGAAGGGCGCGAAGGGGCGAAGATAGGCGGGCCATGACCACTGCACAACTCTCCCCCAACGGGACCAAAACGCGCGTCGAGAGCGACTCGATGGGCAAGATCGACGTTCCCGCCGACAAGTACTACGGCGCGCAATCGGCGCGCTCGCTCATTCACTTCGATATCGGCGACGGCGTTTGGCCGCGCGACATCATGCCGAAGCAGGTCATCAAGGCGATGGCCACGCTCAAGAAAGCCGCCGCGCTCGTCAACCGCGATCTCGGCAAGCTCGACGACGAGAAGACCGAGCTGATCGTCAAAGCCGCCGACGAAGTGGTCGCCGGCAAGCTCGATCCGCACTTCCCGCTGCGCGTCTGGCAGACCGGCTCCGGCACGCAGACGAACATGAACGTCAACGAGGTGATCTCGAACCGCGCGATCGAGATCGCCGGCGGCGAGATGGGCTCGAAGAAGCCCGTCCATCCCAACGATCACGTCAACATGTCGCAGTCCTCGAACGACACGTTCCCGACCGCGATGCACATGGCGGCGGCGGAGGCGATGGTCGGCATGCTGCCGGCGGTGCAGCAGCTGCGCGACGCGCTCGACGCGAAGGCCAAGCAGTGGTCGCACATCGTCAAGGTCGGCCGCACGCACCTGCAGGACGCGACGCCGCTGACGCTGGGCCAAGAGTTCTCCGGCTACGTCACGCAGCTCGACCGCGCCATGGTGGCCTGCAAAGAGGCGCTCCACCATCTCTACGATCTCGCGATCGGCGGCACGGCGGTCGGAACCGGCCTCAACGCGCATCCCGAGTTCGGCGAGCGCACCGCCAAGAAGATCGCCGAGCTCACCGGGCTGCCGTTTCGCTCGCACCCGAACAAGTTCACGGCGCTCGCCTCGCACGACGATTTCGTCTACGCCTCCGGCGCGCTCAAGATGCTCGGCGCGGCGCTGATGAAGATCGCCAACGACATTCGCTGGCTCGCTTCCGGTCCGCGCGCCGGCATCGGCGAGCTGATCCTGCCCGAAAACGAGCCGGGCAGCTCGATCATGCCGGGCAAAGACAAACCCACGCAGTCCGAGGCGATGACGATGGTCGTCGCGCAGGTGTACGGCAACGACCTCGCGATCAGCTTCGGCGCCTCGCAGGGCAACTTCGAGCTCAACGTCTTCAACCCGGTGATGATCTACAACTTCCTGCACTCGACGACGCTGCTGCGCGACGCGTGCACGATGTTCCGCGAGCACGCGGTCGAAGGGCTCGAAGCCAACGAAGAGCAGATCAAGAAGTACCTCGACGAGTCGTTGATGGTCGTCACCGCGCTCTCGCCGCACATCGGCTACGACAAGGCGGCCGAGATTGCCAAGCACGCCCACCATCGCAAGACCACGCTCAAGCACGCCGCCCTCGAGCTCGGTCACGTCACGGAGAAGCAGTACGACGAAATCGTCGTTCCCAAAGAGATGACCCACCCGAAGTAAACTCCACGCGAAAGGAGAAGGGAGAGCCGAGGGCTCTCCCTTTTTTTGCTTGCGGCGCAGGCGAGGAGCGACACCGATGTCAGCCTTTCCGCAGTACGGCGAGTACGATGCGCTCGGTCTGGCCGAGCTCGTCCGATCCAAGCAGATCGCCGCCCGGGAGCTTCTCGAAGAAGCGATCGCTCGCGCGGAGCGCGTCAACCCGCAGCTCAACGCGCTGATCTGCAAGCGCTACGACCGGGCGCGCGAGGAGGTGCGCGGGGATCTGCCCGACGGTCCGTTCACCGGCGTGCCGTTCTTGATGAAGGACCTCGGGCCGGAGCTCGCCGGCGTGCCGATGGCCGGCGGCAGCCGGTACTTCAAGGAGTACGTCCCGGCGCACGACGGCGAGTTTACGGCGCGGGTCAAGAACGCCGGTTTCGTCGTCTTCGGGAAGACCAGCACGCCGGAGCTGGGGCTGGCTCCGGTCACCGAGCCGGCGCTCTTCGGCCCGTGCCGCAATCCGTGGAATCTCGAGCGCACGACCGGCGGCTCGAGCGGCGGCTCTGCGGCGATGGTCGCCGCCGGCGTCGTGCCGATGGCGCACGGCAACGACATGGGCGGGTCGATCCGCATTCCGGCCAGCTGCAACGGGCTCTTCGGGATGAAGCCGAGCCGCGGGCGAACGCCGACCGTCGGCGGCGTGATCGGCGACGCGAACGCGGATCTTGGCCTCTCGCGAAGCGTGCGCGACAGCGCCGCGTTGCTCGATATGGTGCGCCAAGAGCACGGGCTGCTCTACGACGCGCCGCCGTTCGACGGTTCGTACCTCGACGAATCGGCGAAAGATCCGTTGCCGTTGCGCATCGCGCTCGTTCGCGACCCGATGCTCGGCAAGAGCATCCATCCCGAGTGCGCCGCCGCCGCGGACGATGCGGCGAGGCTCTGCGAATCGCTCGGCCACCGCGTCGAGGAGGCATCCCCGAGCGGGCTCGACTACCGCCAAGTCGCGCTCTGCGTCCTCGCGATCTTCGCAAGCGCAATCGGTTGGCGGATGCACGCCGGCAACCCCCTGCCCGCGAAGAAGCTGCGGGCCGGCGATCTGGAACCGGCGACGTGGGCGATGCTCGTGATCGCCGAGGTGCTCTCTGCCGACGATCTGACGACGGCGGTCGACATGCAGCGCCGCTTGGCACGCGTCTTCGACGCGTTTCTGCAACGGTACGACGCGGTGCTGATGCCCACGCTCGCCGCGCCGCCGGTGCGCGTCGGCGAGCTGGCGCTCACGCGCTCCGAGGTCGCGCAGATCGAGGTTCTCGCGCGGCTGCGCGCCGGCCCGCTGATCCGCAAGGCCGCCGAAGAGATCGCCAAAACGCTCTTCGACTGGATTCCGTACACGCCGGTCTTCAACCTGACCGGGCAGCCCGCAATCTCGGTACCGCTGCACTGGACGCCCGATGGTTTGCCCGTCGGCGTGATGTTCGCCTCGCGCTTGGGCCGCGAAGACCTGCTCTTTCGCCTCGCCGGCCAACTCGAGCGCGCGCGCCCCTGGAAGAGCCGCCGCCCGCCGGTTTGGAGCGACTAGCGCGCTCGAGGCGAGAGTTCGAAGGCCATGGCGACGCCGTCGTGCGTCCCGATGCCGACGATTTCGCCGTTCGGGCCGAACGCGTACGCGCATTCGAAGCGCCAACCGGCGGCGTGCACGAGATCGTCGAGGCGCGAAAGATGGCCGTTCTCCCAGAGAAACGCGTAGTGGCGACCGTCGTCGTCCTGCAGCGTCCCCACGACGTTCCCCTGCTCGTCAACGGCGTAGGCGACGCTGCGCGGGCTCTGGGGTGCCAGATCGAGGCGCGCGCCGGAGGGATCCCATCGGACCGCGTGCGGATCGGCGCCGTATTCGGCGAGCGTGCCGGCGGGCGCATCGGCGCCGGCGACGATGCCGGATGCGTCGACGGCTAGCGCCACCCCGGCGCCCAGCGCCCGGCGCTCGTCGCCGTGCCAGCGCATCGCGACGAATCGCTCCTTTACCGAGACGTCGGATTCGGGGACGTTGCCGACGTAGCTCGCATAGCCGGCGGCGTAATCGCCGTCCACGCCGATCGCGTAGCCGTTGCCGAGATAGGCGCACTCCGTGCCGCGCAGGCGCACGACCACCGGAGCGGTCTGCCCGGAGAGGTCGTCGATGTCGACGAGCGGCGGCGACTCCATCGTCGCGACGAGATCGCCGTCCGCGTAGGCTCCGGCAACGACGGTGCCGGAGCTGTTGCGAGGATAGGCGCACGACGAGAAGTCCAGCGGCGTGACCTTCGTACCGGCGACGCGGCTCGCGCGGAAGCGCATCGCCGGAGCGGGGCCGGCGTATCGCGCCGTCGCGTTGAGCAGCAGCGTTGCGTCGCGCTCGTAGGTGGCGACGGTCAGATCGATCGACTCGGGCGCCGCGGAGAACGGCGGTGCGGGGACCAGATGCCAGCCTCCTGCGGCGTTCCAGGCGACCGTCCGGGTGGTGAAGCCGCCGATGACGACCGTTGCTGCGATCGCGCCGCTCGGAGCGACCGACATCTGCGGGCGCGATGCGAACGGGTCGATCGTCGCGTGCGCCGGCAGCGTCAGGGCGCGCACGGTAAAGAGCGCCGCGAGAACGAGCGTCACCGCGTCTCCTCGCGCAGCACCGGGACCATCAGCGCGCCGAAGGCCAGCACGATATAGCCGGCGCACGATAACCACATCGCGTCGCGCGGCGTGCGGTGATCGGCGATCCAGCCGAAGAGCAGGACGCCGGGCGCCATGCCCGCCAGCACGAGCAAGCGAACGGCGCCCATCACCCGCCCGACCATCTCGGGCGGCGTGACGCGCAAGCGGAAGCCCACGATCTGCGAGAACTCGAAGCTGGCGACCGCATTCGATATCGCCCAAAAGATCGCGCAGACCCAGAAGTTCGCGGTCAGCACCACCGGGAAGAAAAAGAGCGCGTCGAGCACGTATGCGGTGGTCACCGCGCGGCCGAACGGCCATCGCCGCGCGAACCGCGCCGAAAACACCGCGCCGAGCAGCGATCCGGCCGAGGTTATCCCCAGGAAGATGCCGACCCGCTGATCGCTGGCCCCGAAGCCGTGCTTGAGGAAGGGGATGAGAATCGCGTAGCCTCCGAAGCCGAAGAAGTTAAACGCGAAGGCCGCCAATACTTGGATGCGCATCACCGTATCGGACCAGAGGAGGCGAAAGCCGAGCGCGACGTCGTCGCGGACGTGGGCGAGCGAGGGCATGCCCGCCGGCTCCGCGGGCCCGAGTGAAGGAATACGGGCGAGGGATATCTGCGAGGCCAGATAGGTCAACGCGTTGATCGAGAGCGCCGGCAGCGGACCGAAATACGCGAAGAGCGCGCCGCCCAGGACCGGCACGATCAAGTTCGACGTGGTCTCCGCGGCGACCAGTACCGCGACCGCTTCGGTCGCTCGCTCGGATCCGAGGAGAAACGGAATGCTCGACGACTGGCCGCCCAAAAACCCCGCCGCACAGATCGAGATCACGATCAGGCCGCCGTAGATCATCGGCAAGGTGAGGACGTGCGCGGCGTAGGCGACCGCAAAGAACGCCATGACCGCAAAGCGCACCGCGTCGCAGGCGATCATCAGCTTCTTGCGGTCGAGCCGATCGGCGAGCGAGCCCCCTACGAGCGCGAAGAGCGAGAACGGCGCGACTTCGCAGATAAAAGCCGTGCCGGTCGAAAGCGCCGAGTGCGTGAGATGGTAGGCCAGCAGCGGGACGGCGAGCGCGCGCAGGCCGTCGCCGACGAGGCTGAGCGATTGCCCGACGAAGTATTGGCGAAAAGCGCGCGACGCAAAGACGTCCACACCGGCTCGTTCTCCGCAACGGCCGGCCAATCAGCTACTTCGGAAACGCGGTGCTCTCGCCGTGGCGATGGGCGAAGACGGCGCCCCGGTCGTGACTGTCCGGTGCGAGCCGCGCGACCAGTTCCGGCGCGTGGGCGGTCGTGAGCGCGACGCGCCCGATGTGATACGCCCACGGGTGCAAATGGACGTCTTCGAAGACGAGGAGCGAGGCTTGCGTATCCGCGTACATGCGGCAAGCGCCGAGCAAGAGGTGCGCGACCATATGTGAGAAGCGCGCATCGCGTCCGTGCGTGCGGACCGATTGGGCAAGCTCCAGCGCCCGTTCCTCGGTGAGCGGAAGAGGCGCACTCGATTCCGCTGCGCCGGTCTCGAACTGCAGGATGTCGGCGTCGTCGCGCCGCGCGATCCGGATCGTCGCGACCGTCCCTCCTGCCGCGGCGGCCAGGGTGTCGGTGCCTTGCGCCTCCAGCGGGCGCAGGCCATAGCGTGCCAGCAGTCGGTCGATCGTCGCTTCATCCAGCTCTTTCATGCACCGAGCATAGGCTCGGAGTGGGAATTGCTCGTGAAGGATGAGCGAAGCGCGGGCTTCCAGACTTCTTCACAAGCGCGCGCTAGCATGACGGGGAACCGGAGAGAAGGCATGGCACTATTTCGAAACCGCAGCGATGCCGGGCGCCGTCTGGCCGCGAAGCTGCGGGAATACCAGGACGATCCCGACGCCGTCGTTTTGGCCCTCCCGCGAGGCGGCGTCCCCGTGGCGTACGAGGTCGCGACGGCGCTGCGGCTTGCGCTGGACGTGTATACCGTGCGAAAGCTCGGGGTGCCGGGACACGCGGAACTGGCGATGGGTGCGGTTGCTTGCGACGGCAGCTACGTCGTCGACGAGCGCACCGTCGAGATGCTTGGCGTAACCGGCGAGGAGTTTCTCTCGGCGCTGCAGCGCGAGCTGGCGGAACTCCGCCGCCGCGAGGCGGCTTATCGCGGCTCCCGCCCCGAGCCCGACGTCGCCGGAAAGACCGTCCTCGTGGTCGACGACGGGTTGGCGACGGGTTCCACGATGTATTCCGCGGTCGCCGCGCTTCGCCAGCGGCATCCCGTTCGCGTCGTGGTCGCCGTTCCGGTCGCGCCGGCGCGCACGGTGGCCGAGCTCGAGCGCGTCGCGGATCGCGTCGTCTGTGCTTTCGAGCCCGAGCCGTTCTACGCCGTCGGCGTCAGCTACGAGGATTTCAGCCAGGTCGAAGACGACGAGGTTCGGCGCCTGCTCGAACGGGCCGAACGGGAAAGAGCGCGATGGAAAGTAGCGTAACCAGCGCCAAAGAGCTCTCGAGCGCGATCGTACCTCTGCGCGGCGATGCTCGGGAGCACGACGCGCTCTTCGCGATGATCGGCGACGCCTCGGTCGTTCTGATCGGAGAAGCGACGCACGGTACCCACGAGTTTTACCGGCTCCGCGCCGAGCTGACCAAACGCCTCATCGCGGAGAAGGGCTTTGCTGTGGTGTGTATCGAGGGGGACTGGCCCGACGCGTACCGCGTTAACCGCTACGTTCGCGGCGCGCCCGAGGACCGCGAAGCGGCCGATGCGCTCGATGGTTTCCGCCGCTTCCCGACGTGGATGTGGCGCAACGCCGACGTCCTCGATTTCGTCGGCTGGCTGCGCGAGTTCAACGAGTTCTGCGACACGAGCAAACGGGCCAAAGTCGGTTTCTACGGGCTCGATCTCTATAGCATGTACGCGTCGATCGACGCGGTGCTGGGCTATCTCGACCGCGTCGATCCCGAGGCGGCCGCGCGCGCCCGCGGACGCTATGCGTGCCTCGAGCCCTTCGCCGAGCATCCCGAGCGCTACGCGCTCGCCGCTTTTCACGGGTTGCACCCCTCCTGTCGCGCGGAGGTCCTCGACACCCTGCTCGATATCCAGCGGCGTGCGGCACGATACGCGCAGCTCGACGGACGCGTCGCCGAGGACCAGTATTTCTACGCCGAGCAGAACGCGCGCATCGTCGCGAGCGCCGAGCGCTACTACCGCGCGATGGTCGACGATTCCATTTCGACCTGGAATCTTCGCGACGCACATATGGTCGATACGCTCGATCGCCTCACCGCTCACCTGGCTCGCTCCCAGGGCACCACCAAGGCCGTCGTCTGGGCTCACAACTCCCACGTCGGCGATGCCGGCGCCACGTCGATGTCGCTGCGAGGGGAGACGAACGTCGGCGCGCTCTGCCGGGAGCGTTACGGCGCGGATTGCCTCTCCGTCGGATTCACGACCTACCGCGGAACGGTTACGGCGGCGAGCGATTGGCACGCGCCCGAAGAGCGCAAACGCGTCCTCCCGGCTCGCCGCGACAGCTTCGAGTACTTGTTCCACACCCTGGGCGTGCCGAGCTTTTGGATTCCTTTGCGACCGCATCGCCCCAAGCTCGCCGGGCTAGCAGCGCAGGCGCGCGAGCGCGCGATCGGCGTCGTCTATCGCCCCGAAACCGAACTGCAGAGCCACTACTTTTCCGCTCGTTTGATCGATCAGTTCGACGCGGTCTACCACTTCGACCATACCCGCGCGGTGCAGCCGCTCGAACGCAGCGCCCTATGGGATCGCGGGGAGCCGCCGGAGTCCTATCCGACCGGCGAGTGACCGCGTAGCGCGGGCTCGGACCGTTTTGTCGCGCCGCCGAAGACCACGCGGATCGCTCCGCTCAACCGGTCGAACGTCTTGCGTGCGAGGCGTTCTCCGACGGCTTGCCCGAAGAGCCGGGCAGCCGGTCCGGCGGGAACCTCGTAGCTCGCGGTAACGCTGACGACCAGCACCGGGCCTAGGCGTCTCGCCACGGCCTCGCCGCGCATCGAGGGCAGCGCGAAGCCGCTGCGGTGCGTCCAGGTGAAGGCGTAGGCGCCGCGCCTGCCGGCTATCGCCTGCAGCGCGAGTGCGAAGCGCCCCTCGATCGCCTCGCGATCGTGCTCGTTCCAGCGCATGCGGATGGAGAACGACGTGGAGCCGCTTTTGGGCGACTCGCGCGTGCCCGGTATCCATAGCGAACGGCGCAGCGTCGTTTCCACGATAAGAGCCTCCTCTTGCCTTTTCTCGATGCTACCCTCCGGATGAGAAGCAGGGCGGAAGGGGCCGGGAAGGCACCGTGCACGGGCCTTCGGCATTTCTTCGCTGCCGGGCGGTATAGATGGAAGCGGAGGTACTCATCATGGCTGCCGGCATTCTCGTCTTCGCCTCTCTCGCGCAAGCCTTGCGCGCCGGGTTCGCAGTATACGATCGTACTGCAGAAGGCTACCTCGTTCGATGCAGAGCCGGCGGACGCTGGCAGATGGCCTTGGTCGCATGCCGGCCGTGCGAGTGCGAGCCGTGATCTTCACGCTCACGCTCAACGCGGCCGTCGACGAGGCCGTCTCGATCGGAGAGTTCGTGCTGGGCGGCAGCAACCGCTGCGACCTCGACGCGATCGACGCCGGCGGTAAGGGCATCAATGCGGCGCGCGTCATCCACCGCCTGGGCCGCCAGACCATCGCCCTCGGTTTCGTCGGCGGTGTGACCGGCGGAATGCTGCGCGCGCGACTCGATGCCGAGGGCGTGCTCCACGCATTCGACGAGGTCGACGGGCTGACGCGCCTCAACGTGATGGTGTACGAACGCGTCTCCGGGCGGCGCAGCCGCATGTATCTCCCCGGCGCGCACGTCGAGCCCGCTCGCTTGAAATCGATTCGCCTGCGCCTCTCGCAGGCGCCGAGCGGCGGCGTCGTCGTCCTGGGCGGAAGCCTTCCGCCGGGTCTGCGCGACGATACCTATGCCGAGCTCGTCGGCTGGCTGCACCAGCGCGGCGTGCGCGCGATCGTCGATACCTCCGGCGCGGCGCTCGCGCGCGTGCTGGAGGCCAAGCCGTTCCTCGTCAAGCCCAACGTCGAGGAAGCGGAGGAACTGCTCGGCACGCGCATCGCCGGAGACGACGCGGCGCTCGCGGCGGCGCGCGAGATTCGCCGGCGCGGCGCGCAGTGCGTCGTCGTTTCGCAGGGCGCCGATGGCGCGGTCGGGGTCGACGCCGAAGGAGAGTGGAAGGCGCGCTCGCCGGCGGTCGAGGCGCGCAGCACGGTCGGCTCGGGCGACTCGATGATCGCCGGCATCGCGGTCGCCGCAAGCGAGGGCGGCGGTTTGGCCGAAGGGCTGAGGCTGGGGACTGCGGCGGGCGCGGCGACGGCGATGGTTCCGGGCACGCAGCTGTGCCATCCCCAAGAGGTGGAGCGGCTGCGCCTCCTCGTCGGAATCGAGCGCATCGCGCTGCAGCCCGCTCAGATGTGACGGACGAAGAGCGAGCCGGCGGCGACGATGAGCGCGCATCCAACGATGACGAGCAGCTGCGGCGACTTCAGGCGGATCGAAAGGCGCGCGCCGATCGGTCCGCCTAGCAATCCTCCCGCTACCAGCGGTACGACGTCGCGAACGATGATGTCGTGCTGCAGAAGGTGGACGACCAGTCCGACCGGCGACGTGAGCAGGATACCGAAGTGCGAGGTGGCGCTGATGGCGTGCGCGGGGAGTTCGGAGAAATAGAGCAGCGACGGCACGATCACGATCCCGCCGCCCAAGCCGAAGAGGCTCGAGAAAAGCCCGACGGCGAAGCCCAGGCCGAGGGCGACGCGGTAGGACATGCCTTTGATCCGCCCGACGTGGGCCTGTTCCGGGCGGTCTTCCATGCGCTTGCGCGCGTTCACGATCATGTCGAGTGCGACGATCAGCAGCAGCGTCGCGAGGATCCAATCGAAGAGCCGTGCGGGGATGCGCGCGGAGAGGATGGCCCCGAGGATTCCGCCGGGGAGCCCGCCGGCCGCCAGCAGCCAGCCGATGCGAAGGTGCACGCGCCGGTGCAGCAGGTAGGTGAAGGCGCCGCTCGCGCTGTTCGCGACGACGAGTGCGAGCGACGTGCCGGCCGCCTCGGCCGGCGCGATGCCGAAGAACAAGCGCAGTGCCGGGACCAGGATGAACCCGCCGCCCAAGCCGACCATCGATCCGAAGACGCTCGCGAGGAACGCGACGCCGAAAAGCTCGCCGCTCAGGCGGAGATCGATGACCGCCTCCTGCCTTCTTAGACCGGCGCCGCGGTTTTCTCGAGTGGCGAAGCCGCCGCCGCTTTGAGGCCTTTGACGTTGTAGATCTTGATCGGCGCAACCTTGCCTTTGACGCTCACGGGTTCGAGCTCGTCGACCTCTACGATGTCCTTGCACTCGGCGTAGGTCGTCTCGCTGATGATGATCTCGCCGCCCTTGGCGACGTTGTAAAGGCGTGCTGCGACGTTGACGTTGTCGCCGATCACCGTATAGTTCATGCGCGAGCTTGCGCCGAGATTGCCCATCACGACGTCGCCGGTGTTGACGCCCATCCCGACCGTGAACTGCTTCTTTCCCTGCGCCTTCCACCGCTCGGCCATTTCGAGAATCTTCTCCTGTTGCTTGACGGCGGAGATCACCGCATTGCGGGCGTCGTCGGGGGTCTGGTACGGAGCCGAGAAGACCGCCATGACGCAGTCGCCGATGAACTTGTCGACGTAGCCTCCGTACTGAAAAATGATGGCACACATCTCTTCGAAGTACTCGTTGAGCTGGCCGTAGATCTCCTCCGGCGTCATCGTCTCGCTCATCGAGGTAAAGCCGCGGATGTCGCTGTAGAAGATCGTCGCCTTGACGCGCTTGCCGTGCAGCGCGAGCGCGCCGCTCGGGTCGTCTTGCTTGAGGATGTCGCTGACGATCGCCGGGCTGACGTGCATGCCGAAGAGGTTCGTGACCATGCGCTTCTGCGAGCCTTCGTAGATCACGCGATAAACCGCTACGAACATGGTGCCGAGCAGCATGGCTCCCACGACGTGGATCAAGTCCACCCAGTAGAGATCCTTGACGAAGACCCAAACGTTCACGTAGGCGTAGGCGAGCGTGGCGACCACCGAGGTTGCGATCGCGAAGGTCGTCCGCATGAAGGTGAACGAGAGCGCCGAGAGCAGCGGGAGCGCGATGGCGAGCAGGATGTCGAACCACAGCGGCGCGACGTGAAGGTAGAGCCCGCGCATCATCTGATCGGCCAGGCGCGCGTTGATGAAGAGCCCCGGGATGCGCGCATTGCGGCCGCCGCGCGTCGTGGTCTGGTAGTCGAAGGTGCCCTGCGCGGTCCAGCCGACGTAGATCAGCGCGCCCTTGGCGAAGGCCCGCAGGTCGCTCGGGCTCTCGGTGTAGGCGTCGCCGAAACGGACGATGCCGCGCCCGGGGAAGTCCACGAGCATCGATTCGGAGCCGGTGCTGAGGTCTTGGACGCTCTGCATGCGCGGCGGCAGCAGCAGCAGGACGGGCGCGTTTGCAGCTTCGTAGAACTTCGGGATCGCCGCCGTATTCAAAGGCTTTCCGTCGAAGACGGCAACGCCTGCGGCTGCGAGCGAGAAGAGCTTTTCGTTGGCGTTCGTGCCGGTAGAGCCGGTGTCGATCTCTACCGGTTGGCCGAGCAGATAGCCGCCCGGCGTGTCGAGCGACGTATAGCCGATCGCCGCCGCGAACGGCCGCAGCGTCGGTGCGACCTGCTCGATGCCGCTGTTCGAGCCGCTCGACGTGCTGATGAGGTAGGATAGGACGCTCGGTAGGGAGCGCAGGCCTTTGGCGAAGGCGGCATCCTGCGCCGGATCGGCGCTCGGATCGACGAAATCGATGTCGAAGACGACGGCGCGGGCGCCGGCGGCGCGCAGTTTCTCGAGCAGGGTCCCGTAGACGCTGCGCGGATACGGGTAGTTGTGCATCCACGGCAACGGGCCGCCCTTGAGCGTCGCGTCGTCGACCGTGATGATTCCGATATTGTCGTTTGGCTGCGTGTCGAAGGCCGGTTCGCCGAAACCGAGCTGGCTCGTGTAGTCGAGAGAGCTCATGTGCGCGCTCAGGTCCGCGATGCGGTTCAAGAACGGCGCGGTACTGAGCGGAAGGAGCTGCAGCGTCACCCCGATGGCGCTTGCGACCGCTCCGAGCACCAGAGCGATGACGAGCACGCGAACGCGGAGTTTCATGGCGGCCTCCTCTCCGGCTAGCGCTTTCTAGTTGACGCGGCCGATATACCTTCGGTCGCGCGTGTCGATTCGGATGACCGTGTCGGGCTCGATGAAGAGCGGGACCTGCACGGTGGAGCCGGTTTCGAGCTTGGCGGGCTTGGTGGTGTTGGTCGCGGTGTCGCCCTTGAAACCCGGATCCGTCTCGACGATGCGCAGCTCGACGTGCGGCGGCAGGTCGACGCCGATCGGCACTCCCTCGTGAAACTGCACGTCCACCACCATGCCGTCCTTGAGGAAGTCGGCGGGATCGCCGATGAGGTCGCGCTGGATCGTGACGTTCTCGAACGTCTCCTGGTCCATGAAGTGGAAGCCGTCGGCATCGTTATAGAGCATCTGCATCTGCCGGTTGTCGACGGTCGCGCGTTCGAGCTTCTCGCCGGCCCGGAACGTGCGTTCGAGGGTCGTGCCGGTCTTGACGTTCTTGAGGCGCGTGCGCACGAAGGCGGCACCCTTCCCCGGCTTGACGTGCAGGAACTCGATGACGGTCCACAGGTTGCCGTCCACGACGATAGTCACGCCGTTACGGAGATCGTTCGACGAAATCATGACCTGCCACAATACGGGCAGGGCGAGGGTAAGCCCTCCGGCTAGGTGCGTTTCGAGAGGCGGATCGGGTTTTCGGTGCCGGCCCGCAGGCGGCCGATGTTCTCGCGGTGCGCGTAGAGGATCAGCAGGGCGGCAAGGGCGCCGTAGAGCGTCTGCGCCGGGGAGTGCGTGAAAAACCATAGGGCGACCGGCGTCAAGAGGCTGCCCAGCATCGAGCCGACCGAGGAATAACGCGTGGAGAGGGCGCCGGCGATCCAGCCGCCGACCGCGACCAGCCCGGCCGGCCACGCCAGCCCGAAGGTCGCCCCGAAGGAGGTGGCGACGCCTTTGCCGCCCTTCCATCCGAGCCACGGCGAGAAGCAGTGCCCGAGCACCGCGCAAAACGCGACCACGCCGGCGAGGACGTCCCCGGGATCCAGCCCGTGCAGATGCGCGTGGACGTAGAAGGCGGGAGCGAAGCCCTTGAGCGCGTCCAGCAGCAGGACGGCGGCGGCGCCGCCGCGGCCCATCGTGCGCAGCGCGTTCATCGCTCCGATGTTGCCCGACCCCTGCGTGCGGATGTCGATCCGAAAGACGAAGCGGCCGATCAGGTAGCCGAACGGAATCGAGCCGATCAAAAACGCGGCGAGCGCGGCCGCGATCGCAACGGGTACGAAGAGCGCGGCGTTCATTGCGGATCCTCGCCGGACTCGCGATGCGAGCGGAACTCGAGCGTGAGCGGGACCCCTTCGAAGTCGAAGTTCTCGCGCAAGACGTTTTCGAGGAAACGCTTGTAGTGGGATTGGAGCAGATCCGGGTCGTTGCACGAGAACACGAAGACGGGCGGATGCGTTCCCGGCTGCGAGACGTAGTAGACCTTGAAGAGCTTGCCGCCGCTGGCCGGAGCCGGGTGCGCGAGCACGGCGTCGCGCACCGCCGCGTTGAGCTGCGCCGTGGGGATGCGGCGATCGAGGTTCTCGGCGACGCGCGCGACGATCGGCATGAGGCTTCCGAGGCGGCGTTGCGTCTTCGCCGAGAGGAACGTGATCGGGGCGAAGCGCGCGAACGGGATGAGATCGTGCACGACGTTGGCGAGCTCGCCCTGGCTGAACTCGCCGCCCTGTTCGCGCGCCAGATCCCACTTGTTGCCGATGAGGATCAAGCCTTTGCGCTCCTCGATCGCGATTCCGGCCAGCCGCCGGTCTTGCGCCGTCACGCCGACCATCGAATCGAAGACGAGCAGCGCGATGTCGCAGCGCGCGATCGCGCCGAGCGAGCGCAGCGCGGCGTAGTACTCGATGGCGCCGTGCTGCGCGTGCTTCTTGTGGACGCCGGCGGTGTCGATCAGGCGGATCTTGCGATCGTGCCAGGTGAAGAGGGTGTCGATCGCGTCGCGCGTCGTGCCGGGAACCTCGCTGACGATCGCGCGCTCTTCTCCGAGCATCGCGTTGAGCAGCGAGCTCTTGCCGACGTTCGGGCGCCCGGCGATCGCGATTGCGAGCTCGCCGTCATGGGTCGCGTCGGGCGCGTCGGGTGGCAGCAGTTCGCTCACGCGGTCGAGCAGATCGCCCGTGCCTTCGCCGTGAATCGCCGAGACCGCGACCGGCGCGCCGAAGCCGATGCGCGAGAACTCGCCGGGAATCGACGCGGCCGCGTTCGGCGACTCGGCCTTGTTCGCGACCAGCACCACCGGCCGGCGCGTCTTGCGCAGAATCCGCGCGACGTCTTCGTCGAGCGGATGGAGACCGTCTTGCGCGTCGACGACGAAGAGCACGACGTCGGCTTCGGCGGCGGCCGCCTCGGCTTGGCGGCGGGTCGCTTCGGCGAACTGGTCGCCGTGCGCGACGTCGGCACCGGGGTCGATACCGGCGGTGTCGACCAGGCTGAAGGTCCGCCCTCGCCACTCGCACAGAGCGTAGAGGCGGTCGCGGGTGACCCCCGGGGTGTCCTCGACGATGGCGAGGCGCTGCCCGATCAGGCGATTGAAGAGGGCGCTCTTGCCGACGTTGGGACGGCCGACCACGGCGACGGTTGCTGGCTGCACGGCTCCTCCATTCTCACCGCGCCTGCCCGGCACCCGGCCGGAACCGCGATTGGACGAAGCGAACCTTGCCGGCAACGCGAATGCCCAGCATCTACATCGAAACGTTCGGCTGCCAGATGAACGAAGCCGACTCGCAGTACGTCGCCGAACGCGCCGAGTCGGCGGGCTACCGCATTGCCAGCCGGCCCGAAGAAGCCAGCGTGCTGCTGCTCAACACCTGCACGGTTCGCGATAACGCCGAGCGCCGGGCCTACGGCCGGATGAATCATTTCAAGGTGCTCAAGGACGCCGATCCGCAGCGGCGGCTCGTCGTGATGGGCTGCTTGGCGGAGCAGGACCGCGACCGCATGCGATCGCTGGCGCCGCACGTCGACGCGATCTTCGGAACCAAAGAGCTCGTGCAGCTCGGCGATCGCCTGGCCGAGTGGAGCTCGGAGTTCTCCGGCGAGGAGGAGGCCGACGAGCGCGCGCTGGTGCTGCCGCTGGGCGGAACCGCCGACGCGATCGCCGACGCGTTCTCGCACCTGCGCGCCTTCGTGAACGTGCAGCGCGGCTGCTCCTACTACTGCACGTTCTGCATCGTTCCGCACGTGCGCGGCCGGTTCGACCACCGTCCGGCGTCGGAGATCTTGCGCGAGGTCGGCGAGAAGGTCGGCGCGGGCGCGCGCGAGGTGATGCTGGTCGGCCAGACCGTCAACGCCTGGCGCGATCCGGCGACGGACGAGGACTTCGGCGATCTCTGCCGCCGCGTCGCCGCGCTCGAGGGCGTGGAACGCTTGACGTTCATCTCGCCGCATCCCAAGGACTTCACCGAGAAGATGATCGCCGATCTCGCGTCGGTGCCGCAGCTCAATCCGCGCGTGCATCTGCCGCTCCAATCGGCGAGCGACCCCGTGCTGCGCCGCATGAACCGCAAGTACACGGCGGCGCAGTTCCGCGAGAAGATCGCCCTGATTCACCGGTACTTGCCGCAGTGGGCGATCACGACCGACGTGATCGTCGGGTTTCCCGGCGAGAGCGAGGAGGATTTCGAGCGGACGCTCGAACTCGTGCAAACGAACGTCTTTGCCAACGCCTTCATGTTCGTCTATTCGATCCGGCGGGGCACGCCGGCCGCGCGTTGGGAGCAGGTTCCCGCCGAGGCCGCCTCGGCGCGCTTCGCGCGGCTGGTCGACGCACAGAACCGCTCCACGCGCGCGTACCACGATCGCAAGATCGGCCGCACCGTGCGCGCGTTGATCGCCGGACCGTCGAAGAAAGATCCGAACAAGCTCGCCGCCAAGGCGCTGGACAACGTGACGGTCATCGCCCCCAAACCGGAGGGCTACGACGAAGCGCTCTACGCGCGCGAACCTTGGCTCGACGTCGAGATCGAGATCGCCCACGTGTGGGGCTGCAGCGGCAGGATCGTTCGCCGCGCGCAGCGCTACGGCGATGCGGGGCTGCCGGTCGCACGTCCCCTCGTCTCGCTGCTCTAAGAACGAACCGCCCTCGCCGAAGCAAGCGATCACCCGGCTGCGAACGCGGCGGAGCGCTTAGCCGTTTCCATACCGGAGCTTCATCCGGTAGCCGGAGGAGGGAAGGATGATCCGTTGCGCTTCGATCCTCTTAGTTGCCGTTGCCGCGTTCGGGCTGGGCGCGTGCTCGCCGGGGACGGCGCCGCTGCCGGGCGGCAGCGCGATCCAAACGGCCCCGGCGCCGCCGTTCGCCGCAAAGAAAAAGAAGAAACCCGAGCTGGTCGCGCTTGCGACGCGTTTCTCGTACGCCGCCGGGACGATCTCGGTCGTCAACGGCTCGGGCAAGGCCGCCAGCCTCTCGAACGTCGAGCTGACGTTCGCCGACGCCGATCCCATTACGTCGGTGTGGGGCACGCCCTGGATGAACTGGCAGATCGCGCGCTCCGGCAATACCTACACGCTGACCGGCGGAACGCCGTACGCGAGCTGGCCGAGCGGCGGAACGCTCACGGTCAGCTTTACGCCCCCTTGGAAGAGCACGAACCGCCCTTCCGCGGTGCGCGTGTACGAGATTCCGAGCGCGCCGCTCGTCCCGTGCGCGGTTGCGGCGAGCGAGAGCGGCGGAACGATCTCGGTCGTCAACACCAGCGGCGCCGCCATCGCGCTGCGTAACGCCGCGCTCGGCTTCACCTATGCCGGCACGATCGGCAACGTCTGGGGAACGCCGTGGATGGCGTGGAGCGTCGCGCGCAGCGGCAACGCCTATACGTTTGTGGGCGGTACCGGCGATGCGAGCGTGCTCGCGACCGGCCAGAAGCTGACGGCCTCGTTTACGCCGGCGGCCGGCGCGCACGCGACCAAGATCGTCTTCGAAGCAGCCTGCGGCGCGAGCGCGTCGCCGTCGCCGTCGCCCGTGCCGACCGCGACGCCGGTACCGACCGCGGCGCCGAGTGCCGCTCCGCCCGGTTCGTCGCGCTTCGTCGGGTTTTGGGAGTCGTGGTCCGACACGAATACCGCCGATGCGTATTACGCCCTCGCGAGCGTACCGGCAGCCGTGACCGATACCGACGTCGCCTTTAGCATCGCCGACGGCGAGAGCATTGCGCCGGCGCAGAACGCCTACTCGCTCCTGCCGGGGGCGCAGGCGATTCACGCCCACGGCGGACGCCTGCTGCTCTCGTTCGGCGGCGCCACCTCGCAGTTCGAGATCACCGACACCGCGGCGTTCATCGCGAACCTCCAAGCCTTCGCCGTCGCCAACCCGGGGCTCTACGACGGCTACGACTTCGACGACGAGGTGATGCCGTGGAACGGCCAGCAGCAGCTCGTCTCGATCCTGAACGCGACGCGCGCCGCGTTCCCGGCGGCGACGATCTCAATGGACGCCTTCATGTCGGGCGCCGATCCCGACGTGGCGCTGAGCACGCACCAAGGCGAGGACGTCGCCGTCCTGGCCCAGGCGGGCGCAGCGCTGAGCTACGTCAACGTCATGGATTACGATCAATATGGGTGGGTGCCGAGCGATCATCCGAACTGCGTCTACGCCGCAGGGGCGAGCGACGATTGCCGCTTGGACGTGCTCGCCGACTTTGCCAAGCTCTATCCGGCGAGTAAGCTCGTCATGGGGCTGATGATCGGGCCGGCCGACGACGGCTCCGTCATCACGCCGGCCGACGCGACGTGGTACGCGTCGTGGGTGCGCGCGCACGGGTACGGCGGCATCATGATCTGGGACCTGGATCGCGATAACCCCGGCGTGACCGGACACGCCGACGGAACGTACGTCGGCGCGATCTCCGCCGCGCTCGCAACGCCGGCAGGGAGAAGGGGGCGGCCTTTGAAGCGCTAGGGATGACGCAGACGCACAAGTACTCGCCGATGCTCGAGCAGTACTTTGGGATGAAGGGGCGTCACCCCGACGCGATCCTGCTCTCGCGCGTCGGCGACTTCTACGAAGCGTACGGCGAGGACGCGGAGACGATTGCGCGGGCGCTGCAAATCGCACTCACGAGCAAGGAGGCCGGCGGCGGGCGGCGCGTCGCGATGGCCGGCGTTCCGCACCACGCGCTCTCGCAGTACCTGGCGCGGCTGGTCGCGCAGCGTTTCGTCGTCGCGCTCGCCGAGCAGCTCGAAGTGCCGCAGCCGAACAAACTCGTACGCCGGGAGGTCGTGCGCATCCTCACGCCCGGCACGCTGATCGAGGATCAGCTCCTCGACGGCAAAGAGAACAACTACTTGGCCTCGCTCGCCGCGATCGGCGAGACCTTTGCGCTCGCGTACGCCGACGTCTCGACCGGCTACTGCGCGGCGACCGCGATCGGCGGCGAGCACGCCTACGACGAAGTGCTTGCGGAGCTCGGGCGCGTCGGACCGGCGGAGGTCGTCGCGGATCTTCCGGCGGATCTGCGCGCTACGATGGCGACCGCGATCGAGCAGCTCGGCGCGCGGCTCGCCGCACCGGCCCTGGGCCTCGTCGAGACGCGCGAGCGCGGCCCGCTCGACGGTTTCTCCCTCGACGAGTCGCTCGCGATCCATCGCGCGCTCGATGCGCTCGGTGCCTTCGTGAAGCGTACCGGCATCGCGAGCGGCCAGGTTATGCGAGCCGCGCCGCCGCCCGAGATGCAGCCGTTGCTGGCGCCGCACCTCTATCGCCGCCAAGCCTTTCTGGCGCTCGATCCGTCGACGCGCAAGCATCTCGAGCTCACGCGCGCGCAGGGGCAGAACCCGCGCGCGACGCTGCTTGCGACGTTGGATCGCTGCGCGAGCTCGATGGGCTCGCGGATGCTCGCGCGCTGGATCACCGCGCCGCTGGTCGATCGCGACCGGATCGCGGCGCGCCAGGACGGCGTCGCGTCGCTGCTCGAGGAGCACGCGCGGCGCGAGGCGATGCGCGAGATCCTGCGCGGCTGCTTCGACCTCGAACGCATCGCGCAGAAGGTCCGCTTCCGCCGGGCGATGCCGCGCGATCTCGCCTCGCTGCGCCGCACGCTCGAGGTCTGCGCGCCGCTGCGCCACGTCGCACCTGCGGCGATCGCGCCGATCCTCGCACGGATCGAAGATTTCGGCGAGCTGCTCGAGGATCTGGAGCGCACCCTCGTGGCCGAACCGCCCGCGCAGCTCTCCGACGGCGGCGTCATTCGCCCGGAGGCGAGCGAGGAGCTGGCCGAGTGCGTGCTCTTGCGCACGGACGCGCGCTCCAAGCTCTCCGAGCTCGAGGAGCGCGAGCGGGAGCGGACCGGGATCAAGTCGCTGAAGATCAAGTACGCGAGCGCCTTCGGCTACGCGATCGAGATCGGCAAGAGCTACGCCGGGAGCGTGCCGGCCGACTACGTGCGCAAGCAGACGCTGACCACCGGCGAACGCTACGTCACGCCGGAGCTCAAGGAACTGGAGCTGGCGATCTCGACCGCGCAGTCGCGTCAGGAGCGCCTCGAGGTGCAGCTCTTCGACGCGCTGCTCGAACGCGTCGCCTCCAGAACCGACGCGCTGCTGGCCGCCGCCGAGGCGCTCGCCGAGATCGACGTGCTCGCCGCATTGGCCCAGTGCGCCGCCGAGCGCGGGTACGTGCGCCCCGTCTTCGTCGAGGAAAGCGTCTTCGCAATCGCCGAAGGCCGCCATCCGGTGATGGAGGCGGTGCTCCACGCGCACTTCGTGCCCAACGATCTCGCGCTGCGCCGCGGAGAACATCGTTTCATCTTGCTCACCGGGCCGAACATGGGAGGAAAATCGACCTACCTGCGCCAGACCGGCCTGCTCGCGATCATGGCGCAAATCGGCTCCTACGTTCCGGCCAAGAGCATGACGCTCGGGGTCGTCGACCGGATCTTCACCAGGATCGGCGCCGGCGACGACCTCGCTTCGGGGCAGTCGACGTTCTACATGGAGATGAGCGAGGCGGCCAACATCCTGCGGCGCAGCACGCAGCGCTCGCTGCTGCTCATCGACGAGGTCGGTCGCGGAACCGGCACGATCGACGGCCTGGCGATCGCGCAAGCGATCTGCGAGTACTTGCTCGGCCTGGAGGATCAGGCGCCGATGGCGCTCTTCGCAACCCATTTTCACGAGCTCTGCTCGCTCGCCGAGCATTGGAAGCTGGTTGCGAACTATCACATCACCGCCGTCGAGAACACCGCGCGCGACGGCGCGCCGGTCTTCTCGCACCGCGTTCAGCCGGGCAGCTCCTCGCGTTCGTTCGGCATCGAGGTCGCGCGCATGGCGGGCCTTCCCGGCGCCGTCGTCGAGCGCGCGCAAGAGATCGCCGAAGCGCTCTGCGGCCACGCCGACGTCGAGGTACAAGTTCCGCTGCGCAAACGCATCGCGAAAGCGCCGCCTTTGGAGATGCAGCTTTCGTTCCTGCAACGCGACGGTAGGTGAGGACGAACGGGGGAGGCGAATCAGCGCCCCATGATCGATCGACGCAGGAGTCTCTTGCTGCTCGCTTGCTTGGGCATGCCGTCGCTGGCCGGGGCGTCGTCTCCGGTAACGTGGCAAGCGGACCTCGTGCACTCGCGCGCCGAGTTTACCGTCTCGCACATGGTGGTCTCGAAAGTTTGGGGGCATATCCCCATCCGGCAGCTCACCGTCGTCAACGCCGCCGGAACCGTGGTGCCGGTTCGTATCGCGGCGGTGCTCGACGTTGCCCACGAGGACACCGACAATCACGACCGCGACGCCGACTTGCGCTCGCCGACGTACTTCGACGTTGCGAAGTATCCGACCATGACCTTCGTCTCGACCTCGATCGTTCCCAAAGACGCGAGGAACTTCGTCGTCAACGGCGAGCTGACGATCAAGGGGATTACCAAGCCCGTGAGCTTTCCGGCGACGGTCGTCGGCGTTATTCCCGACGGATACGGCGGTTGGCGCGTCGGCTATAACGGGCAGTTGCAGATCGATCGCCGCGACTGGGGGATCGTCGACCGCAGCCTCACGGCCGCGGGCGTGCTGCTGGTCGGCTACACCGTCGACATCGGGCTGACGGTGGAGGCCACGGGCCGCGACCCGGGCCTCCACGCCACCTCACAGTGACTTCTGTACGCTCAAGAAGAGCGTGCGATACGGCAGGCCGAACTGCTCGGTCGCGGCCGCACCGACGTACTGCGCGTAGCTGCTGGGCTTCGCATAGCTGTTGAGCGGAAGCGGCACGCCCTCGTAGCGCAGGCCCGCGATCGAGCCCCACTGGTTGAAGAGGTTGAGTACCGTTCCCGTCACGACCAGGCCGTGACCGACCGGATAGCCGAGGCTGAAGTCGCTGTAGTCGTAGGCCGGCAACGACTTCGTGTTGTTGTCGGAGACGGTATACAGCGTATATCGCGCGTCGAGACCGTTGCCGAGCGTGTAGTCGGCCGAACCGCTGAAGGTGTGCAGGGGGAGCCGCGGGAGCTGATCGTTCTGGATGTACGTGAGGTTCTTCTCGAACAGCTCCTGGTTGGCGCTGACGAAGATCGTCGACGTAAGCGCCCAGTCGTAGTCGAAATAGAGTCTGCGCGTCGCGCGCACGCGCCCGCTGAGGTCGGCGCCCTGCGCGCGCAGCGTGCCGACGTTGTAGTTGCCGGTGACGCCGACGAGCGAGGGTGCGAGCGCCGCGCCGCATTTGCCGGCGATCGCGTTGGTCACCTGGGTCAGGTACGCCGGCGGGATGAATCCCGTGCCGGTGTCGGCGATCGGCACCAGCGTCGAGTAGAGCTTATCGTAGACGTTCGTGTTGTAGAGCGTGAGCTGCGCCTGGGTGTCGCCCTCCCAACGATGAACGTAGGCGAAGTCTTCGTCGACGCCGTCCTCGGGTTTGAGCGCGGCCGAGGGTACGCTCCCGACCGAGTTCAGGCCGCCGCAGGTGATCGGAGCGCCGCCGCCGGCACCGCCGGGCGGCGATTCGATGAACGCTTCGCCGAGCATGTTGGCGCTGGGCTGTGTCGTCGTCGAGCCGGCCGAGGCGCGCACCTGATCGTGCGCCGTCAGCCGGTCGACCACCGCCAAGCGCGAATCGACGTACGAGGTGTCGGTTGCCGTGGAGCGTTTGGCCCAAAGGTTGAGATAAGCCGCAAACGGCGTCGACGTCGGGTGGAGGACGTCGCGAATGAAGAACGCCGAGTCCGTGATGACCGGCGCGCCCTTGAGCGCGTCGTTCTTGTCGGTGAAGTAGGTGCTGTTCATGTACGTCGAGCCGAACTCGAAGTCGTCGTTCGTCCATAGGAGATCGTCGCTTGCGATCGCGCCGGTCTCGTTGACGCCGACGTTCGACCAACTGGCGTTGTTCCCGGGATAGTACGGCGACTCGGGTTCGCCGATGCCCGGAAGCTGGAACGTCCGGTCCACCAAGTTCTCGTAGTAACTGTTGAAGGTTCCGGCGTGCACGACGTAGTGCTCGTCGCCGGTGCGGAAGTCGAGCGCGTTATCGTTGAGCTTGAGCGACTGCCACGAGGGGCCGGCGCCGTCCCATCCGGTGTTGAAGGCGGCGTACTGTTGCGGCGTCTGGCAGGTGACGCCGCCGTCGGGCTTGCCGTTGGGGCCGTAACCGTTGGGCTGCCCGTTGGCGTTGGTGCCGACGAACGTCCCCTTCGGACAAGCCGGCAGCTTCGGGAAGTTCGAGGGGTTGTATTGCGCGAGGAGCTGCTCGCCGAACGCGAGCGCCGGCGCGTAATCGAGGTAGTCTCCGTCGCCGTTGCCGGTCTTGTCGACCCAGCGGTTCTCGCCGACCGACGTAACCGTGAGCGAGCTATCCGGCGAAAAGTCGTATTGGAACTTGACGAGGTCCGCCCGCGTGACCGCCAGCGAATCGTCGGGGTAGATGCCGAGATCGTGCACCGGACCGGATCCAACCGACTGGTCGTAGGCCGCTCCGGTTTGGTAGAAGCTGTCGTTCTTGAAGGGGCCGTCGAGGCTGCTCACGCCCAGCGCGACGGCGTAACCGAAGTGATCCATCGTGCCCGTCGCGGTGGCGCTGCTGGAGTACTGGTCGAAGGTTCCGTACCCTTGCGTGAAGGTTTCGGTGTTGCGCGGCGTCGGATCGAGTGTCTGGAAGTTCACGACGCCGCCGATCGCATTCACGCCGACCAAATCGCTGCCGCCCGAGCCGTAGAGCACCGAGATGTCGCGATACGGATAGACCGGCGAGAGCTGGTAATTGAAACCGCCTTTGATGCCGTAGGCGATCGGATGACCGTCGATGGCGGCCTCGGTTTCCAGCGTGCCGATGCCGCG
>DATJRF010000281.1:0-9856 GCA_035505015.1 Verrucomicrobiia bacterium | reverse complement strand
CGCTGCCGCGCCCGCAGCCGCCGACAAGCCCGCGCCGGCGCACTACAAGATCGACTTCGAAACCTCGCGCGGGCCGTTCGTCGTCAGCGTGATCCGGGCGCTCGCGCCGCACGGCGCGGATCATCTCTACGCGCTGGTCAGGGCGAAGTATTTCGACGGCGCGCGGTTCTATCGCGTCGTTCCGGGTTTCGTCGTGCAGTGGGGCTCTGCCGCCGATCCCAAGGTCTCCGCGAAGTGGGATACGCCGATTCCCGACGATCCGGTCAAGGCGACCAACGCGCGCGGCACGGTGACGTTTGCCGCGACCGGCGCACCCGACAGCCGCACCACGCACCTGTTCGTCAATCTCGTCGATAACGCGCGCCTCGACGGGATGGGCTTCGCTCCGGTCGGAAAGGTGACGCAGGGCATGAGCGTGCTCGACCACGTCTACGCCGGCTATGGCGAACAGCCCGACCAGCAGCAGATGTCGGAGCGAGGCAACGCCTACCTCATCGCCAGCTTCCCCAAGCTCGACTACATCAAGACCGCGCGAATCGTACCTTAGAGCGCGAGCGCTTCCGGAACGATCGCTTCGTCGCTGCGCGCCGCACCTTGGGCGCGCAGCGCGGCGATCTGCGCGTCGCCGAGCTCGGGGCGCAGCAGCGACATGAGGGTGTCGTAATACATGCGGTCGGAGGCATCGCGTTGCGCGCCGGATCGCTCGAACCAGGCGTCGACGTAGCCGATCAGCACCGCTGCGCGCGCGTACTGCCCGCGCAAGGCTGCGATCGTCGCGCAGTGGCCGACGGCCGCCTGAACGTCGTACGGGTTGGAAGGCGAAAGGGCGAGCGCTTCGCGCAGGCACGGGATCGCCTCGTCGATTCTCCCGAGCGCGAGCCGGTAGCCGGCGAGGTTGCACAGGACGAACGGCTCCTGGCGTACGCGCCGCGCGTTTTCGAGCGCGGCCTCGGTGAGCTCGATCGCGAGCTCCCGGTTGCCGTCGAGAAACTCGATCTCGGCCAGCTGGCTGCGAAAGAGCGCCCGCGACCACTCGTCGTCGAGCTCGTCCGCCAGCGCAAGCGCCTCCTCGAGCGGCGCGCGTGCCGCTTCGGGTTTGCCCTGCGCGCGTAAGATCGCGCTGCGGTCGCCGAGCAGACGCGCGTAGAGCGGCGAGCGCAGCAGTCCCTCTCGCGCGAAAATCTCCGACGCCCGTTGGCTCGTCTCGAGCGCCTCCTCGAGATCGCCCTTGCGCAACAGCGTATACGCAAGAAACGTGTGGCAGCGCACCAGCAAGCGCGGCTCCGCGGCCGTTTCGACCAGCGCGGTGGCTCGGCGCAGCGCCTCTTCGTTCGGCGTTCCGTGCAAGAACTGCGACCGGCCGAGCAACACGCGTGCCAGCAGCGCCGGCTGCTCGCGCTCGCCGAGCTGCGCCCAGGCGGCCTCGAGGTACCTCCGGCCGTGGGCCGAGTTTCCGGCGATCAGCCAGAGGCCGACCAGGCCGCTCGCGATGCGCGCGCCGAGCGCCGCATCGCCGTCCGCACCGAGCGACCAGTCCAGCGCCGCGCGCACGTTCTCCGTCTCCGGAATCACCGTGCTTCCCCAACGCGAGCGCGTGGTGGAGAGAAAGTCGTCGAACGCTGCGTCGGCGAACGCCGCCATCCACTGGGCGTGCCGGCGCGCAAGCTCGCGGCGCTCGCCGGCTCCTGCAAGCCGCGCGAGCGCGTAGGCGCGCGTCGATTCGAAGAAGGCGTAGCGCGGGATCGGCGCGTCGAGATCGACTTGTACGAGCGATCGCTCGACCAGCGAGCAGAGCGCCTCGATCGCGGACGTTTCGTCGAGCGCCGCATCCGCGCAGACGGCCGCGGCCGCTTCGAGCGTCCAGCCTCCCGCGAAGATCGCGAGCCGGCGAAAGAGCGTGCGATCGCGCTCGTCCAACAGGTCGTAGCTCCAGGCGATCGTCGCATCGAGCGTGCGTTGCCGGGCGGGGGCATCGCGGTAGCCCCCGGAGATGACGCCGAAGTGCTGCGAAAGCTGTGCGCGCAGTGCCGCCAGCCCGAGCACCGGGAGGCGCGCCGCGGCGAGCTCGATCGCAAGCGGAATCCCGTCGACTCGCCGGCAGATATCGGCAACCGCCTCCAACTCGCCGTCTTCGAGCGCGGCATCGCTGCGCGCGGCGGCGGCACGCTCGGCGAAGAGCTCGATCGCGGCCGGCACCGGCAGCGGCGAGAGCTGGTACGCCGTTTCGCCTCCGATCGCCAGGCGCTCGCGGCTGGTCGCCATGAGCGAGATGCCGGAGCAGCCGCGCACGATCGCCGTGGCGATCGGACGAACCGCGTCGATGACGTGCTCGCAGTTGTCGAGCAGAAGCAGGAGCTCGCGGCCCGCGAGCGCCGCGACCAGCGCCGGCCCGCGATCGCCGCTGTCGGCCGGGCGCAGCTCGAGCACCGAGGCGATCTTATCTGCGACGAAATCGGGTTCGCCGACGGTGGCGAGATCGACGAACCAGATGCCGTCGCGCGGCGGCGCAAAGCGCGCGGAGATCTCGAGCGCAAGGCGCGTCTTCCCGGTGCCGCCGGAGCCGGTAATCGTTACGAGCCGCCGCGGTGCGAGCAGCGCCGCAAGCTCTTCGAGCTCGCGCGCGCGTCCGACGAAGGAGGTCGGCTGCCACGGAAGATTGTGCGCGCTGCGATGCGCGGCCGCCGTGCCGTTGGCGGCGCCGTCGCCGGCGGCGAGCTCGGCTTCGAGCGCGTCGGCCAAGCGCTCGAACGCGTGATGGCGTTCGCGGTAGAACTGGCGCAGGCTCAAGCCAAGATCCCGCGCGACCGTTTCGTGCTTTTCACCCGCGACGTCGCATTGCGCGATGATCGCATGGAGGCGGCGCTCGCGCGTCGCGCGCGGCGCGGCGTTCCCGGGCGCCGGCTCGATGCGCTCGAGTGCGCGCCCGAGCAGCGCGCGAACGCGCGCCATGGCGGCCGCGTTTGCCGCAGCCCTGGGCGTGCGCTCGTCGGATGCTTGAAAGAAGTGACCGACCAGCGCGCTTCTACGAAGCTCGCGTGGGTCGTCGAGATGCCGCAGAAGCCGGCGAACGTCGGCGTGCATGGCCCATCCTAGCGCGGCCGTGCCGCCTCGCCAAGTGCGATTTACACGCTCGCCGGCTTCCCGCCCGAACGTTAGCCTGCCGGGGGGCGGACGGCTGCAGGCGTCGGATGCCCGGAGGGGCGCGGCGTCGGGACCGGCGGTTTGCTCGTCGGCTTCGGCGTCGGATTCGGGCAGGGCACGGCGTAGCGTCCGGCCGTCTCGATGCACGGCGGCGTCGCGTCGGGATGCGGCCTGACCGCGTTCGGGTTGTTGACCGGCTGCGTGCAGCAGCGGACCGGGATCATGGTCGGCGGTGCGGTCGGCGGAGGCGGCGTCGGGGGGTGGATGACGCCCGCGGGGGCAGCGAATGCCGAATGCGTCGGCGCGGCCAGCGCCGGGCCGGCGGCTGCGGCACCGAGGAGCGAAACGATGGCCAGCGCGCAGAGCGCCAGCGAACGGGAACGAATCAACGGCTTCTCCTTGTGGTGTGTCGGGTTCTAGAGCGTCGCTCGAAGCGACCCGCCGAACCTACCAGCGCCGTCACGGCGCGCCCCGCGGAAAAACTGCCATCTTCATGCCATGCCGGTCAAGATCGGCACGTTTGCGGCCAATATCGGTATCGACGCCGGCGGAAGATCAGGCGTGCGCCGCGTCGGCCGCCGACATCGCGCGGGAACGCGGGAAGGCGAGCACCGCCGGCGCGACGATCGCCGCGAGCCCGGCGACGAGCAGGATCGTGTCGGCAAAGCCCATGGTCGTGGCTTGCTGCGCGACCAGGCTCGCAACGTGCGCGAGCGCGCTGGGCGTGGGCGCGACGCCGGTGCCGGCGAGATGGCCGAGCGTGACGGTGGCCCCCAGCGCGTCGGAGTGCAGGGCGTTGCGGCGGTCGAAGATCGCGATGCTCACCGCGCTCGCGGTCGATCCGCCGAGCTGGACGCAGAGCGTGATGATCGGGGAGATCTTGCCGTTGAGCGCCGCGGGCGTCGTGCTCAAAACGCCGACGATCAGCGGAACGAGGATCAGCGACTGCCCGATGCCCGAGACGAAGAGCGCCGAGCCGAGCGCGCCGAAGGGCGTGCCAGCGGTCATCTGCGTCGAGAGCCAGTAGAGCGAGATCGCGGAGATGGTGAAGCCGCCGACAAGCATGTAGCGCACGTCGGCGCCGCGCTCGGCGAGCGTCGCGAACACCGGCGTGAGGACGACGACGGGAAGCGCACGCATCATCAACAGCAGCCCGCTGTCGAAGGCCGTGTAGCCGAGCACGAGCGAAGTGTAGAGCGGCGTGACGATGGCCGGAGCGAAGATCAGCGCGCCGAAAGCGAGCGCTAAGAGCGAACCCGTCGAGACGCTGCGGAAGCGCAGCACGTGCAGATCCACGGCCGGGGTACGCGTTCCCCACCATTGCCACCATCCGAACGTGACGAGCGCTACCGCCGAGAGCGCGCCCGCGAGCTGCATGTGCGGATCCGAGAACCAGTCGTTGCGCTCGCCGTTATCCAGCAGCACCTGCAGCGAGCCCAGGCCGAGCGCGAGCAGGCCCACGCCGATCCAGTCGATGCGCTGGCGCTGCGGCGGCACCGGGTTGCGCAGCAGCGCGAGGATCACGATCGTGGCGATCGTTCCGGGGATGATGTTGACGTCGAAGATCCACTGCCACGAGAGATTGTCGGTGAGGTATCCGCCGACCACCGGACCGAACGCGGGCCCCAGGATCAGCGCCATCGCAAAGAGCGCCGAGCTGATCCCGATCGACTCCGGAGGAAAGGTCTCGCGCATGACCACTTGCGACGTCGCGATCAACCCGCCGCCGAACGCGCCCTGCAAAACGCGGAAGGCGACCAGCGGGCCGAGCCCGTTCGCCGTGCTGCAGAGGAACGACGCGACCGTGAAGCCCGCGATACAGGTCGCGAAATACGCCTTGCGCCCGAACATCTTGGTGAGGAACGGATTGAGCGGTATCGCGACGACGTTGGAGATGATGTAGCCGGTGACGATCCAGATGCCCTCGTCGATCGAGGCACCGATGTTGCCTTCGATGGTCGGCAGGGCGACGTTGACGA
The DNA here is from genome assembly GCA_035505015.1 of Verrucomicrobiia bacterium. Classification (GTDB taxonomy): domain Bacteria; phylum Vulcanimicrobiota; class Vulcanimicrobiia; order Vulcanimicrobiales; family Vulcanimicrobiaceae; genus DATJRF01. The sequence continues at coordinate 4,736 of DATJRF010000281.1, read as the reverse complement.
TGGTCGAGTCGAGCGTCTCGAGCAGCGAGGCAAGCATGACCGCGATGACGATGGCCAGCCGCCTCGGGCCGGTTTCGACGACGGAGACCGCTGAGAGCATGCCCGACCCTTCTGTGAACAGCGTTCAGTGAACTACGTTCAGTTTACATAGGTAGTTCATTTTGTCAAGCGGATCGGCTATACTGGAGCCCGTGGCAACCACGGACCGGCGGGAGCGCGAGAAGACCGAGTTTCGCAAGATCGTCCTCGATGCGGCGCGCCGGATCGTCCTCGAGGGCGGCTTCGACGCGCTGACGATGCGCAAGATCGCCGACGCGATCGAGTACGCGCCGGGAACGATCTACCTCTACTTCCAGAGCCGTGACGCGATCGCGTTCGAGCTGTGCTGGGAAGGCTTCGAGGCGTTGCTCGCGGCAGTGGCTCCGGCCGGCGCGATCGCCGACCCGCAGGAGCGGCTGCTCGACCTGGGCGTTCGTTACGTCCGCTTTGGGATCGAGAACCCGCAGACGTACCGGCTGATCTTCATGGGCGACCCCAAGTACGCAACCTCGCTCTTCGAAGACCGCGGCAAAGAGGAAGGCTCGCCGGGGATGCAGGCGCTCGCACTCCTGGTCGGCGCCTTCGCCGAGCTGCGCGCGCAGGGGCGTCTGGCGATCGACGCCGAGCCGTACGCGCTTGCCGAGATGCTTTGGTCGGCGGTGCACGGCATCGTCGCGCTGCATCTGGCTTGCGGTCAGTTCCCCGAAACGCCGCCCGAGCGCCTGCGCGAGCTCCTCACGCAGACGCTGCTGCACGGGTTGTTCGCGGCGCCCTAGGCTAAAAGCGATCGCCCCTCGCGCGTTTCGCGGACCCTGACCCCGAACCGCTCTGCGTCGACCACCCAGCCGTCCTGGCCTCGGCCGACGCCATCAAACGCCAAATCGCGAGCGGGAGCGTTCGTAGCGCGGGATGAACGAAGCGCTCCATGCGCGTCATCATGCTCACGCTCTTCGCATTGTCCCTCGGTGCCGTTCCGGCCGGCGCTTGGGCGCAAGCCCCGGCCAAGAAGGCCGCCGCTCCCGCGCCCGCTGCGTCCCCCACGGCCTACGACGATTTCGTCAAGGGCGCGGAGGTGGTGCCGGGCCTGATCGGCGTCATTCGCAAGAACGGCGCGGTCTATCTGGCCATCTCGACCAGCCAGCTCGGTACCGATTTCGTGCAGACGGCGGTTCCGGCGACGGGCCTGGGCGGCTTCGGGCCGGCGGCCGGCGAGCCGTACGTCGCGCCCGCGCGGATCATGCGCTTCGAGCGCGTCGGCAATGCCGTCGCGATTCGCTGGCCCAACACGTTCGCCAAGGTCGATGCCGACACGCCCCAGGCGCGCGGCGCCGCGCTCTCGCTGCCGGGATCGATCGTCGCCGTGACGCCGGTCGTCGCGGAGTCGCCGACCACGGTCGTGATCTCGGCCGCGCCCTTCTTGGGCGACGTCGCCGATTTCCTCGCGCAGTTCAACGCGGCCGCGCCGCATCCGGGGCACACCTACCACCTCGACGAATCGCGCTCGTTCTTCACCGCCTCCAAGGCCTTCGCGCAGAACACCGTGCTGCGCGTCGCGCAGACCTGGGCGACGGACGCGCCCGACACGATCGACAACGCGCCGGATCCGCGCAGCGTCGAGGTCGACGTGACCTACAACATCATCGCCGCTCCCCACGACGGCTACATGCCGCGCATCGCCGACGATCGCATCGGCTATTTCGAGCTGCCGATGATCGACTTCCAGCACGATCGCTACCCGACGCGCAACCTCTACTACATCAGCCGCTGGAACTTCATGCCCGAGCAGCCCGGCGCAGCGTCGCCGGCGAAGAACCCGATCGTCTTCACGCTGAGCAACGACATTCCGGTGGAGTACCGCGATCCCGTCCGCCGAGCGCTCTTGGCGTGGAACGCCGCCCTCGCGAAGGTCGGCATCCTCGACGCGATTCGCGTGCAGCAACAGCCGAGCGATCCCACCTTCGATCCCGACGACATCCGCAATAACATGGTGCGTTGGATCGACGCGACCTCGCCGCAGTACGGCGCGGAGGCGCTCATCATCAACGACCCGCGGACCGGCGAGGAGATCAACGTCGGCGTCAACGTCGACGCGGTCGAAGGGCTGGCCGGGCGGGTGTACCGCTACTTCGTGGCGCCGGCGCGCGGTCTCCCCGACAGCGTCGCCCTCGAGCAGAAATACGCCGCCGATAACCTCTACGGCGTGGTGCTGCACGAGTCGGGGCACGATCTCGGGCTGCAGCACAACTTCATCGGCTCGATGGCCTACACCGCCGCGGATCTTCAGAGCAAAACGTTTACCTCGAAGTACGGCATCGCTACGAGCGTGATGGAGTACACGCCGGTCAACGTGTGGCCCAAAGGCACGCCCAACGGCGACTACCATCAGATGGTGCTCGGCCCGTACGACTACTACGCGGTGCGCTACGGCTACGGCACGGTCCCCGGGGCGACGACGCCCGAGGCCGAGCTGCCGACGCTTTCACATTGGGCTTCGAAGTGGCCGGACCCGCTCTACCGCTTCGCGTCGGACGAGGACGTGGACTTCGCCGGCGGCCACGCGATCGACCCGCGCGTGCAGCAGGACGATCTCACCGATCACCCGGTCGCGTGGGAGAAGACGCAGCTCATCATGCTGCACGGCGTGCTCGATGCCGTCGACCAGCGTTTCCCCAAGCCGGGCCAATCCTATAGCGAGGCGCGCCGCGCGTTCCTCTTGCCGCTCCAGCTCTACATGCGCGATGCCGTGATGCCGGCCCACGTGATCGGCGGCGAGTACCTTTCGCGCGCCGATGCCGGCGATCCGCACGCAGCCGTTCCGCTCCAGCCGGTGCCGCGCGCCGACGAGCTGGCCGCGTGGCAGGTGCTCCAGACGTACCTGTTCTCCGATTCTGCCTGGCATTTTCGTCCGGACGTGCTCGACCGGCTGACGTACTCCGAGGTCAGCTCGCTCGGGCCCGACATGAAGTGGGCCTACGATCCCTCTCCGCGGCACGACGTCGCCGTCGTCGAAATGGCGGCGCAGACGCAGACCCGGGTGCTCGACGAGCTCTTCGCGCCGCTCACGCTCCAACGCATCGACGACCTCTCGACCAAGTACGCACCGGGCACCACGATGAGTCTTGCGGATCTCTTCGATTGGACGCGCAACGGCATCTTCGGCGACGTGGCGAGCGGCGGGGTCGCGCGCGACGGCGTCGTGCGGCGCAATCTCCAAGTGCTCTTCGCCAAGCGGTTGGCGCAACTGTGGGTCGCTCCCGCAAAGGAGACGCCCAGCGACGCGCAGGCGCTCGCTCGGCTGCAGCTCGTCGACCTGTCCGGCGCCTGCTCCTCGGCGCTGCGCCGCGACCTGGACGAGCTTTCGCGCGCGCACGTCGAGGCGCTCCAAGCGATCGCCGATCAGGCGCTGCAAGCCCGAGCGACGATCGCCGCGCCGTAGCGCTCGCTCAGATGCCGTTGGCCATGAGCGCTGCGCAGAGCGGAATGAAGGCAAAGACGGCGACCTGCAGCCAGAGCAGCGTGCGGACGCGCGCGTGCTGCGCGTCGTCGAGCTCCAGCGGCCCCTCCGCAGCGGCGGCGCTCCATTTGATGTAGTAGATCGTCGGCGGGATGGAGAGCAGCGCGACCGTTAGGAACAGTCCCATCTTCGTCCAGAAGACGGGATTGTGAAGGTAAAAAGCCGAGCCCTTGGCGCCGAACAGCAGCAGGCAGAGCCCGCTTGCGATCACCAGGCCCGCGGTTATGCCGTACCAGCGGTCGACCAGCGCGAGCCGGCGCAGCACCTCGCGGGGCAGCGTCTTGCGAAAGAGCAGAAGCTCCCCCACCAGCATGCTCGCAAGTGCGAAGATGCAGAGAAAGTGCGCGAAGTGCAGGAGTGCGTCGCGAAGAATGATGCTCATCTTGCAAGGGACTTTCCAGGTAATGCTGCCGGAGCCCCTACCGGCGTCGGCCCGGCCCCGCCGAGGGATCGCCTGCGAACGGCAGGCGTCCCAGGGATCGCCGGAAGAATAATCGTGCTATGGGTGAACGAATTCGAGTAGCTAGGAATAGCGTACGCGCCGCGCTGCTTTGCGCAGCCGCATTGACGGCGGTGTCCGGAAGCGCCGCGCGCGCCGGTCAGGCCCGCTTCGGCGAGTCGTGCCCACGGCGATACGAGCCGTCACGCAACCGGTGCTCGAACGCTTCGCCAACGACCTCCAGCAGGCGTTCGCGCAAGAGAACTCCATTGCCGTCGTTACCATGAGGCGCGACGCGAAGGCCGTCGTCGACCTGCAAACCTGTAAGCAGCTCGGGCTCTCGGGCTATCTCGAGCCTTGGCGGCGCTGGCGCGTGGCGTCGAGCGACGTAACCGTCACGGCAGGGCTCGTGATCCTCGACTGCTACGGGAACCTCTTCTATGACGGCTCCAGCACGAAGATCGCGGCCCGCGACGAAAGCGTCACTCCGCAGATTCAGGTCGATGCCGCCGGCGCGAGCGCTACGAGCGATCTGCTGCGCAAGTTCGCCGCCTTCAAAGCCGTCCACCAATCGACCTGGGATATGCTGGCGGCCACGGGTTCGATCGTCGAGCCGACTCTCTCAACGCCTTAGCCGCCTGCCGGATGCGGCGCGGCTACGGCAGCAGCGGCGTTACCGTCGTCCCGAGGCCGTCGCTGCTCACCGTTATGGCGCCGTTCTCGTCCGTTCGGAAAATCGTCGCA
>DATJRF010000280.1:0-6235 GCA_035505015.1 Verrucomicrobiia bacterium | reverse complement strand
GAGCCGTGCGATGCCCGGCGACCCTTGGTCGTATCCGGCACCGGGCGCGCGAAACCACAAGCTGACCGCCGCCGCGCCGATCGTCGGATCGGCATCGAGCACGTAGCTGCCGCCGCGCGGGAGCGCGCCGGTCTGCTGCATCGACTCCGTCGCCGCGCACGGCACGGCGAAGAGCGCCGGTACGCCTAGCATAGCGGCGAGCGCGAACGCACGGCGCCTCATGCGGGTTCCGGTGAGATGGTCGGCGGCAGCATCGACGGCTTCTCGACGCGCTTCCCCTCGTCGGGCAGGGTGCGGTCCGTTTCGTTCGCCTCGACGGAGCCGCTCGCGCGGTCGAACGGACGGCCTTCCAAGATCGCGCGGACCTCTTCGGACTCGACCGTTTCGTATTCGAGCAAGGAGCCGACCATGCGCTCGACCTTCTCCCAGTTCTCGGTGAGAATGCGCTTGCCGTTGGCGTAGCAGGATTCGATGATCTGCCGCACCTGTGCGTCGATCTTGCTCGCGACTTCCTCGGAGTAGTTGCGTTCGTCGCCGAAATCGCGGCCGAGGAAGACCTGATGCGTACCGCGCCCGTATTGAATCGGACCGAGCTCGCTCATACCGTACTGCGTCACCATCCGGCGCGCCAGCGCCGTCGCTTTCTCAAAGTCGTTGCTGGCACCGGTGGTTACGTCGCCGAACTTGATCTCCTCCGCGAGACGCCCGCCCAGCGACATCGTGATCTGCGCGATCAGCTCTTCCCGGGTCACCTGATAGCGGTCGTCCTCGGGGAGCGACCACGTGAGGCCGAGCGCCATCCCGCGCGGGATGATCGTCACCTTATGAATCGGATCCGACTTATCGAGCATCCCGCCCACCACCGCGTGGCCCGATTCGTGGAAGGCGGCGATGTTCTTGGCCTCTTGCGACATCACGACCGATTTGCGCTCCGGCCCGACCATGACGCGGTCGATCGCCTCGTCGCAATCGATCATCTCGATGACGTTCTTATTGCGGCGAGCGGCCAGCAGCGCCGCCTCGTTGAGCAGATTCTCCAAGTCCGCACCCGAGAAACCGGGAGTCCGCTTGGCGAGCGTCGTCAGCGAGACTTCCTTGCCGAGCGGCTTGTTGCGCGCGTGCACCTCGAGGATCTTCTCGCGGCCCTTGAAATCGGCGCGATCGACGACCACCTGGCGGTCGAAGCGGCCGGGACGCAGCAGCGCCGGGTCGAGCACGTCGGCGCGGTTGGTCGCGGCGATGAGGATCACCCCGGTGTTCTGATCGAAGCCGTCCATCTCGACGAGGAGCTGGTTGAGCGTCTGCTCGCGCTCGTCGTGCCCGCCGCCCAGGCCGGCGCCGCGCTGGCGGCCGACCGCGTCGATCTCGTCGATGAAGACGATGCACGGCGCCGATTTCTTGGCTTGATCGAAGAGATCCCGAACGCGCGAGGCGCCGACGCCGACGAACATCTCGACGAAATCCGAGCCCGAGATCGAGAGGAACGGCACGCCGGCCTCGCCCGCGATCGCGCGCGCCAGCAGCGTCTTGCCGGTACCCGGCGGCCCGAGCAGCAGCACGCCCTTGGGAATGCGCGCGCCCAGCGACTGATACTTCTTGGGATACTTGAGGAAGTCGACGATCTCGGCCAGCTCTTCTTTGGCCTCGTCCACGCCGGCCACGTCGGCGAAGGTCACCTTCGGGCGGTTCTCCGAGAGCGTCTTGGCGCGCGACCGGCCGAACGAGAGCGCTTGGCTCCCGCCGGCCTGGGCGTTTCGCATGATGAGCAGGAAGAGCACGATCATCACCGCGATCGGCACGATCGTGATCAGGCTCGTGAACAGGCTGCTGTTGGCCTGCTGATCGAAGCTGACCGCCCCGGTCTTGACCTTCTTGTAGACTTCGTCGACGAAGGACTGGTCCGTGTTCGGAACCGAGACCGTGTACTTGTCGCCGTTGGCGAAGTCGCCGGTGGCTTGGAGACCGGTCGCGTGGAACGACTTGACGTCGCCCGCCTCGAGCTTCTGATAGAAGGTGCCGTAGTCGATCCGCTGCGCGCCCTCGGTGGGCTGAACGAATCGGTCGACGATGAGGATGACGACCACGATCGCAGCCACGATCAGAGCGATCGATCGGAGATGCTTACTCATGGCCGGGGTCCGCCGCTGGGTGTGAGTTCATTCGTGAGTTCGGCGAGGTAAGGCAAAGTACGGTAGTTTTCCTGGTAGTCCAAACCGTAACCTACGACGAAGGCGTCGGCCACGGTCAAGCCCACGTAATCGAGGTGGAGTTCCGCCGTGCGGCGGGAGGGCTTATCGAAGAGAGCGCACGTTTGCAGCTTCGAGGGTCCGCGTTCCTCCAAGAACGAGCGAAGATGCGCCAGCGTGAGCCCGTTGTCGGCGATATCGTCGACCAGGAGCACGCGCCGGCCGCCCAGCGGCACGGCGGCATCGAGCAGGAGGCGGACCTTCCCCGTAGAGGTCTCCCCTTCGTAGCTGGCCGCGCAGAGATAATCGACATAGAGTTCGCTGGGCCCGTCGGCCAGGCGCGAGATCGCCCTGGCCAGGTCGACGGTCGTATAGAGCGCTCCTTTCAACACCCCCAGGAGCACCAGGGGTTGCCCCGCGTGATCGCGCGCGATCGCACGCGCCAGGCGCTCGACGGCCGCGGCGATGGCCGCCGGCCCGTAGATCACCTTCACGGCTCGCGCTCCACCGCCGCGATCGTGCCGGCTTCCACGTCCAAGCGAACGCCCGCCCGCATGTGAAAGCTCCCGCTGCCGCCGCGCTCGATCGTCCGCACGGCGGCTTCGACGTGCTCGAAATCGACGTCGCGCAGCTGCGCCTCCCGCGCCAGGCGCTCGCGAATGGTCCGCCGCATTCCGGCCCGCGGGCTCCCCTCCCGCTCGTCCCCCACCAGCACGGCGGCCCGGGCGACGGCTTCGTCGAGCGCCGGGAAGAGCGGACGCAGCGCCTCCAGCGCCGCCCGAACGGCGTTGCGGCGCAGCGAGAGCCGCGCGTTAGTGGGATCGACCGCGTAGGGCAGCGCGCGCAGGTGGCAGTACTCGCGCAGCCGTTCGGGGGGCTGCCGCAGCAGCGGCCGCACCAGATCGACGCCGTCCGCGAGCGGCCGGCGGGGCCGCATCCCCGCGAGCCCGTTGCTGCCGGCGCCGCGCAGCAGGGCGAGCAGCACCGTCTCGCTCTGGTCCTGGGCGTGGTGGGCCGCCGCCACCGCGCCGGCGCCGTGGCGCCGTGCGGCCGCCGCCAGGGCCGCGTAGCGCGCCTCGCGCATCGCGTTCTCGTCGGCCGCCGCGCCGTCCAAGGCGAGGATCTCGCAGCGCAGGCCGAGGCCGGCAGCGATGCGCAGCACGACGCACTCGTCTTGCCAAGCCGAGCGCCGCACGCCGTGGTTGACGTACGCGAGCGAGAGCTCGAGCCCCATCGGCCGCGCGAGCACGTGCAGCAGCGCCGCCAGGGCAACCGAATCCGGCCCACCGCTGCAAGCGACCAGCAAGCGCTCGCCGCGGCGAACGACGCCGTCGCGCCCAATCGCGCTTTCGAGCGCTTGCTCCGTTCGCGCGCCTCTCACCGGCTCGGCCTTCTCAGCATCGCCTCGTGCGCCAGGTCCACCGCCGCTGCGGTCAAAGTCAGCAAAGGCATGCGCGTGGTGGACGGACGTTTCTTGGCGCCGGCGGCGCTCGCGGCGCTGGTTGCCTGCCACGCCGGCTCCGCCGGCCCGGCGCTCCCGGGCGCGCCGGCCGCGGCCTTCGAGTCGGCTGCGCCGACCAAGCTCTCGCACATCATCGTCATCATGCAAGAGAATCACTCCTTCGACAACTTCTTCCACGGCTTTGCGGGGGCGGACTACGCCACGTTCGGCTACGATCACACCGGCAAGAAGGTGCCGCTCGAGTCCACCGACGTGGTCAACCCCGGCGATCCCGCGCACACGCATCTGCAGTTCGTCTGGGAGTACGACAACGGCAAGAACGACCGCTGGGATCAGCAAATTACCGCCATCAGGGGCTTCAACGACGGCTCGCGCTGCCCGGCGGCGCCGGCCCCATCCGACCCGCTCAATCAGCCGTCGTGCTGGGAGATGCACGAGGACCGCTCGGTCTATGCGTACGTTCGGTCGTCGGAGATCGCACCCTATTGGACGATGGCCAGGGAGTACGCGCTGGGCGACCACGCGTTCGGATCGAGCAACGGGCCCAGCTACTCGGCCCACCAGTTCATGATCGCCGGGCAAGCCGGCCACGTCATCGAAGTTCCCTACGGCGCCGGCGCCAATCGCGTGTGGGGTTGCGACGACCCGCATTCCGCAACGATCCTGCTCCAATACGGCAGCACGTCGCCGCCGCACTTCTCGAACGCGACCGGCCTCGAGGTCGTCGGCCCGGAGCCCTGCTTTAGTTACGAGACGATCGCGACGCTGCTCGACGCCGCGCACGTCTCGTGGCGGTACTACGCGCCCAAGATCGGCGCCGACTACGGCTTCGTCTGGTCCGCCTTCGACGCCATCCGCCCCGTTCGGTACGGACCGGATTGGAAAAACGTCATCTCGCCCGAGACGCTCGTCCTGCGCGACATCGCCGCCGGCCATCTCGCGAACGTCTCGTGGGTGATCCCCGATCTCGCCAACTCCGACCATCCCACCGTCTCGGAAGACGTCGGAACGGGGCCCGATTGGGTCGCATCGGTCGTCAACGCGGTCGGCGAGAGCAAGTACTGGAGCAGCACGGCGATCGTGATCATGTGGGACGACTGGGGAGGGTTCTACGATCACGTCGTTCCTACGCAGTACGCCGATCCGATCACCGGCGCGTACGAGGGCCTCGGCTACCGCGTACCGCTCATCGTCGTCTCGCCGTGGGCGAAGCACGGCTACGTCTCGCACCGGCAGCACGAGATCGCGAGCACGCTCCGGCTGATCGAAGAGACGTTCCACCTGCCGTCCCTCGGGCTGGCCGACGCGCGCGCCGACGGCTTCGACGACATGTTCGATTTCAGCCAGAAGCCGCCGCCGTTCAAAGCGATTCCGACGAGCGTCTCGGTCAAGACGCTGCTGGCCCGCAAACCGTCGAGCCAGCCTCCCGACGACGACTAGAAGCCTCGCTTCTAGCGAACGTGACGCGCGATTTCGCGGGCGACGTCGCGTTTGGCGGCGTCCTCGCGCTTGTCCCAGAGTTTCTTGCCGCGGGCGAGCCCGAGCTCGACTTTGACCACGCCGCGCGTAAAGTACATGCGCAGCGGGACGATCGTCAAGCCTTTCTCCGCGACGCGCGACTGCAGGTGCGCGATCTGCTCGCGCTTGAGCAGCAGCTTGCGCGGCCGGTTCGGCTCGACGTTCGAAAAGCTGCCCTGCTTGTAGGGCGGGACGTGCATCCCGAGCAGCCATGCCTCGCCGTCGCGGAAGCGCGCGTAGGCTTCGTTGAGGCTGACGCCGCCGGCGCGGATCGACTTGACCTCGGTGCCGGTAAGCACGAGTCCGGCTTCGAGCGACTCGAGGATCTGATACTCGTGGCGCGCGCGCCGGTTGTCGACGGCCGGCGCGTTCTCGCGCTTCTGCTTCTCGACCGCGGCGGCGGCGCGCTGCTGCTTCATCTTGGCCACGGCGTCAAGCTCGCTGCGACGGATTGCGGCGATCGGCGGCGGCCTCGAGGCCGCCGCGCGAAACGAAGCTGCCGTCGCCCTTGACCAGCGGCGTCCCCGCGTCGTCGAACACCGTCGCCTCGACTCCGAGCACGTTGCGTCGCGACCACGTGACGCGCCCTCGCACGACGATCGGGCGGCCGATCGGGACGGGCTTGCGAAAGCGCACGTTGACGGCCGCGGTGACGCCGCGATGGCCGGCGTAGCCGGCGGCGTGCGCCATCGCTTCGTCGATGAGCGCCATCGCGATCCCGCCGTGCACGATGCCGCGCCAGCCCTGAAAGGTCGCCGGGAGGGTGACGCGGCAGACGACGCCCTCGTCGTCCGGCTCGAAATGCAGGTGCATGCCGGCCGGGTTTTCCGGGCCGCACGCAAAGCAATACCCGTCGTCGAAGGGGACGTCGCTCAACCGTGGATCCCTACCGCCCGGCTTTGAGCCGGTCGGCCAAATAGTCCGGGAGGTGGCAGGCGTGAATCTTGCGCTGCACGTCGCCGATCGGATAGTGGTAGCGCACCCACTTGACGTGCCGCCGCTGCGAATCGTAGAGCACGAACGAGGCGTCCGGATTGAGATCGCGCGGCTGGCCGACGCTGCCGACGTC
>DATJRF010000279.1:0-2400 GCA_035505015.1 Verrucomicrobiia bacterium | reverse complement strand
GTCGGCGAGCATCTCGAGTGCGGCACGCGCCAGCCGCGCTTCGGTGTAACGATAGGCCGCCGGCGGGTCGCCGTCGATCGAGCCGAAGTTGCCGTGGCCGTCGACGAGCGGATAGCGCAGCGTGAAATCCTGCGCCATGCGCACGAGCGCGTCGTAGACCGAGCTGTCGCCGTGGGGGTGATAGCTCTTGAGCACCTCACCGATGATACCGGCGCACTTGCGGTGCTGCTTGGTCGGATCGAAACCCATGTCGCGCATCGCGAACAGGATGCGCCGCTGCACGGGTTTGAGGCCGTCGCGGACGTCGGGCAGCGCTCGGGAAGCGATGACCGACATCGCATAGGAGAGATAGCTCTCCCGCATTTCGTCTTCGACGTTGACGTGTTGAATGATATCGTTGTGCATTAATGAAAAAAGCGCCGGCTAGACGGCGTGGGATCCCTTTCTTCGCTCGAAGGTTTCTTCTTTAATATATTCGCGTTCTACGGCGGGTCTTCCCACACCGGGATGCCCTCTTCGTCCATTCCTTCGACGGCCAAGTCGTCGAAAGAAATGGCTCCCTGCGGAAGCGGGGAGGGCGCCGGTTCTTCGGCAAAGGCGTCCGCCTCGCTCAGCGCGGCGCTTTGGGCGGCGAACGCCGGGTCGTCGTCGAGCTCCGGCGCATCGAAGTTCACGGCCGGGCGCGTCCCGCGCGAGGGGGACGGCTGAATCAGGGGCGGATCCTCCACGGCCGGCGCCGGGGCCGGAGCGCTTGCGCGCAGTGTTTGAACGCCGGTACCGATCCGAGCCTTCGCCGCCTTCGCGGCGGTGGCAATCAACGCCAAATGATCTTGGACGGACTGCTGCAGTTCCGCTTCGAAATCGCCGGTCGACATGCCTGATAGCTTCGCCGCGTGGGCGCGGCAGACTTTCCCGACGCAGGCCGGCCTCGAAGCCTTCGCTGCCGACTTTGCACGAACGCTTCAGCCCGGCGACGTCGTTGCGCTCTCGGGTGAGCTTGGCTCGGGGAAGACGACCTTCGTGCGCGCTGCCGTACGCGAGCGCCACGGTGAAGACCAAACGACCAGTCCGACCTTTACTTTTTGGCATCGCTATGCGGGCGATCCGCCGATCGATCACCTCGACCTGTACCGCATCGACGATCCCGCCGATGTGCCCGAGCTCGGTCTCGAAGATGCCTTCGACGGACGCTCGATTGCGTTCATCGAGTGGTGGACGCATGCACCGTCGCTCGTTCCCGCTCGGCACTACGAAGTCGCGATCGCAGGCTCCGGCGATTCGCCCCGCACGATCGAGGTCAAAGCGCCGGCGTGATCGTTCTTGGACTGGACGGCGCGCTCGGCGGATTCTCGGCGGCCATCGTACGGGATGGCGAGATCATCGCCACGCAAATGCTCGAGGGAAACGTTGCGCTCGAGGGGGGCCTCGGAGCGCTTACCCGGCTCATGCGCGATGCCGGCGTCGAGCCTCGCCACCTCGATCGCCTTGCGGTCGGGATCGGACCGGGTACCTTCACCGGCCTGCGCATCACGATCGCCTATGCCAAATCGCTCGCACAGGCATGGGAGCGGCCTCTCGTTGCCGTCTCGTCCTTCGATGTGCTCGAATTCGGCCGCGAGCTGCCAACCGTGCTCAGCCTCGTGGCGGGACGCGCGGGCGTGGTCTCAGCGCGGTACCGAACGCACGGCGCGGTCGCTCGCGCGTCGGGCCGAACCGGCGAGGTGCTGCACGAGATTCTGCACGGAATCAAGCCGGGCGAACTGCCGATCATCGGTGCGCCGGAGGACGTGCTCAGCGCCCTCGCCGAAGGCGGGTGGACTGTGAGTGTTCTCGCGCCGCTCGTGACGCCGCCCGCCGCAGCCGTCGCACTGCTGGGCGTCAGCGCGCCTCCCGCGGCGAGCGTGCACCAGGTGCGAGCCGACTACGGCGAGCTGCCTGCGGCAAAAGTTCCGCGCTTCGAGCCGGCACCGCGTCCGCGATGAAAGCCGAACTCTCTCGCGCGACCTCCGAACGCCCCGAACCGCTCGTGATCGCGCCGATGTTGCACGGCGACATTTCGGAGGTGCTGGCTATCGAACGCGCCTCGTTCGTGACGACGTGGCCGGCCGACGCGTTTTACAACGAGTTGCACACGAACAAACTCGCGCATTATTACGTCGGGCGCATCGGCGGCAAGATCGTCGCCTATGGCGGGATTTGGGTCATCTTCGAGGATTCGCACATCACGACGATCGCCGTCGATCCGTCGCTGCGCGGCCGGCGCTACGGCGAGAGAGTGCTTCTCTATCTTCTGGATGATGCGATCGAACGCGGCGCCTCGTGGATGACGCTCGAGGTACGCGAGAGCAACGTCGGTGCGCAGCAGCTTTATAGAAAGTACGGATTCACCACGGTCACGAC
>DATJRF010000278.1:0-11306 GCA_035505015.1 Verrucomicrobiia bacterium | reverse complement strand
GCCGCCGAAACGGGCGGTTTCGATCCTCGCCGCGCTGCGCTACCGCGACTTCCGGCTCCTTTGGGGCGGGCTGCTGATCTCGAACCTCGGGACGTGGATGCAGTTTACCGCACTGGGCTACTTCGTCGCGCAGGCGGCCGTCACGCCGCACCGCGCCGCACTCTATCTCGGCATCCTGGGCGCCTCGCGCGCGCTGCCCGTGATCCTGCTCTCGCCGCTCGCAGGCGTCGTCGCCGACGAGTTTCCCCGCCGCCGCATCCTCTTCGTGACCAACAGCACGATGGCGCTGGTCGCGCTCCTGCTGGCGCTGCTGGCGAGCGCACATCGCCTGGAGATGCCCGCGCTCGTCCTGCTCTCGGCGCTCAACTCGGCGGCCAACGCCTTCGACGCGCCGACGAGGCAGAGCTGGGTGCCGATGCTGGTCGACCGGCAGTACGTCGGCAATGCCGTCGGGTTGAACTCCGTCGCGTTCAACGCCCCGGCGGTCATCGGCCCCGCCTTCGCCGGCCTGCTGATCGTCTGGGTCGGCGTCGCCGGGTCGTTCTACGTCAATGCCGTCGCCACCATGGCGGTCGTCGCGGCGGTCGCCGCGATGCACGCCTCGCCGCCGTCGATGCCGCGCCGCGAGTCGGTCTGGCTCGCGATGCGGCAGGGCATCGTCTTCCTCCATCGCCACGAGATCCTGCGATGGATCGTGCTCGCTTTTCTCGTCAGCGCGATCTTTTCGCGCCCTTACAGCCAGCTGATCCCGGCGCTGACCGTCGACATCTTCCACGCCGGAGCGCGCGGCCTGGGCTGGGCCGTGTCGGCGGCGGGCGTGGGCGGTTTCGGCGGTGCGCTCGCGACCGCGTACTTCGCGCAACGGCCGCGCCGCTCGCGTCTCTGGCTCGCCGCCGGCCTGACGATGTCCGCCGGCGTGCTGCTGCTCGGCTTGGTTCCCACCCTCGGGTTCGCGGTGCCGGTGCTCTTCGCGATCGGCGTGGGTACGATGGCGCTGCTCGGTGCGACCAATACCCTCATCCAAATCCTCTCGCCCGACGAGCTGCGCGGCCGCGCGATGTCGGTGTACACGATGATCGCGATCGGCATCGTCCCGCTCGGATCGCTGGTAGACGGCGCAATCGCCTCGGCCATCGGCCTCCAGCATCTCTTCCTGCTCTCGGGCGCGACCTGCGCCGCGACGTTCCTGCTCGTCTGGCTTCTGCGGCCGGCGGTCCGCGGCGTATAAAAAAAGCGAGCCGCGTTGCCGCGACTCGCAAAGGCATAAAAAACGCCGGTTTTAAGCGGCTGCTTTTTTCCGGCGACGGGTGGTCTTGCGAGCCGCTTTGCGGACCGTACGGCCGACTTTGCGAGCGGCCTTTCTGCGCGTGGCCTTCTTGCGGGTGGCCTTCTTGCGGGTGGTCTTGCGGGCCGCCTTCTTGCGGGTGGCTTTCTTGCGCGTGGCTTTCTTGCGAGTAGCCTTCTTGCGGGTGGTCTTGCGGGCTCCCGCTTTGCGCGTGGCTTTCTTACGGGTGGCCTTCTTGCGGGTGGCCTTCTTGCGCGGCGCCGCGGCCTTCGCGGTCGCTTTGCGAGCCGCTTTCTTTCTCGTACGTTTGACTGCCATTGTGTGCGGAGTCATCCTTTCTCTGGCCGGCATTCCGACCAGGGTTGTTGCCTACCTTATACAGTATTACGAGGATTGATGCAAGTTTTTATCGACGGCGACGCGACGCTCGACGTGCGCGTCGACGGCACGAGCGGCGATCCGGTCGTACTGATCCACGGCTTTCCGCTCTCGCGCGAGATCTGGAACGCGCAGGCCGAGGCGCTCGCGCGAACGCATCGCGTGGTGTTGCCGAACCTGCGCGGAGCCGGCGCGTCGAGTGCCGGCGCGGGCCCGTATCTCATGGAATCGCTAGCGGCCGACGTCGCCGCGGCGCTCGACGCGCTCGCGATCGAGCGGGCAACGATCGTCGGGCATTCGCTCGGCGGATACGTCGCGCTGGCCTTCGCACGGATGTTCTCGGAGCGCGTGGACCGGCTGGCGCTGGTCTGCAGCCGCCTCGCCGCGGACTCGGCCGATCAGGCGGCGGCGCGCGGCGAGCTCGCCGATCGCATCGAGCGCGAGGGCTCGATCGCCGCCGCGATCGACGCGTATTTGCCGCGGCTGCTGGCGCCCGAGACGTTCGCGATGCACCCGCAGATCGAGCAGCGCGTGCGCGCCATCGCGATGGAGTACAAGCCCGAAGGCGCGGCCGCGCTGCTGCGCGGAATGGCGCTGCGCGATCCCGCGAGCGATATCGTTGCGGATCTGCAGATGCCGATGGCGATGATCGCAGGCGCGCACGACGTGGTGCTCTCGGTTGCCGAGGCCCGCGACGTCGCTCACGCCTTTCCGGCTGGGAGGCTCGTCGTCTGCGAGCACTCCGGGCACCTTCCGATGCTGGAGGAGCCGCAGCGCGTCTCGGAGGCGCTGCAGGCGCTCCTGGAGCGGCCGGGCTAGCTGCGCCCGGCCGGCAGGCGGCCGCGCCGCACGAGGAGGTTGTAAAGGAAGAAGCCACCCAGGAGCAGCGCCGCGATGACGGCGGCGATGACGACGATCTTGAAGACCGCCACCATGAGGAAGCTCAGGATCACGAAGACGGCGATCGCGACGGCGACCAGCGCGGTGAGCTTGACGAAGACGGCCAGGAGCGGGTGCATCGGGGACCTCGTTAGCGGCAGGAGGGTTCGCCCTTATCTACCGATACATAGGCAGGAGGTTTCGCTGCAGATGAACGTCGGCGCGCTCGCGACGGATTTGGCGCTCGGCAACGTCGCCCAAGGGGTCACCCTCGGCACGCTCTCTTCGGTATTGAGCCTCGAGCAGGCCGTCGGCGCGCAGCTCGCCGCCTCGATCGGCCTCGGCGCTGCGATCGACGCGTACGCCTGAGCTTCGACGCCCTGCACCCCCAGGTCGCGGCCTGGTGCCGCGACCATCTGAGCGAGCCGACGCCGCCCCAGCGCGATGCGATCCCGCTCGGCTGCGCGCGCCGCAACCTGCTCGTCTCCTCGCCGACCGGCACCGGCAAGACGCTAGCCGCCTTCCTGCCGATCCTCTCCTCGCTCGCCGCTCGCCGCGACGCCGACGAGCTCTACGCCCGCACCTTCGCGCTCTACGTCTCGCCGCTGCGCGCGCTGGGGTACGACGTCGAGCACAACCTGCGCCGTCCGTTGCGCGAGATGGGATTGCTGGAGCGGCCGAACAGCGAGCGCACGGCGGTGCGCCGAGGACGGCTGCGCGACCGCTTCGTGCGCACCGGCGTTCGCACCGGCGATACGCCCGTCGAAGAGCGCCGTTTGATGCTCTCGCGCCCGCCGCACATCCTCGTGACGACGCCCGAGTCGCTCGCGGTGATGCTTGCGATGGAGAGCTATCGCAAGACGCTGCGCTACGTGGAGAGCGTGGTGGTCGACGAGCTGCACGCGTTGGCCGGCAACAAGCGCGGCGCGCAGCTCGCGCTGCTGCTCGAACTGCTCGAAGAGCTCGTCGAGCGACCGTTTAACCGCATCGGGCTCTCGGCGACGATCGCGCCGCTCGAGCGCGTCGCGCGCTTCCTCTGCGGCGCGCAGCGCCCCTGCGCGATCGTCGATCATCGCGGGTTGCGCGTCGTCCGCATCGGGATCGAGGTGCCGTTTACGGGGGCGACTGCGCCGCTGGCGACGGTGGCGCGCGCGGCCTTCGAGCGCACGCGCGACGTCCGCACCGCGCTGGTCTTCACCAACGTCCGCAGCCAGGCGGAGCGCGTGGCACACGAGATGACGCTCGCCTCCGAGGAAGGGGGAGCCGCGGAGACCGTTGCCGAGATCGAGGAGACGCGCGAGCGATCGAGCGAGGGCCGGCGGATCGGCGTGCATCACAGCGCGCTCGAGCGCAGCGTCCGGCATCGCGTCGAGGCGGCGCTGCGTGCCGGGAGCCTCCAGGTGGTCGTGTGCAGCTCGTCGCTCGAGCTCGGCGTCGACATCGGTTTCATCGATCGCGTCCTGATCGTCGGCGGCGCGCGCGGGATCACCCCCACCTTGCAGCGGATCGGTCGCGCCGGCCATCGCCCCGACGCGATCGCGCAGGGCATCGTGGTCGCGCAGGACCGCGACGACATCGTCGAAGCGGCCGCCACGCGCCGCTGCGCCGCCGACGGCGTGATCGAGGAGATCGCGGTGCCGCAAGCCCCGCTCGACGTGCTGGCGCAGTGGATCGTGGCGAGCGTCTGCTACGATCGCCGCCGCGGCCTCGACGAGCTGCTCGATCTGGCGCGGCGTGCCGATCCCTACCGGGAGCTTTCGCGCGAGGATCTGGCGGCATGCGCGCGCTACCTTTCGGGCGGGGGCGTCGGCGAGGACGACGCGCACGTCCGGCGCCTCGGCTTCGACGGCGAGGCCGTGTACGGTTTGGGACGCGAGGTCTGCGCCGCCTACTTCGAAAACGTCGGAACCATCCCCGACGAGTCGCACGTGGTCGTGCGCGCGAACGGCGCCGACGTCGGGCGCGTGGAGGAGGATTTCGTCAACGCGCTGCGCGTCGGTGACGTGTTCTTACTGGATGGGCGCTCGCTGCGCGTCGTCGAGATCGGCCCCTGGGGCGTGAAGGCCGAGCCGCACGTCGCGCGGCCGACCGTTCCGGTGTGGAGCTCGCACATGAAGGGCGTCACGCCGCCGCTCGCGCGCGAGATCTCGCGCCTGCGCACCGAGGTCGCCGCGCGATTGCAGGCCCGCGACGCGCGCGGTGCGCGCGATTTTCTGCGCCAGCGCTACGCCCTCGACGGCGAGGCCGCCGAGCACGTGGTGCGCTACGTCGCGCAGCAGCTCGCGCTCTCGGCGGTTCCGCAGGAGCGCCGGCCGATCGTGGAGCTCTATCGCATGGACGGCGTTCAGACCGCGGTCTTTCACACCTGTGCCGGGCGCCGCGTCAACGAAACGCTGGCGCGCGTGGTCGGCGCGCGCGTCTTCGCGGCGTGCGGCGTGAACACGCAGATGACGACCGACGACAACGGCTTTCTCGTGGCGATGCCTCCGCGCAAGCAACTCGCCGACGCGATGTGGGCGCAGATGCTGCGTGCGAGCGGATTCGACGAAGATTTGGCGGAGGGGCTGCGTACGTCGCATCTGTTGCGCAACACCTTTCGGTACGTCGCGAACACGGGGCTCTTGGTGCTGCGGCGCGCAGGCGGGCGCAGCATGCGGCGCGGGCGCCAGCGCTGGAACAGCGCCCGCATCTACGATCGGATCAGCCGCAGCGATCCTGATTTTCCACTCCTGCGCGAAACCTTCCGTACGGTCACGCACGACCTGCTCGATGCGCCTGCCGCCAGAGCCTATCTCGAAGCGATCGAAGGCGAGCCCCGCGTGCTCCATCCGCCGGCCGCGACCCCGTTTACCGTTGGGATCGTCACCTCGTCGATAGGAGACTCGGTCGTCCTCGAAGACCGCACGACGATGGTCGAGGCGCTGCACGAGCGCGTGCTGCAGTTGCTCGGCGAGCGCGCCGACGAGGGCATCGACGTCGCGACGCCGCATCTGGGATTGCAATGGTGAGAAGGAGTGGAGCGCGCGCCTCGAGCGACCGCTGCGAGTTGATGCCGGGCATCGCGGCATTGCCGCCGGGCCTGCTTTGGATCGAAGCGACGCGCACGCTCGTCGCCGCCGACGCTCATCTGGCGTACGAGGAGGCGATCGGCGGCGCGCTGCCGCTTTGGAGCACCGGCGACGCGCTCGCCCTCCTCGCGGCGGCGATCGACCGGACGGATGCGCAGGAACTCGTGCTGCTGGGCGACGTCGTTCACTCCAGCCGGATGAGCGACGGCGCGGCCGGCGCCGTCAGGAGCGCGCTCGCCGCGCTGCGAGAGCGATGCACCGTCACGCCGATCGCGGGGAACCACGAGGGGCGCACGCGCGGCGCGCTGCTGTTGGGCGAGACGGCCGATGCGGTCGAACGCGACGGCTGGCTCTTGCTGCACGGCGACGATCCGATCGCCGCCGGCGCCGCGCAGCGCCGCATCGTCGGCCATCTGCACCCGAGCCTGCCGCTCGCGCGCGGCGAGTCTACGCCGTGCTTTCTACACGCGGCCACGCTCGTCGTCGTTCCGGCACTCACGCCGTACTCGAGCGGCCTCAACGCGCTCTCGCCCGACTGCACGCGCGCGCTGCACGCCTTCATCGCCTCGACCGAAGAGGTCGAGGTCGTGGCGGTTACCGCCGACCGCGTCTATCCCTTCGGTTCTCTGGGCGGCCTGCGAAACGCCCTGCAGCGCCGCCCCACCGGCGCCCATCGGCCCGGATGACCGTGCCTACGGCCCGTCGAGGGAGAGCGTGTTGAGGAAGTCGAGGGCGCGGTAGCCGGCGACGATCGAGGCGGCGGAGTCGATCGTGCCGCCGGCGAGCAGGCGCCGGAAATCCGCGAGCGAGACGAGCTCGACCTCGAGCACTTCGGTGGGATCGAGAGAGGGCTCGCGCGTGCGGCGGACGTCGTGGGCGACGAAGATGTGGCCGCGCGCGGTCGAGCGCGACGCTTCGGGATAGTACGGCGTGAGTTCGACGAGCGAGCCCGCTTCGTAGCCGGTCTCTTCGGCCAGCTCGCGCGCCGCGCACGCGAGCAGATCTTCGCCGGGGTCGATCACGCCGGCCGGGAGCTCGAGCGCGATGGCGTCGGCACCGTAGCGGTACTGCCGGACCATCACCACGCGGTCGTCGGCGGTGAGCGGAAAGACGACGACGAAGCCGTGCGACTCGCGCACGAAGTAGTCCGTGACGATGGTGCCGTCGGGGAGCTCGATCTCGTCGCGCCGCACGCGCATGTGCGGCGAGTCGACGACGTAGGTCGACGAGCGTCGGCGCCAGGGCGGCTTCTCCATACCGACGGTATCGACGAAGCGTTTGCGCTTCCTTCCGCGAAGAGGGCGCCCGTGGAAGAGACGATAGTGATCGCCGGAGCCGGGACGATGGGGTCCGGCATCGCCCTCGTGACGGCGCAGGGCGGCTACAACGTGGAGCTGGTCGAGCCGGACGAAGCGACGCGCGAGCGCGCCCTCGAACGCATCCGTGCCGCGGCTCTCAAAGCCGGCGATACCGCGATCGCCGGCCGAATCCGGCTGCTCGACGCGATACCCGAGCGCAGCGGCGCCGCGATCGCAATCGAGGCCGTGCCCGAGCGCCGAGAGCTCAAGAGCGAGGTCTTGCGCCGCCTCGCGGCCGCGCTAGCGAGCGATGCCTTGCTCGCGACCAACACCTCGTCGCTGAGCGTCGAAGAGCTGGCGGAGCTCGTCGAAGGCCCGGAGCGCGTGCTGGGGCTGCATTTTTTCAACCCCGCGGAGGCGATGAAGCTGGTCGAGATCGTGCGGATCGGCGCGACGAGCGACGACGTTATGGAGCGCGCGCGAGCGTTCGTAGAACGGATCGGCAAAACCGCGGTGGTCGCCGCGGATACGCCGGGCTTCATCGTCAACCGGGTCGCGAGGCCTTACTATCTTCAGGCGATGCGCGCGCTCGAACGCGAGGTCGCTTCGATCCAAGAGCTCGACGCGCTCGCGCGCTCGGCCGGCTTCCGGATGGGGCCGTTCGAGCTGATGGACCTGATCGGTTTGGACGTCAACCTTGCGACCAGCGAGTCGGTGTACGAGCGTACCGGCGAAGCGCGGCTGATTCCGGTCGAGGTGCAGCGCGAGATGGTCGCGCAGGGCCGCCTGGGGCGCAAGAGCGGTACCGGCTTCTACGACTACCGTGCGGGAGCGCCGCCGCGGCTCGACCTCCGGATCGATCCGCCCTCCGACGACGAACCCAAGGCCGCGGAGTCGATCGTCGTCGTGGGCTTCGGCGGCCTGGCCGACGAGCTCGTCGACGTGCTTTCGCGCCGCTACGAGCGCGTCTCGCAGATCGAGAACGACGAGCTGCTCGACGAGATCTCGCCCGACGCGACCGTGGTGATCGACGTCGGCGACGGCACGACCGATCGCGCCGACGCGGTCGCCTCGCTCGACTCGCTGCTCGGGCCCGAAACGGTCTTTTTGGTCGACGCCTACGCCACCGACGTTGCCGCCGCCGCGGAGCGCCTGCGCCATCCCGAGCGTCTGGTCGGCTACGGGATCCTCGGCTCGCTCGACGCGCAGCGCGCCGTCGAGATCGCCGACGCCGACGAGAGCTCGGACGATGCGCTCGCGCTGGCGCAAGAACTCTTCGAATCGCTCGGCAAGGGGGTCGTATTGGTCGAGAACGCCCCCGGGCTCTTTCTGGGGCGCGTGGTCGGCTCGATCGTCAACGAAGCGATGGTCGCGGTCCACGAAGAGGTCGCTACGCCGGACGACGTCGACGTCGCGATGCGTCTGGGCACCAACTATCCGATCGGCCCGATCGCGTGGGGGCGCGAGATCGGCGGCGCGCGCCTGACGCGCATCCTGCGGCGCTTGGCACAAGAAGAGGGCGAGGCCTTTGCACCGCACCGCTCGCTGTGGGTGCTCGACGTCGACGAAGAGGGCGAGATCGAGCCGCAAGAGCTGCTGCGCTGATGTCGCGCGAGGTTTGGGTCGTCGACGCGCTGCGCACGCCGATCGGGCGATACGGCGGCGCGCTCGCCGGCGTTCGCCCCGACGATTTGGCGGCCGCGGCGATTCGCGCGCTGGTCGCGCGCACCGGGATCGATCCGGCGCGCATCGACGACGTGCACTTCGGCGCCGCCAATCAGAGCGGCGAGGATAATCGCAACGTCGCGCGCATGGCCGCGCTCTTGGCCGGACTTCCCGTCGAGGTGCCGGGCACGACGCACAACCGCCTCTGCGGCTCGAGCCTGCAGGCGATCAACTCCGCCGCGCAAGCGATCGCCTTCGGTGAGGCCGACGTCGTCGTCGCGGGCGGCGTCGAGTCGATGACGCGCGCGCCGTTCGTCTTGACCAAGAGCGAGGCGGCGTACGGGCGCAAGCAAGAGCTCTTCGATACGGTGCTCGGCTGGCGCATGACCAACTCCGCGATGCCCGCACCGTGGACGATCTCGCTGGGCGAGACCGCCGAACTGGTCGCGCAGCGCTACGGCATCACGCGCGAGGAGCAAGATCGCTTCGCCTTCGATTCGCAGCAGCGCTGCCGCGCGGCCGTCGAGCGCGGCGCGTTCGCAAGCGAGATCGTTCCGCTCGAAGCGCTCGCGCAAGACGAGCATCCGCGTCCCCAGACCACGCTCGAGGCGCTCGCAAAGCTCAAGCCCGCATTCAAAGCCGGGGGCACCGTCACCGCCGGAAACTCCTCGGGGATCAACGACGGCGCAAGCGCGGTGCTGCTAGCCGAGGCGGGCGCGGCCCGGTCGCTCGGCCTAGGCGGGCCGATGGCGCGCTACGTCGCCAGCGCCAGCGCCGGCGTCGCCCCCGACGTCATGGGGATCGGCCCGATCCCGGCGGTGCGCAAGGCGCTCTCGCTGGCCGGCCTCGCGCGCCGCGACCTCGATCTCGTCGAGCTCAACGAGGCTTTCGCGGCGCAGGCCCTCGCCTGCATGCGCGACCTGGAGTTCGATCCCGCGTTGACGAACGTAAACGGAGGAGCGATCGCCCTGGGGCATCCGCTCGGTGCCAGCGGAGCGCGCATCGCGACGACGCTGCTGCACGAGCTGCGCCGGCGGGGCGGGCGCTACGGGCTCGCGACGATGTGCATCGGCGTCGGAGCCGGGATCGCAACGATCTTCGAGGCAATGGGGTAGAGAACGGGAGCATATGACCGCCACCAGCACCACCACAAAAACGCAGCTGCTCATCGGCGGCGCCTGGCGCGACGCCGCCGGCGGCGCGACCTACGAAGACCGCAATCCGGCGACGGGCGCACCCTTGGCCGAGATCGCCGAGGCGACGCGCGCGGACGTCGACGCCGCCGTTGCTGCCGCGCGCAAGGCCTTCGACGGCGGCAAGTGGGCCTCGACGACGGCCGCCCGCCGCGCCAAGATCGTCTATAAGATGGCGCAGCTGATCGGCGAACGCGCCAAAGAGCTCGTCTCGCTCGAGGTGCGCGACAACGGCAAGGCGGTTTCGACCGCGAAGGGCGAGATGGGCGCGATCGTCGACTGCTTCGAGTTTTACGCGGGCGCCGCAACCAAGAACTACGGCGAGACGATCCCGCCGCCGCTGCCGACCTATCTCGCGAATACGGTGCGCGAGCCGGTGGGTGTCGTCGGCGCGATCGTTCCGTGGAACTTCCCGCTGCTGCTCGCCGCCTGGAAGGTCGCGCCGGCGCTCGCCGCCGGCTGCACGGTGGTGCTCAAACCGGCGCCGTCGACGCCGCTGACCGCGATCGAGCTCGGCAAGATCGCGCTCGAAGCGGGGCTTCCCGAGGGCGTGCTCAACGTGGTGACCGGCTCGACGCGCGAGCTCGGCGCGTGGATCGTCGAGCATCCCGGGGTCGATAAGATCGCCTTCACCGGCTCGACGCAGACCGGGAAGCTCGTCGCCGCCTCGGCCGCGCAGACGCTCAAGCGCGTCACGCTCGAGCTCGGCGGCAAATCGCCCTCGCTCGTCTTCGACGACGCGGAGCTCGACGCGGCCGTGCCGGGCGCGCTCTACGGCGTCTTCTACAACGCCGGGCAGACCTGCGAAGCGCGCTCGCGCCTGCTCGTGCAAAGCGGCATCTACGACCGTTTCGTCGCGGCCTTCGCGGAGCGCGCCAAGAAGCTGCGGGTCGGAAATCCCGAGGATCCCGCGACGCACGTCGGCGCGATCACCCTGCGCGAGCAGCTGGAAAAGATCAGGTCGTACTGCGAGATCGGCGCGAGCGAAGGCGCGCGGCCGATCTTCGGCGGCGCCGCACCCTCGCTGGAGGAGGCGCTCGCCGACGGGCTGTTTTGGAGCCCGACGGCGTACGAGGCGCAGCCGTCGCACCGCATCGCGCGCGAGGAGATATTCGGGCCGGTCGTCTCGATCTTGCGATTCGAGAGCGAGGCCGATGCGATCCGCCTCGCCAACGATTCGGAGTACGGCCTCTCGGCGAGCGTGTGGAGCACCAACGTCGGGCGCGCCAATCGGGTCGCGCGCGCGCTGCGCAGCGGAACGGTCGCGATCAATACGCCGTACGCCGTGTTCCCGGGCGTTCCGTTCGGCGGGTTCAAGCAGTCCGGGTACGGGCGCGAACTGGGCATCGAGACGATGCGCCTCTACAGCGAGAGCAAGAGCGTGCTGACGTATATCGGCGAGAAGCCGATGGACCCATACGGTGGCTAACGTGGCCGAACGCATCACGATCGGCGACTACTACGATACGACCTACGGCACGCTGTGGAAGGACGGAACGTACTTCCCGCGCGGGACGCGCGTGACCGTGGTCGGCATGCA
>DATJRF010000277.1:0-9659 GCA_035505015.1 Verrucomicrobiia bacterium | reverse complement strand
CGCCAGCGCCGGGCCTCCGGCCGCAGAGAGCGCCGCGAGATTCGGCCCGATCGCCGCTCGCGCCGGCGCGTAGGGCGCCAAGAACCGCCTGTCGCCGCTGTCGGCGTAGCCCCGAAGGGCGACTTCCTGATCGATGACGTTCACGAACGTCTGCGTCAAGATCTCGCGCGTCTCGAAGATGCCGAGCATCGCACGCTGGTTATCGGCGTTGATCTTGGCCGCGACGATGCCGACCACGACGATCGTCGCGACGATCGCGGCGAGAGCGATGAGGTCGAGCTTCAGTGCTTCGCCGCTTGCTCGCGCAAGACGCGCCACGCAAGCTCCACGTCCGAGCGCCGCGTGCGCATGTTGCCGATCGCCAGGCGCAGAGCGTAGGTGCCGTCGATCTTGGTATGCGAGAGGAAGAGCTCGCCGGTTGCATTCGCGGCGTCGAGCAGCCGCGCGTTGTGCGCCTCGCGCTGTGCCTCGTCCATTGCGGCCGGCGCGTGGCGAAAGCAGACGACCGAGAGCGGGTGCGGTGCGAGCACCTCCCACTCGGGCTCCTCGCGAACCCATCCGGCAAAGGCTTGCGCCAGCTCGATGTGCCCGCGCAAGCGTTCGCGGATGCCGTTGGCTCCCAGGTGCCGCAGCACGAACCACAGCTTGAGGGCGCGAAAACGCCGCCCGAGCTGCAGGCCGTAATCCATGTAGTTGACCACGTCGCCGTCGGTGGTGGTGAGGTATTCGGGAACCAGGCTAAAGGCCCGGCGCACCAGCGCTTCGTCGCGCACGAAGAGCACCGAGAGATCCATCGGCACGAACATCCACTTGTGCGGATTGACGACCAGCGAATCGGCTTGTTCGACGCCGTCGAGCAGGCCGGCGAACTCCGGCACCATCGCCGCCATCCCCGCGTACGCAGCGTCGACGTGCAGCCAGGCGCGGTGCTTGCGGGCGACGGCTGCGATTGCGGGAACGGGATCGATGGAGGTGATGCCGGTGGTGCCGACGGTCGCAACCACCGCCGCCGGACGATAGCCGGCGGCGACGTCGGCCGCGATCGCCGCGTCCAGCGCGTCCGGGCGCATCCGGAAGGCTTCGTCGCAGGCCACGCGCACGACGTTCTCTTGGCCGATGCCCAGCGCGATCGCCGCCTTCTCGACGTGCGAATGGGTGTGCTCGGTGATGTAGACGCGCAGGCGCGGCAGGTCGCGCCCGCTCATCCCCCGCTCGCGGATGCCCAGATCGAGCGCCTCGCGCGCGGTCGCCAGGGCCGTGAAGCCGGCGATCGAGGCGGTGTCGTAGATGATGCCGGTCCAGCTCTCCGGCAGGCCGAGCAGCCGCCCGAGCCAGCGCATCGTGACCTGCTCGAGCTCGGTCGCCGCCGGCGAGGTTCGCCAGAGCATCGCCTTGACGTCGAGCGTCGCGGAGAGGGCTTCGGCCGCCACCGCGACCGGTGCCGAGCTGGTGGCGAAGTAGGCGAAGAACCGGGGGTGGTTCCAGTGGGTGATGCCCGGGACCACGATGCGCTCGAAGTCCTCGAAGATCCGCTCGAACGGCTCGCCATCTTCGGGCGCGGCCTCGGGCAGCTGCGCCGCGACCTCCCCCGGCCGCACGTCCGCCAGGACCCGGTAGTCCTCCGGATGCTCGTAGTACGCCTCGATCCATCGCCCGACCCGAGCAAAGTCTTCCCCAAACGCCGTCATCTGCTTCACGATAAGAAAGAACGTTAGCCCCCAAATCCCCCATGTCATCCTGAGCGTAGCGCCGCAGGCGCGGAGTCGAAGGGCGAGCGTAGCGCCGCAGGCGCGGAGTCGAAGGACGAGCGTAGCGCCGCAGGCGCGGAGTCGAAGGGCGAACGGCGAAGGAGCATCGGCCTATGAAATACCGGACGTATCCCAAGAGCGACGTGACCGTCAGCGAGGTCGGCTTCGGCCTGTGGACCACCTCGACGGGGTGGTGGGGCGAGAAGAGCGACGACGAGGCGGTCGCGATGCTGCACGAGGCACTCGACCTGGGCGTCACGCTCTACGACGCCGCCGACACCTACGGCAACGGCCGCAGCGAAGAGCAGCTCGCCAAAGCGTTCCGCGATCGCCGCGAGCGGGTGGTCTACGCGACGAAGTTCGGCTACGATTTCGCCAATCCCGAGAACCAGGCCAAGCGCCGCGGCCAATTCGAGCTGCCGCAGGACTTCTCGCCGGCCTTCGTGCGCAAGGCGCTGGAAGATTCGCTGCGCCGCCTCGGCACCGATTACGTCGACATCTACCAGATGCACAACGCGCGGATGGCGCAGATCGACGACGACGCGCTCTGGGAGCTGCTCGAGTCGTTCAAGCACGAGGGGAAGGTCCGGCTCTACGGCATCGCGCTGGGCCCGGCGATCGGCTGGCTCTACGAAGGCGTCGACGCGGTGCGCAAGCGCAACGTCGCGAGCTTGCAGATCATCTGGAACGCACTCGAGCAGTTTCCCGGCAACGAGCAGATCCGGGCCGCGCGCGAGGCCGACGCCGACACCGGCTACATGATCCGCGTGCCGCACTCGAGCGGCATGCTGGAGGGCCGCTATACGCCGGAGACCACCTTCGCCGCGAACGACCACCGCCGCCACCGCCCGCGCTCGTGGCTGGAGAACGGCATCAAGAAGGTCGAGCAGCTCCGCTTCCTCGAGCGGCCGAATCGCACGCTCGGCCAAGCCGCGATCGGCTGGCTGCTCGCCGAACCGCGCGTCATGACGGTGCTGCCGAACATCTACGACCGCGAACAGCTCGTCGAGTTCGCGAACGCCTCGGAGGCGCCCGCGCTCACGAACGAGGAGCTCGACCGCGTCAACCTGCTCTATGCCGAGAACTTCGGGCTCGAGCCCGACGAGCCCAACTTCAAGGGCACGATGACGCGCGACGAGATTCCGGCGTGAACGATCCGGTCTTCAGCCCCGACGCACCGGCCCCGATCGGCCCGTACAGCCAAGCCATCCGCAGCGGAGGCGAGCTCTTCTGCAGCGGCCAGATTCCGCTCGATCCCGCCACCGGCGCGCTCGTCGAGGGCGACGTCGCCGCGCAGACCGAGCGCGTGCTGCACAATCTCGGCGCCGTCCTGCGCGCCGCCGGCTACGACTTCGCCGACGTCGTCAAGACGACGATCTATCTCATCGACATGAACGACTTCACCGCCGTCAACGCCGTCTACGAACGCTTCTTCGGCGAGTCCAAGCCCGCCCGCTCCACCGTCGCCGTCGCCGCCCTCCCCAAGGGCGCCCGCATCGAAATCGACGCCATCGCCAAAGAAGAATAGCTCCTCGCTTTTGACGGGGAATTACTGGCCGGTGGTAGCGCTGGTGGCGGCGAGTTTCGCGCTTTCTTGCTGGGCGATGCGGACGATGTTCGGATCGAACGATTTTTCGGCGGCGCTGAACTGCTCGATCGCAAGGCTGGTCAATCCTTGTTCTGCGTAGGCGCGGCCGAGCAGGAAGCGGATGCGCCCGTCTAGGGGTGCGGCGGCGACGCCCTTGAGCAGTGCCGACTCGGCGAGCTGATAGAGATTGTTGGACTCGTAGTCGATGCCGAGGTCGATGTAGGCTTCAGGACGGTATGGGCCGACCCCGATCGCCTTGACGTAAAACGAAACGGCTTTCTTCCAGTTGCCCTGCATGTCGGCGAGATAGCCGAAGTTGACGATCGCCTCGGGGCGCTCCGGTGCGAGCTTGTAGGTACGGCGGAGCACGGGCAGCGCGTCGTCGTAGCGGCCCGACTCGAGATAGGTTGCGGCCACGTTGTCGTTGCAGGAGTAGTTGTCGGCGTCGATCGCGAGGCACGCCTTGAACTGGCGCTCGGCATCGGCGTAGTCGTGCAGCTCGAGATAGGCGAGCCCCAGCCCGTTGTGCGCGGTCAGCGAGCTCGTATCCGAGTCGAGCGCGCGCTCGTAGAAGCCGATGGCTTCGCCCGGTTTGTGCAGCGCCGCGAGCACCTGCCCCATCTCGGCTTGGATATCCGCATCGGTAGGCTGGTCGGCGGCAAGCCTCCGCATCTGCGCCTCGTAGGCCGGCAGATCCCCCTTGCGCACGTGCATGGCGACCAGATCGTCGACGGAATCGGTGCCGGGCAGCGCTTCGTCGAACTCGCGAATCGCGTCGTCGATGCGATTCTCCGTTGCGTAGACGACGCCCAAGCGGTTGTGCGACTCCTTGTCGCCGGGATCCTTTGCAATGAGCGTCTGATATTCGTACTCGGCCTTGCCGAAGCGGCCGGCGCGATAGTAGAGATCGCCGAGGAAGCGCGTCGGGCGCACGTCGTTGGGATGCGATACGACGTAGATCTCCAGGCCTTTGATCGCGCCGTCGAGATCGCCGGCCGCAATCCGCGCGCGGGCGGCCGCGATCGCGCCGTTGGGATCCGAAGCGAAAACGGGCTCGAAGATCGACGGGCTGTTCACGAGCTTGGTCGGGCCGCTTTGCGCCGAGGCCGGCGGCGAACAGAGCAGCACCCCGGCGAGGGCGGCGGCGACCGCGTAGGAGACGGCGCGAACGATCATGGGGCTTCTCCCTCTTCGACCCGATTCTACCGTAAGAACGGGTATGCCGGGGCGAGTGTGACCGGTTGCAGCCCTAACCCGCGAGATTCGCGAGGATGCGCTCGAGGGTCTGGGCGACCCGGTCGCTCTCCTGGCTCGGAATGCCGGCCAGCGCCGCGCGGGTGGTCTGCGCCAAAACGTCGAGGGCGACGCTCTCCATGGCGCGGCCCTTGGAGGTGAGCACGATCCGTACCGACCGGGCGTCGTCGGCGTTGGCCTCGCGGTGCACCAGCCCGTCGCGAACCATCCGCTGCACGGTTCGGGTCACGGTCGGCATCTCGACGCCCACCTGTTCGGCCAGCTCCCGAGGCGTGAGCGCGTCGCGCTCCCAGAGGACGCGAAGGAGCTGATACTGTCCCAGGCGCAAGCCGCGCTCGCGCAGCGCGGCGTCCATCCTCGCCCGCAGCGCCTTGATCGTCGCTCCGAGGGCCGGAAGCAGCTCGCTCACTTCACGAGCGGCAACACGTTGCTCGGCGTGAGGGGGTAGAACGTCATCGCCAGAATCGCGATCGCGCAGATCGCCACGCTCGCCCACGCCAGCGGAACGACCGGCCGGCGATCGTGCGTGCGGCGCTGGTCGTCGCGATCGTACATCGCACGGACGATCTTCGCGTACGCGTAGAGCGAGATCGCGGTACCCGCGATCAGCACGCCGCCCAGCCACGCATACCCAGCGCTCGC
Organism: Verrucomicrobiia bacterium; assembly: GCA_035505015.1. Lineage (GTDB taxonomy): Bacteria > Vulcanimicrobiota > Vulcanimicrobiia > Vulcanimicrobiales > Vulcanimicrobiaceae > DATJRF01. The sequence continues at coordinate 4,427 of DATJRF010000277.1, read as the reverse complement.
GCTGCTCGCGAGGATGAGGATCTTTCCGAGAAAGCCGGCCGTCGGCGGCAAGCCGGCCAGCGCCAGCAAGAAGAACGTCATCGCCGCCGCGAGCCACGGCCGCCGGCGCGCCAAGCCGTAGTAGTTCACCAGGCGCGAACCCTCTTCGCCGTCGCCCGATATCGCGGCGGCGACCGCAAAGGCGCCCAGATTCATAAAGGTGTAGGCCGCCAGGTAGAAGATCGCGTAACGCAGGCCGATCGCCGTTCCGCCGGCGAGCGCCGTGAGGATGTATCCGGCTTGCGCGATCCCCGAATAGGCGAGCAACCGCTTGAGATCGTGCTGCGCGAGCATGCCGACGTTGCCGGCGATCATCGAGATCGCCGCCAGGATCCAGACCGGCAGCAGCAGCGCCGGCGCGACGCCCGAGGGCAACGCCGCATAGATGAAGCGCGCGAAGACGGCGAGCGTCGCCGCCTTGGTGGCGACGCTCATGTACGCCGTCACCGGAAGCGGCGCGCCTTCGTACACGTCGGGAGCCCACGAGTGGAACGGCACCAAGCTCAGCTTGAAGACGAGGCCGACGAGAAAGAGGCACGAGCCCATCCAGAAGAGCGGGTTCGCGGCCAGCGCCGGATTCGCGAGCGCCGAGAGCGCGACGCTCCCGCTCGCACCGAAGAGCAGCGCCATGCCGTAGAGCAGGAAGGCCGAAGCGGTCGAACTGAGGATGAGGTACTTGAGCGCCGATTCGCGCGCTTGCCGCCGGTCGACCATGCCGCACAGGCAGTACAGCCCGAGCGAGAGCAGCTCGAGGCCGAGAAAGACCGTCATGAGATTGGCGGATCCGGCCATGAGCATCGCGCCGCAGCTGCTCCAGAGCATCAGCGCCGTCGTCCCGGCGATGCGGTCCGCCGGCCCGAGCGCACCGTAGAGGATCAGCGATCCGGCCAGCGCGATCAGCACGATCTCTTCGAAGACCGTGGTGAAGCCGCCGGTCATGAAACCGCCGAAGAAGGCGCTCGCGTCGTGGCCGTACTGCTGCGCGACGAGCACGCTCGCGACCGCCGTGCCGGCCAGGCCGAGCCCGATGCAGAGATAGCGTGCCGCGTGCTTGCGCGCGATCAGATCGGCGATCAGGATCACGAGCGAGGTCGCGGCCAAAACCTCGATCGGCAGGATCGACGTCCAGTCGGTCGACGTAAACGGAATCGTCACTTCGCTACCCCCTGGCTCGCACTCGGCACGCTGATCGCCGAGAGCACCGCGTGCGGCTGCACGCCGAGCAGCACGAGCGCAGCCAGCAAGGGTGCGACGGCGAGGCCTTCAACCCACGAGAGATCGCGCCGCACCGGCAAATCCTCGACCTCCGGACCGTTCATGATCCCTTGGAAGAGCCGCAGCACGTACGCCGAGGCCAGTACGATCGCAACCAGCGCCACGATCGCCGCCCAGCCCAACCCCGCCTGGTAGATGCCGATGAGGATGATCAACTCGCCGACGAATCCCGCCAAGCCGGGAAGGCCCAGAGCGGCGAGACCGGCGATGCAGAGCGCTCCCGCGAGCTTGGGATTGGCGGCGCCCAGGCCGCCCAAACGGATGAGCGAGCGCGTCTCTTCGCGATCCTCGACGTAGCCGAGGATCGCGAACAGCGCCGCCGAGAAGAGCCCGTGCGCGATCATGTAGACGAGGGCGCCCTGCAGCGCGAGCGCGTTCTGCGAGGCGATCGCGATGAGGATGAGCCCGAGGTGCGAGAGCGACGAGTAGGCGACGATTCGCTTGGCATCGTGCGCGACCAGCGCGCAGACCGCGCCGTAGATCAGCGAGACGGCCCCCAAGGCGATCAACAGCGGCGCGTACTGGCGCAGGTAGTCCGGCAAGAACGCGAGCACGATCGCGATGAAGCCGTACAAGCCCGCCTTGGACTGCACCGCGCTCACCACCGCCACCATCGGCGGCGGCAGGTCGCCGTACGTGAGCGGCATCCAGGTATGCAGCGGCCAGACCGGCGTCTTGACCAAGAACGCGAACGCGAAGCCCGCGAAGATCCAGGGCGCCCAACCGCCCGCCAGCGGCTCCGCGGCCTGGCCGATCACGTCGGTCGTACCGTAGATCACGCCGAACGCCGCGGTCGCCAGCAGCAGCGTGAGGCCGCCGGCGAAGTTGTAAATGAAGTACCGCCACGCCGTCGAGGGATGTTCGCCCCAGCCGAGCAGCCCGAAGAAGACCGGCAGCAGCATCAGATCCCAGAACAACGCGAACGCGAGCAGATCGCGCGAGAGGAAGAGCCCGAGCATCGCGCCCTCGAGCAGCAGCATCTGCGCGACGAAGTTGCGGGCGCGCGAAACGTTGGATCCGGCGATCGCGCACGCCGTGCAGAGCGCGAGCAGCAGGGCCAGCCACAACGAGACCGGCGTCGCACCGAAATGGAGCGCCGAATCGAACGGGCGCGAGAGCCAATGGACGCTCCACTGCGCGCCGCGGCCGGCGATCAGCATCGCGAACGTCGCGGCACCGACGAGCGTGCCGGCGGCTTTCGAGACGGTGCGGTCCTGCGCGGGCAACGCAAAGAGCAGGGCTCCGGCGAGGATCGGCAGCAGGATCGTTGCGAGCACGATCACGGGTGGGCGCCTCCCAAGATGGCATAGTACGCGATGAAGGCGGCCGCACCGAAGACCAGCACCAGCGCATAGGCGCGCACCAGCCCGGTCTGCAACGACTGGACGAGCACGCCGAGCCAGCGCGCGACGAAGGCGACCTCGCGCACCGCGCCGTCGATGACGTGCGGGTCGAAAACGCGCCCGGCGAGCGTGCCGAGCAGTTGGGCGCTGCGCACGAAGATCAGGTCGAGCGCGGCATCGAAGTAGAAGGCGTTGGTCAAGACCGCCGGCATGTGCACCGACTCGCCGCGCAGCCGCTCGACCGCGCGTTCCTGCGCCGTCCGCGTCGCGTAGCGCGCGAACGCGATGCCGAAGCCTGCCAGCACCAGCACGAGCACGATGCCGGAGGTCGCCGCTTCGGAGATGTTCGGCACGACGACGTGGCCCGGCGCGAACTGCAGCGCAAAGAACTTCGACCACGGCGACTGGTCGCCGCCGAAGAGCAGCCAGCCGATGCCGACCGTTCCGGGGACGAGCAGTGCGACCGGCAAGCCCATGATCCAGGCCGGCGCGTGCGCGTGATGCTCGCCCGAATCGTCGTGGTGCGGCGTACCCGCCAGCTCCGGATGGCGGATCCCCAGATCCGAAGGATCGACGTCGCCGCGGTAGCTTCCCCAGAACGTCACGAAGAGCAGGCGGAACATGTAGTACGCCGTCAGGCCGGCGGTGAGGATGCCGATGGCGTAGAGCCACGGATGCCCGGCCTCGAGCGCGCCGTAGATCACCCTGTCCTTCGAGAAGAATCCCGAGAAACCGGGGATGCCGCAGATCGAGAGCACGCCCGTGAGCATCGCCCAGAAGGCGAGCGGCATGCGCTTGCGCAAGCCGCCCATGCGCCGGACGTCCTGCTCGTTCGAGAGCGCGTGAATGATGATGCCGGAGCCCAGGAAGAGCTGCGCCTTGAAGAACGCGTGCGTGAAGAAGTGCGCGACGCCGCCCTCGTAGGCCCCGATCCCGACGCCCATGATCATGTAGCCGATCTGCGACATCGTCGAATAGGCGAGGATCCGCTTGATATCCCACTGCGCGCAGCCCAAGATCGCTCCCACCAGCGCCGTGAGCCCGCCGATCGTGCCGACCAAGAGCTGCGCGTTGCTGTTTTGGCTCCAGAGCGGAGCGCAGCGCGCGACGAGGTAGACGCCCGCCGTCACCATCGTGGCGGCGTGGATCAGCGCCGAGACCGGCGTGGGGCCTTCCATCGCATCGGGCAGCCAGGTGTGCAGCGGAATCTGAGCCGATTTCGCGGCCGCACCGATGAAGAGCCCGATGCAGATGGCAAAGAGCAGCGGCGAGCCGTACGACCCGGCGGCGGCGAAGGCGTCGCCGAACGAGATCGAGTGGACGGCGTTGACGATCAGGAAGATCGCGAACATGATGCCGACGTCGCCCGCGACGTTGATGACGAAGGCCTTGCGCGCGGCCGCGACGGCCGTCGGCTTGAAGAACCAGAAGCCGATCAGGAAGTACGAGGCCAGGCCGACCAGCCCCCAGCCGACGAGCAATCCGACGAAGTTGTCGGAGAGCACCAGCGTGAGCATCGCAAAGACGAAGAAGTTCATGTACGCGAAGAAGCGCGCGAAGGCACGGTCCCCGGCCATGTAACCGATCGAGTAGACGTGGATGAGGAAGCCGATGCCGGTGATGACCAGCGCCCACAACAGCGAGAGCGGATCGAGCAGCAATCCGAAATCGAAGCCCGGGATCCACGAGAAGAGGTGTTGATGCGCGCCCAGCGCGCCGCCGGCGCTCTGCGTGCCGGCGGCCCACGAGAGCAGCGTCAGCACGAACGAG
>DATJRF010000276.1:0-3631 GCA_035505015.1 Verrucomicrobiia bacterium | reverse complement strand
TTCGACTTCGAGTGACACGAGGAGGAGGTATTGGCCGTCGGGTGGATACTCGCCCGCATAGCTGCTTTCTAGCGTTGGAGGTTGCAATGGATTCCAACTCGGCTTCCGATACCGCGGCCGCGGGCCTGATCGCGGGCGGCTTGATCGTTTATTTCTGCATCCTGGCGGGGTTCGTCGCGCTCTTTATCTGGCTGTACTGGCGCATCTTCACGAAAGCCGGCTACAACGGCGCGCTCTCGCTGCTCAACCTGATCCCCGGCGTCGGGTCCCTCATCACCATCATCATCCTCGCATTCGGCCGGTGGCCGGTCGAAGACGAGCTCGCCGCCCTGCGCGCCGGACACCCGGCCCCGCCGCCCGGCACGACGCTCTCGAACTAGGTTCGAAAGCGCTAGGCGAGGTCGGTAATCCAGCGCTCGACGAGATCGCGGCGCGACGGCAGAATCGCGGAGAGGTTTTCCGCGCCGCTCTCGGTGACGAGGATATCGTCTTCGATGCGGACGCCGATCCCGCGGAAGCGCTCGTGCACGGTTGCGTCGTCGGGTTGGAAGTAGAGGCCGGGCTCGACGGTGAGCACCATCCCCGCGCGCAGCGTGCCGTAGCGGTACTCCTGCGCACGGGCCTTCGCGCAGTCGTGCACGTCGATGCCGAGCATATGGCTGACGCCGTGCAGCGTGTAGCGGCGATAGAGCTGCTTCTGCGGGTCGAGCGCTTCGTCGAGCGAGCAGCGCAGGATCCCTAGATCGATCAGCCCTTGGGCGAGCACGCGCATCGCGCGGCGGTGCGGCTCGAGGAAATCGGCGCCCGGCGCGACCGCGTCGATGCCGACGCGCTGCGCTTCCCAAACCAGATCGTAGACGGTCGCCTGTTCCGCCGAGAACGTGCGCGAAATCGGCAGCGTACGCGTGACGTCGGCGGTGTAGAGCGAGTCGCATTCCACGCCCGCGTCGAGCAGCAGCAGGCCTCCGGGCGGCATGGTCCCGTCGTTGCGCGTCCAGTGCAGCGTGCAGGCGTGCGCGCCGGAGGCGGCGATCGTGAGGTAGCCGACGTCGTTGGCCTCGATGCGCGCGCGGCTCCAGAATGCCGCTTCGATCTCGCGCTCGCTGCGTGCCCGGCGCATCGCGCGAATCGCATCCTCGAACCCGCGCTTGGTGATCTCGCAGGCTTTGCGGATCTCGGCGATCTCGTATTCGTCCTTGATCAGGCGCATCTCCGCGAGGTGCGCGGACAGCTCGGCGTCGCTCTCGTCGCGAACCGCGTGCGGACCGGCGGCGAGCTCGTCGCGATACGCAGGGAACTCCGCGAGCGGGCGGCAGGCCTCGATGCCGTAGTAGAGCGCGCTTTCGTGCACGCCGCGGTGCGCGCCGACCCACAGCTCGCCGCGCACGCGATCGGTGAAGAAGGCCGCCTCGCCGCGATTGTGCGGCTGGACGAAGAGCAGCGCGCGGTGCTGCGCACCGTGCGGCTCGAGCACCAGCACCGAGCCGGGCTCGCCGTGGCCGACGAGGTACGCGAAGTCGCTCGACGGGCGAAAGCGATAGTAGGTGTCGTTGGCGCGAACGCACTCGTCTCCGGCCGGCACGATCACGTACTCGCCCGGATAGGCGCGCGAGAGCGCGGCGCGGCGCTTCGCGAAGCGCGCGCGCTCCGGCTGCACCGCCGCGCTGAGCGGGCGGTCGAGCCAGCCGGCCGACATGAAGTCGACGAGCGCCTGCGGCGTCTCGGGGTCGTGGCTGGCGGTCGTGGTCTCGGGCTGGGCCGTTCGTTCGCTCGACATGGTCCTGGGAGATTCTCCCACCGTGGCTAACTGAACTGCTGGCCGTTGGCCGAGGAGGGGATCGCGTGAAGCCCTGGCGGAGCTGCGTTATCTTGGCGGGCGTCCTGGCGCTGGCGGCGTCCGGCCGGGCGCCGGCGCAAACCGGCGAGAAGGCGCTCGCAAACCTGCACGGCGCCGTCACCTACCTCGCCTACCCGGACGGCGCCGAGCATGCCGTCGCGCCGGCGGCCTCGATCTTGCTGCACGACGACGACGTGGCCAAGACCGGCGACGCCTCGATGGGCGCGATCGAGCTCCCGGATTCGTCGCGGGTTCTTCTGGGGAGCGACACGACGATCAAGCTCGACGCCTTCGACGCCGCCGGTGCGCAGGCGCACTTCGTGGTTTTCAACGGCAAGCTGCGCTTTCGCGTCGAGCACCCGCAGGGAGCCAAGGCCGACTACACGTTCACGACCCCGACCGGTACGATCGCCGTGCGCGGCACCGAGGGCGACATCTCGGCCGATCCGGTCGACGGCGTCCGCGTGAACGTCTACCATCTGAGCGATCCGTCGCTGCCGGTGCACGTGACGATGCTCGACGGCACGCAGTTTGACGTGCCCGCCGGCCAGAAGCTCTGGATGCGCTGGGAGCGCGGCAAGCTCGTCGGCAAGGTCCTGCCGCTGACCAAGGCCGAGATCCAGCGTTTCTCCGAGTTCGGCCCGCCTACGACGATCGACGGCGGAGCGCCGGCTCGTTAGCAGCGTGGACGAGCTCAAGACGCAGCTGCGAGCCAACGACGTGCTCGCCAACGAGCGCACGTTTTTGGCGTACGTCCGCACCGCGCTCGCCTTCATCGCGTTCGGCTTCGTGATCGCGCGCTTCTCGCTCTTCACCAAAGAGTTCGCCCAGCTCATGCATCTCGATACCAATGCTTCCGGCGTCTCTGTCGCCTTCGGGACCGGCATGGCGGCCTTCGGCATCCTCATCTCGCTCGTCGGCGCCTGGCGCTACGCCGCAACCCATCGCGGGCTCACGCAGGGCCGCGTCATCGCGATGTCGAGCCTCGCCAGCTACGTCATCTCGATCGCCATCGCCATCATCGGCGCCGTCGTCGCCTTCGAGCTCCTCTCGTATAAATGAAACGGCGGAGGGGGTTAACGAGAAAACGCCAATGGCTGCCCGGTAAAGGATGGTGAGCGACATGCGCTTTCGAACGATCCTGGTTGCTCTCGTTGCCGCGGCATTGGCCGGATGGGGCGTGCGCGCCGCCGCGCAGAGCCCCGCACCCTCGGCCGCCGATGCCGTCCACAAGTACGTCGCCGGCGAAGACAACAACTTCGCGGATCTGCAGGGCGACCCGACCGGCGCGCAGAGCGACACCTTTACCTACTATCAATCGTCGGTGCAGATCCCCGGTGCTTCCGCCTGCGTGGTCTACGCCGTCAAGAAGACCGGCGATCGCTTCGGAACCTGCGACTTCGACGCCGCGACCGAAGACGACGCGAAAGCGCTCTTCCAGACGTGGCTCGACAACATCAAGGCCGCCGAGCCGGGTTGGAGCGTCTTACAGATAACCAACGGCCAGCATCTCGCCCAGCTGCTGATCGAGGATCCGCAGAAGGTGCACGGCATCTACCTCTACGCCGAAAAGAGCGACGACGGCAAGAGCTACCGCATCACCACCACCTTCGGCACCATCGCCGCCATCGAACGCTAAGCCCCCCCTTGTCACTCTGAGCGTAGCGCCGCAGGCGCGAAGTCGAAGAGCAACGACGCAACGTCTTGTCACTCTGAGCGTAGCGCCGCAGGCGCGAAGTCGAAGAGCAACGACGCAACGTCTTGTCACTCTGAGCGTAGCGCCGCAGGCGCGTA
>DATJRF010000275.1:0-15149 GCA_035505015.1 Verrucomicrobiia bacterium | reverse complement strand
ATCTCTACAGCGGTCTCCAGGTCGGGAAGATCGGCGTGCGCGACGGCCCGTTCTTCGCCTCGTCCGATCGTTTCGCGCTCTCGCTGACCGGCAAGGGCGGCCACGGCGCGATGCCGCAACTCTCGGTCGATCCGATCGTCGGCGCCGCTCACGTCGTGAGCTTGCTGCAGACGATCGTGAGCCGCGAGATCGCGCCGAAGGATCCCGTCGTCGTGACGGTCGGATCGATGCACTCCGGAACGACCTTCAACGTGATTCCCGACCGGGCGGAGTTGATGGGAACGGTCCGCGCGTTCGACGCGGACGTTCGCGGGTCGATGCCGGAGCGGATGGAGCGCATCATCGAAGGGCTTTGCGACGCGCTGCGCCTCGACTTCGAGTTCGAGTATCTCTGGGGCTATCCGCCGACCGTCAACGACGCTGGCATGAACGACGTGGTTCGCGAAGTCGGCCGGGAGATCGTCGGTGCGGAGAACCTCGTCGACCCGCACGACCTGATGATGTGGGCCGAGGATATGTCGTTCATGCAGATCGAACGTCCGGGCGCCTACTTCGTGGTCGGCGTCCGCTCGCACGAGATCGGCATCGAGCCCCAGCACAGCGCGCGCTACGATATCGACGAGCGCGCGCTCGAAGTCGGCTTCAAGATGATGGTCGGCCTGGGGCTGCGCGGCTAGCGCCTTTTTTTCGCGGTCGCTCGCGTCACAAGGCATCGCCGTGCCGCGTTCTTGACCCTGCGTGACGACGTTAGCGGCGAACCTTGCGGACACTCGCGCGCTCGCTCCGAAGCTGAGCGGGCTGCAAGCGTGTTGCGCGGCCAACGCGGTAGGCCTCTACGTCCGCCTGTACGGAAGCGCCGCTCTGGACGGCGCGCGCGAGCGCGACGTCGTGGTGCGCTCGCACGATGCGAGCGCGGTGGCAATGCCCGGCGATTTTGCCGTCGCCGTCTATCTCGTGCGCGACGCAATGGAGACCGGTCGATTGAACGGGTCCCCCACTGCCCTCAAGGATGCCTCGCGCGTGTCGCTTCACTACCAGGCTGCTGATTCGCGAGACTGCGTCCTCGTCGCCTTGCAGCCTTCAGGCGAGCCGACGTGCGAGAGTCTCCCGAGCTACCTCGTGAACCTCCACGATCATACGGCGGTCAAAGCGGTGCCAGTCTCCTAGGCGACGGCGACCGCGTTCTCGGCCGCTCAGGGGTTTGGGATCGATACGACATCCAGCAGTGTCGCGGCCTTTCCATCGATAACGTGCCCGATCGAGGCCTTGCTGCTGACGGAGTCGATCTGCAGGATGCCCATTGTCTTGTCCACCGAGAGTGCTTGATGCGACTCCGGATCAATAATCGTTTGGCGCTTAATCATAGTGAACTGCTCGCCCTCGGTGACGCCGTTGTCCGAACCGAGATTGATAACCACCGTTCCGTCCGACTCGACGGCAGCGATGTGACCGCGGAGCGTTGGCGCAATCGGACCGCTGATAAACTTCGTCGGATCGAGGTTCGCTGCAATCGCGATCGCTGCGTCGTTCACGAGATGCCCGAGGTCTGAGCTGAGAAACGATGAGTTGCTATACGCGCCGGCCACGCCTCCACCGAAACCGCCCGACCCCCAGGACGTTCCCTTCACCGTGTTCTCGTACGGAAAGACCTCGACGATTTCTCCGGTTAGCGAGTCGACCACCTTAACGGTGAGTTTGAGCGTGACGCGACGAGTGTGGATTCCTCCGACGACCGCGCCGACCAACCCGCCGATCAGCGCGCCGGCAGCCCCGTTGCTCGATCCGGTCATTTCCATCTGCGAGACATTCCCGGAAATCAAATAGCGGGCGCCGATGAGGTGGCCGGCAGTTATGGCGGTGCGGGGGTCGACCTCGCCGCTCGAGGAGAGCTGGTGCTCCGCCAGCGTTTTATCGAGGGCGGTCCGATCCACGACGTCAAATTTGCCGCCTTGCACCAGTTGATCCGTTAGGAGGTCGGAGATGGCAACGCCCGGCTGAAACTGCCCGTACCAGCCCGTTCCGGTCAGCCCGACCGTCGTGAAGTCCATCACCGCGACCCTAGGGTGCGGACCGCTGTACGGCGTTGGAGCCGGTGTCGGGGCGTCTTGCGCGCCCGTGCTCAGTGGCATGAGGACAACTAGGGTGGCGATGACCCAAGAAAGTGCGCGTTCCATGATGCCATCCTCCATAGCTAAGGAGGCGTTCTGCCTAGGAATTGCGATCTAGGCGAAGATAGAGCTTAGCCGGGATTCCTATGATCGTCCTATTCGCGTCGACGGCGCTTGGTTCCGGTAGTCCTTTATGACCGTCCACTTCGAGGTGGACGGCGCTTCGCGTAGCGAGCGGGTCGATAGCGATAATAACTACGGTTCCTGAATTTGGCGGTGAGTTCGCAGTGTGCAGCCCACGCGCTAGCAACTCGTGCACAGTTGGTGCGCGATTTTTGCGACGACGATGTCGAATGCGGTCGGTGGGCCGCTCGGCGAGGTTGCGCTTCCGTTGCGCGCGCCCTTATACGGGAACTGATTCGTGTTGATGAAGAACGCGTAGTTCGTCCGGTTTCCCAGCTGCTCGGCGACCGTGCTCGTCCCGGCGATTTCGCCTTCGCGACCCACACTCTCGCCGGGAAGCGGCAGCGGCCCGAGGTCTCCGACCGTATAGCGGTTCATGAACGCGATCATCGACTGGGCGCTCGTAGCAGCTCCGCCGTCGCCCTGCGCGACTTCGAGCACGCCGCCGTCGCCGCCGTATGGGGCGGGCACCGGTTTGAGCTCGTCCGGGTAGAATGCCGAGAGACCCGTCTGCGTGGAATAGTATCGCGCGACCTCACCGGGAAGCCGTTTGCCCACGGTCGGCGAGATTCCGATGAAGCCCGCGCCGGACGGCTTCGCGATAGAGCACCGCAAGTACTCGATGTACGGCATGAGGGTCGCTTTCGCAACGATCATGCCCAAGACGTCGAAGCAGAAGTTGCAGTACAGATAGTGCGTGCCGGGCTTATACGTCAGGGGGACGTGGAGCTGATACGCGACGTACTGCTGCTGGTCGATGTGGGTATGCAGTTTGAGGGCGAGCGCGGTTTGACGCATGGTAAACGAGGGGTCGTTCGTCCATCCCGGCGTATTGTCGACCATCTGCTTGAGCGTGATGCCGAGCACGCCGGGAGCTGGCGTCGCGCCGTCGGGGAGCGCCTGGGTGATTCCCAGGTACGAAAAGACCTTCGTCTTCCAGCCGATCTTATGGGCTTTGAGCAGGTTGTAGATCGCGGCGTTCGTCCAGGCTTTGGTGACGCTGGCCATTCGCATGAGCGTCTGCGGCTTGGTCGTCGACTCGGCCAGCCCGCGATACGTGTAGGCATGCGAGAAGCGCAGCGTGCCGGCGCGCGAGAAGGCAAGCTGTGCGTTGGGAACGCGCTGCGCGATCATAAACTTGACGACCAACGCATCGAGGGCCGGATCGCTTCCGGGCCCTTGGATCGCGATGCGCGAGTCGGAGCTCGCGACCATCGGCACGGCGCCGGTATTCGAAGCCGAGGGAATCGAGCTGGACGTTCCGGCGGAACACGCCGCGAACAGGAACAGCCCGGCGGCGGAGGCTCCAATCTTCGAAAGCATTGGCCCGCTCCTCTCGTTGGGAGTCGAGCCTTCTGCGGCGGAGAGGAGGGCCCTCTGCGAGGCCCGCTCCGCGTTACTCTTCGGTGACCGTTCGGACCCAGCGGATCGCGCGCGCGTACTGATCCATCTCGCGCAGCGAGCGCTGCAGCCAGCGGTAACCCTCGTCCTTCATCAGGGCCTTGCGGCGCGAGCGTTCGGCTCGCGTCGCGAAGTCGATGGCGGCTTCGAGCTGGCGCTCGAGCGCCGGCCATTGCTCGTGCAGCGCCTTCTCCGAGGGTTCCCGAAGGCGGTCGATCACGGGCGGCGCCGGCAAGCGCGGGAAGTGCAGCGCGAACTCGAGCCGCGCCAGCGCGTATTGGCTGCGCGCGCCGATGAACGAGCCGAGCAACTGCACCAAGCGAACGTCCATGTGAGCGTACCGGCATGACGACTTCGGCCGGCGGCGAACCTCCGCCTGGTCGGCGCGGCCGGCCGGGGCTTTCGAGCGAGAGGAGTTGAGCTTGGCGAGTTCAGAGACGCGCAAGTACGTCATCGTCGGGAACGGCTTTGCGGGGACCACCGCAGCCGAGCAGTTGCGCAAGCACGAGCCTTCCTGCGAAATTACGCTCTTCGGCGACGAGCCGTACACGCTCTACAACCGGATCTCGCTTCCTCCCATGCTTCGCAAGCAAATACCCGAAGAAAAGGTGATGATCCGCAACCTCGCCTGGCACGAGGAGCACCGGATCGATTTGCGCTTACGCACCCGCGTCGAACGGGTGGTGCCGCAGGATCGCGTCGTGGAGGCGCAGGGGCGCTCCTATCCCTACGACGCACTGCTCATCGCGACCGGCGGACGCCCCAATCCCACCGGCAAGCCCGGTTCGGAGGGAGCCGCCAATCTCTATCCCTTTCAATATCTCGACGACACGCGCGCCATCTCCGAGCAGATCGACCGCAGCAAAGCGGGGGTCGCGATCGGCGGATCGTTCATCGCGTACGAGCTGGCCGAGGCGTTCGCCTCGCGCGGGATCGAGACGCACTGGCTCATGCGCGGGCCTCACGGGCTGCACCGCATCATGGACGACGTGGCCGGCGCGCTCCTGCACGAGTCGGCCGGCGCCGAGCGCGTGCACATGCACTACGGCCACGAAGTCGACGAGTTCGTCCGCTCGAACGGCGAGATCACCAAGGTCCGAACGAACAAGGGGCTCGAGATCGAGGCGCAGTGCTACGCCTACGGCTTCGGGTTGACGATGAACACCGAGCTCTGCGACGGCACGGGCATCGAGACGAGCAAGAACGGGATCCTCTGCGACGACCACCTCGAGACCAACGTCAAGGGAATCTTCGCGGCCGGCGACATCGCCGATTTCTTCGATCCAATCCTCGAGATGCGCTATCGGATGGGCACGTGGAACAACGCCGGCGCCCACGGGAAGGTCGTCGCGCTCAACATGATGGGCGGCGACGAGAAGTACCACGACGTACCCGAGTACTCGTCGCTGCTCTTCAAAGGTCAGACGATCACGCAGTTCGGCCTCGGTACCGATCTGCAGCCGGCGCTCGAGATCGCCCGTAAGGTCGATCTCGAGAAGAAGTGGTACCGCGCGCTCTTCTTCTGGGAAGACCGCCTGGTCGGAGGGCTGATGCTGGGCAAAGGCAACCGCGCCGGCAAGCGCAAGTACGTCGAAGCGATCAAGAGCAAACAGCGCTTCCCCAAACCCGAATGGCACGCCATGCTCGACTGGACCGCTTGAGCCCGTCGTCAGGGTGAGGAGTCGGTAGGGGGCCAGGGGCGCGCGTTGGCGCCGGAGAGCACCGGCGTGCGTGGGAGCAACGGCGAGCGGACGCCGGCGGCGGCGGGCGGCTCGTCTTTTTCGGGCGGCCGCTTGGCACGGGCACGGCCGAGCGGAGTGCCTTCAAGGATGCGCACCCAGCCGAAGACGCCGCGCGTGATATCGAGGAAACGCATGACCGCTCTAGTTTACCACGCGCGGACGCTTCACTGAATGCCGGCGGCGAGCATCTCCTCGAGCGAACGGCCGCGGCCCTCGACTCCGTAGCGGTACCACCAGAGCATCGCGAGCGCGCCGGCCACGAAAATGGCACCCATCGTTGCAAAGACGGAGCCGACGCCGAATCCCCGATAGAGCGCGTAGAAGAGCGGCGGCGCGGCGATCGCGCCGATGCGGCCGACCGCAACCGAGAGACCGATGCCGGTTGCGCGCAGGCCGGTCGGGAATATCTCGCTGAGCACGACGTAGGCGCCGGCGCCGCACGAAGCGCTGAACACGCCGAAGATCAAAAACGCCGTGACGAACGTCGTGGTGTCGCGCGAGAGGGCGAGGACGACGCACATGACGGCGGCGCCGCTGAAGGCCGCGAGCAGCGTCGGCCGGCGACCCCACGAGTCGCAGAGCAGCGACATCACGACCTGCCCGCAGAAGCTCGTACCGGCGCTGACGAGATACAGCAGCGGTATCGCCTTGCCGGTGATGCCGACGGCGGGGAAGATCGCGATGCCGCCGATCGCGAGAATGCCGTAGTAAGGCATCACCTGCGCGAGGTTGAGCGCGAACGAGAAGAGCGTGCGCGCCGGCACGCGGCGCATCAGCTCCGCAATCTGGGCGAGATAGCCCAGCCGCTCGGCGGGGCCGCCGGGCGGTGCCGGCAGCGTCACGCTCTCGTCGAAGAGCTTGGCGACGATCGCTTGCGCCTCGGCGGCGCGCCCTCGCGCCAGCAGCCAGCGCGGCGACTCCGGCACGCTGTTGCGCACGAAGAGCACGCCGACGGCGACGACGGCGCCGAACCAGAAGACCGCGCGCCACGCCCCGATCGGCAGTGCGCCCAGCGCCACGAAGGCCGCCGCCGATGCGACGATCGCGCCGACGTTCCACGAGGCGTTGATCAAGCCGTCGACGCGCCCGCGATAGCGCGGCGGGATGAACTCCTCGATCGCCGAGTTGATCGCGCCGTACTCGCCGCCGATGCCGATGCCGGTGAGGAAGCGGAAGAATGCCAGCGACGCAAAGTTCCAGGAAAAGCCGGTGACCACGGTGGCGATGGCATAGATCGCGAGCGTCACGATGAAGAGGCGGCGCCGCCCGATGCGGTCGGCGAGCGGGCCGAAGACGAGCGCGCCGACCAGCATCCCCATCGTATAGACGGGATTGACCCAAGCCGCCGAAGCGCCGCTGAAGTGCAGCTCGCGCGCGACGTTGGCGAGCACCGGCGCGGTGACGGTCGATTCGAAGCCGTCGAGGATCCAGGCGATCCCGAGCGCGAGGACGATGCGCAGGTGAATGTGCGACCAGCCGGCGCGGTCGAGCGCCTCGGTGACGTTCACAGGCGCGGGCGTTCCGGCGTGCGAAGGCTCGGTCTCATGCGAATCCTCATTACGAACGACGACGGCATCGATTCCCCGGGGATCGCCGCGCTGGTGGAAGCCATGCTCGCGGACCACGAGCCGTTCGTCGTCGCACCGTCGGAAAATCGCAGCGGTGTATCGCACGCGATAACGACGAACGAGGCGATTACGATCGAGCGCCGGGAAGGCGGGCGCGTCGCGCATTACGCCTGCTCCGGAACTCCGGCCGACTGCGTCTTTCTTGGGTCGACGGTCCTTTCCTCGCGGCCGGATCTGGTGATCAGCGGCATCAACTGGGGGCCGAATCTCGCCGATGACGTCAACTACTCGGGCACCGTCGCCGGCGCCATCGAGGCGGCGCTGTTGGATATTCCCGCGATCGCCGTTTCGCTGGCGGCGGAGCACGATCGCGCAAGCGACTTGCAGTGGGGAGCCGCCGCCGAGATCGCGCGCCGCGCGCTCGTAGAACTTGCGGCCAACGGGTTCGATCCGCAGTACTATTGGAACCTCAACGTGCCGAATCTTCCGCTCGCCCGGATCCGCGGAACCGCGTTGACCCGGCTGGGGCGCAAGCGCATCTGCGGTCGCGTCGTCGGCGAAGAGCGCGACGGCTCAACCAGCTACTTCCGCGCTTGGGAATCGCCGTTCGAGACGGACCGCGACCGGGAGGGCACCGATATCGCGGCGGTCCACGGCGGCTTCGCCAGCCTCACGCCGCTGGTGCTCGATCGGACGGCGAGAGCGCTCCTCTCAGCCTGAGGCGACGGCGCGCTCGATCGCGCTCGCGAACGCATCGACGTCGCCCGGCTGCGTGGCGTGATGCGTCATCCAGCGGATCTCGGGCAGCAACTCGTCGAACGTGTAGAAGAAGAACTCCGAGCGGACCCGTTCGATCGCGTCGCGATCCATCGTCGCGAAGATCGCGCTGGCCCGAACCGGCCGCGTGATGCGTACGCCCGCGATCGCGCGCACGCGCTCGTGAAGGCGCGCGGTCATTGCGTTGGCGTGGCTCGCATAGCGCAGCCACAGGTCGTCGGTGAGCAGTGCCTCGAACTGGGCGGCGATGTAGCGCATCTTCGAGGCGAGCTGCATCGCCTGTTTGCGCACGTACTCCGAGGCGCCCCGATGGAGGCTCGGATCGAAGAAGCAGATCGCCTCGCCGAGCATCAGGCCGTTCTTCGTGCCCCCGAAGGTCAACACGTCGACGCCGAGATCGGCGGTGAGCGCTCGCGGCGTCGTCGCCAGCGCCGCGGCGGCGTTGGCGATCCGCGCGCCGTCGACGTGGACGATCAGCCCGCGTTCGTGCGCGTAGTCGCAGAGCTCGCGAATCTCCGACGGCTCGTACAGCTCTCCGAACTCGGTCGCTTGTGAGATCGAGATCGCTCGCGGCTGCGGGAAATGGACGCCGTGACCGGCGTGGAGGTGCGGCTCGAGCGCTTCGATGCGCAGCTTGCCGTCGCCGGTGGGAATCGGAATCATCTTCGAGCCGGTGAAGCGCTCGAAGGCGGCGCACTCGTCGGTCTGCAGGTGCGCGCTCGCCGGGACGAGCACCGATTGCCACGGCTGCAGCACGGAGGCGAGGGCGGCGACGTTGGCGCCGGTGCCGTTGAAAGCGAAGAGCACTTCGGTGCGCTCGCCGAAGTGCTCGCGGAAGCGCGCGACGGCGCGCGCCGTCCATTCGTCGTCGCCGTAGCCGACCGCGTCGCCGTGGTTGGCTTGTGCGATCGCCGCGAGGATCTCGGTCGCGATCGGTGCGTTGTTGTCGCTTGCGAAACTGCGCTCCATCAGAAGGTCACGCTCGTTCCGCGGCGCGCGACGTCGGCCTGCCAACCGAACGCTCCGTCGGCGAGCGCGGCGAGCGCCGACGCCGATTCGGCCTCGCCGTGCACGGCGTAGAGATGAGGCTTGGTCGTGCACGTCCCGAGCCACCGCCGCAGGTCGTTGCGATCGGCGTGAGCGCTGAAACCCTCGAGCAGGACGATCTTGGCGCGGACCGGCAGCGCGTCTCCGTAGAGATGCACGGTGTGCGCGCCGTGCACCAGCAGATACCCCAGCGTTCCCGCACCCTGATAGCCGGTAAAGACGATCGTCGCGTGCGGATCCGGGAGCGCGCGATGCAGGTGGTGCAAGATGCGGCCGCCCGCGGCCATGCCGCTCGCCGAGATCACGACGCGAGGTCCGCTCAGATCGTTGAGCGCCTTGGATTCCTCGGTGGTGACGTGCACGGTAAAATGCTCGATTCCGAACGGCGTCGTGGGCGAATCCCCGGGGATTGGTTTGTGCGCGCCGGGGAACCGCTCGAAGAGCGCGTCGACCTTGGTCGCCATCGGGCTATCGAGATGGATCGGCAGCGCCGCGATCCGCGGATCGGTGCGCTGCAGCGTCGCGATCGCGAGCAGCATATCTTGCGTGCGCTCCACGCTGAAGGCGGGGATGACGACCGGGCCGGACCGGCCGGCGCCTTCGGCAAGCGCCTGCGCGAGTTCGCCCAGGGAGTCCGGCGGATGAACGCGGTCGCCATAAGTGGATTCGCAGATCATCACGTCGGCCGCGCCGATTGGCTCGGGATCGAACATCAGCGGACGGTCGTAGCGCCCCAGATCGCCGGAGAAGATCACGCGTTTGCCCTCGGCCTCGAGCGCCGCGAAGGCCGAGCCGATGATGTGCCCGGCATTGTGATAGGTCACCTTCGCGACGCCGAAGAGATCGAAGGCGGTGCCGAGCGGGACCGTCTGCACGCGGCGCATCGTGCGCTCGACGTCGCGCTCGTCGTAGTACATCGGTAATCCGTGGGGACGCTCGTGGCTGAAGCCGCGTTCGTGGAGCTCCTGCTGCAGATGCGCCGAGTCTTCCAGAACGATCTCCATCAGCGGCTCGGTCGGCGGCGTGCAGTAGATCGGGCCGGTGAAGCCGTCGCGCACGAGCTTTGGAAGGTAGCCGGTGTGATCGAGGTGCCCGTGCGTCACGACCACCGCGTCGATGTCGTCGGCCGGCACGGGCAGCGGTGCGTCGTTGAGGGCGCGCACGTCGACGACGCCCTGGAAGAGGCCGCAATCGACGAAGACGTGCTTTCCGTCGATCGTGAGCAGATGCTTGCTGCCGGTGACGGTTCCGGCGGCGCCGACGAACGTTATTTCAGCCACGGGTCTCCTGCGTGACGGCGGGGCGGCGTAGGGGGAAGACGGCGTCGCGATTGAAGGCGACGGAGCTGGGGATGGCGTCGCGGGTGAAGAGATCGAGGCAGCGGTCGACCAGCTCTTCGGGGCGGTCGTCCGTGATGAGGATCGAGCCGGTCTCCTTCTTCACGAGGCCGGCGATGCGCTCGAGATCGTTGGAGATGCCGCCGGAGTTGGTGAGGATGCCGATCAGCTTGCCCTCGTCGTACGCGATGCAGAACTCGCCGAGCGTGCCGCTGCGGCCGCCGGTGAAGAGCACGAAGTCGGAGCTGTGGATGTTGTGCGTCTCGCGCCCCATCAGGCCCGAGCCGGTGAAGACCATCGCCGTATACGGCTGCAGCGGCGAGGCGTAGACGTTGACGTGCTCCTCGCGCGAGAGGGCCGGCGAGATGCCGACGCTGACGCCGCCGGCCTCCGCGGCGCCGAGAACCGCGGCATGCGGGAGACCCGGGCAGGCACCGGTGACGATCGTGCAGCCGCGTTCGGCGATACGCCGGCCGAGGCGCCGGGCAAGCGCGAGCTCCTGCTCGGAGATGGCTCCTCCGGCGGAGCCCATGACGCCGATTTGGAGTTTCATGTGGCGAAAGGTGCGCGATGGTGACGACGCAGACCTACCGAGAGCTCGAGGCGCGCTGGAAGGCGTTGCGCGCGCGCGGCGTGCGCGTGCGCGAGGTGGCGTGCGTCGGTGCGCCGCGGACGATGCTCTGCGCCGAACTCGGCGAAGCGCCGGCGCCGGTCGTTGCGCTGGCCGCGGGCGTGCACGGCGACGAGCCGGCCGGTCCTTGGGCGTTGCTCGCGCTGGTCGAATCGGAGCGGCTGGATCCGCACTTCTCGTATCGTATTTGGCCGTGCACGAACCCGAGCGGCTTCGCGCTGGGCACGCGCGCGAACGCCGACGGCGCCGACGTCAATCGCACCTTCGCCGGCGCCGGCTCTTCGCCCGAAGCCAAGGCGATCCTCACCGCCAATCGCGACCGCCGTTTCGCGCTCTCGCTCGATCTGCACGAGGATTGCGATGCGAACGGATTCTACTGCTACGAGTATGGCGGCGGCACGCTCGGCTGCGCCGTGCTCGCAGCGCTGGAAGAGGCCGGCCATCCGCTCGACCCGCTCGAAGCGACCTTCGACCTCGCGGGGCCGCTCGATCCGCAGGCCTGCGTGCGGGAGCGCGGGCGCATCGTCGCCGATCTGCGCGCCGAGGCGGCCGCCATCGGCGCGTACTCCTACTCGATGCGGCTGGCCCGGCGCGCGGCGCGTTTCGCGCTCACCTTCGAGAGCCCGGCGGCGGCGGCGTGGGAGGATCGCCTCGCGATGCACGGCGTCGCCGTGCAGGCTGCCATCGCGGCGCTTCGAAGAGTCAACGACTATGCCTGAACGCGATCAACTCGACGTCGACGTCCTCTTCGTCGGCGGCGGGCCGGCGAGCTTGGCCGGCGCCATTCGCCTCGGCCAGCTGGCGAAGGCCGCCGGCCGCGAGCTGGAGATTCTGGTCATCGAAAAAGCCGGCGAGGTCGGCAACCACGGCATCTCCGGCGCGGTGATGGATCCGCGCGCCATCGACGAGCTCATGCCGGACTGGCGCGACAAGGCGCCGGTGGAGTCGCCGGTCACGACCGACGAACTGTGGTTTCTTACCGCCGGCGGCAAGATCAAAGCGCCGGTCACGCCGCCGCCGCTCAACAATCACGGCAAGTACGTCGCGTCGCTCCAGAAGATCACGAAGTGGCTCGCCGAGCAGGCCGAGGCAGCGGGCGCGCAAGTCTTCGGCGAGTTCCCCGGCCAGGAGCTGCTCTGGGACGGCGATCGCGTCACCGGCGTGCGCACCGGCGACAAGGGCGTCGATCATAACGGCAATCCGAAATCGAACTACGAGCCGGGTGCGGATCTGCACGCCAAGGTCGTCGTGCTCGGCGAAGGCCCGCGCGGCACGCTCGCCAAGCAGGCGGTCGCGCGCCTCGACCTGGATGCCGGTCGCGAGCCGCAAGTCTACGCGGCGGGCGTCAAAGAGCTATGGCAGCTCCCCGACGACCGCTTCAAAGCGGGTGCGGTCATCCACACGCTCGGCTATCCGCTGCCCCCCGAGACGTTCGGCGGCGGCTTCATCTACGGCATGTCCGGCAACGTGCTCGACATCGGGCACGTCACGGGATTGGATTACAAGAACCCGACCACCGATCCGCACAACGAGCTGCAGCGGATGAAGGAGCACCCGGTCATCCGCAGGATGCTCGAGGGCGGCAAGTTGATTCGCTACGGCGCGAAAGCGATTCCCGAAGGCGGATTCTTCGCGATGCCGCGTCCCTACGGGGACGGCCTGCTCTTGATCGGCGATTCGGCCGGCTTCCTCAACGGCATGCGTCTCAAAGGCATCCACCTCGCGATGAAGTCGGGGATGATGGCCGCCGAGACGCTCTGGGACGCGCTGCAGGCCGGCTCGTTCGATGCCGAGACGCTCTCGGCGTTCGAGACGCGCTTCAAGGACTCGTGGGCGTACGCGGAGATGCGCTCGTCGCGCAACTTCCACCAAGGATTCAAGCACGGCATGTGGCCCGGAATGATCAACGCCGGTCTGGCCACGTTCACCGGCGGGCGCGGCTTCGGTTTCATCGACAAGCTCGCCTCGGAGCCCGGTTACGAGCGCATGGAGAAGGCCGGCTACAAGCCCAAGGAGACGCCGCGCGCCAAGGCCGACAACGTGCTGACCTTCGACAAGCTCACCGACGTCTTCGACAGCGGGACGATGCACGAAGAAGATCAGCCCTGCCACCTGCACGTCGCCGACACGAACGTCTGCCGCGACCGCTGCACGGTAGAGTACGGGAATCCGTGCTACTACTTCTGCCCGGCGCAAGTCTACGAGCCGCTCTTCGAGAAGAAGAACGGCGCCGTCGAGGGGCGCCTGCAGATCAACTTCACCAACTGCGTGCACTGCAAGACCTGCGACATCGCGGACCCCTATCAGATCATCACCTGGGTGCCGCCTCAAGGCGGCGAGGGCCCCGTTTATACGGGCATGTAGCGCGCCGTGATCGCCGGGCTCTTCGGCCACCGGCGGACCGCGGCGGAGCCGCCGTACCTGCAGTGGCTGCACGCGGCCGTGCATTGGTGCGGCGCGCATTGGCAGATTCTCGCGGTGGTCATCCCCGTGGCGGGCGCGCTCGTCGCCGGGATCATGAACCATTCGCTCGCCGTCGTGCGCGAGAAACGCGCACGGCAGGTCAGGAGCAACGATCTTCGCACGCGCGTCCACGCCGATCTGGCGGTGCGCCTGCTCGCGCATTGCAGCGAGCTCACCGGCGCGCTGCGCGGCGACGCCGTCGACCTCGCCGCGTGGAGCGCGCGCAACGCGCGCCTACGCGCGCGCAGCGAATCGGAGGACGTGATCGAAGCGCTCGGCCGCGACTACGTCGCGTTCGTCGCCGCAATCGAGAAGGAGCGCCGCGCCATCGCCGCGCTCGCAGCCAAAAGCCAGCCGTCCGCCGCGGCGCGCACCGCCGTCCAACTCTACGCCCCCTTCATCGCCGATTTCGGCGAACCCACCCAAGCCCACCGCCTACGCAACCTCCTCTCACCACCGTAGCGACGAAGGACGGAGCGCTTTTAGCGCATCGGGTGGGCGAGGAAGAACTCGACGATGGTGTTGCTGGCTTTGAGTTGGTCGCTCGAGATGCCGATGAGGCGCTCGGGGAGATATTGTGGGCCGCCGGGCCACGTATGCCCGGCGCCGACGATTGCATAGGTGACGACGCTCGAACCGTTTTTGCAGCCGCCGTAGAGGCTACGCTTCACGCTGGTTCCGTCGGGCGGCGCGATCGGCGCCAGCGCCGTCGTGACCGGCGCCGGCGAACAGCCGGCGTTGCGCGCCCAAAAGGCGGCGGTCGCTTCGACCGAGAGCACTTGGCCGCGCGAATGGCCCAGCAGCTGGATCTCCCCGCCGCCGTACGGCATGATCGGATCCGCCGTGCCGGCGATCTCGAGCACCGAGACGGCGCGTTTGGGACGGCAGTCGGGCTCGTCAACCGTCGGCATCGAACCGGAGACCGGCGCGATCGCGGCGACGAGATTCGACTCGTTGCAGGCGAGGTAGTGCGTGAAGGTGGCACCGTTCGACATGCCGGTCGCGTAGACGCGCTTGGGATCGAGGTGGAAGCGGGTCACGAGCGCGCCGATCAGCGTCCTCGCGAAGCCGAGGTCGTCGGCGGTGTCGCGTCCGCCCCGCCCGTCGTTCCAGCCGCGGTCGACCCCGTCGGGATAGGCGACCACGAAGCCGTACCGGTCGCTCAGCGCGTCGAGGCCGGTGAGCCGCTCCTGGCTCTGGCCGGTTCCGAAGTGCCCGTGAAAGGCGACGATCAGCGGCGCACCGGGCTTGAGCCCCGCCGGGAGGTGGAGCACGTAGGTGCGCGTCACCCCGCCGACCACGATCGACTCCCGGCTGGTGTTCGAGGAATCGGCGAAGGCGGGCTGCGCCGCGGCGAGCAACGCGAGCAGAGCGGCGACGGCAAGGCGTTTCACGCGCCTACGCTTGGAGCCGCCGCCCGGCCGGACCTTTTCCCCCGCCGTCCAATGACGAAGCCATGCCCCTCCCCCCTGTCACCCTGAGCGTAGCGCCGCAGGCGCGAAGTCGAAGGGCGAGCGTAGCGCCGCAGGCGCGGAGTCGAAGGGCGAGCGTAGCGCCGCAGGCGCGGAGTCGAAGGGCGAGCGTGGGCGTGAATTGCTGACGTCGAAGAGGCAGAGGTGACGAGGGGCGACGTTGCGGTGGTCGGTGCGGGGCTCGTCGGTCTCGCGATCGCGTTCGAGCTTGCGGAGCGCGGCGCAACCGTTCGAATCTACGACCGTACCGAGCCGGCGCGCGCCGCAAGCTGGGCCGGGGCCGGAATGCTCGCGCCGTACACCGAGGGGATCGAAGCGGGGCCGCTCGGCGCGCTGGGTGCGGCTTCGCTGCGGGCCTATCCCGATTTCGTCGAGCGCGTGCGCGCCGCCGGCGGCGTCGATCCGAGGCTGCATCTCGAC
>DATJRF010000274.1:0-4353 GCA_035505015.1 Verrucomicrobiia bacterium | reverse complement strand
AAGCGGCCCAAGTCTCCGTCTTACCGTAACGCCGAAAGCCAAGGGCACGTGCATCGTCACGATAACGGGCGCGAAGCACCACGCCGCGAGGCTTCCGGTCGTAGATTCGCCGGGAGGCAGCCTAGCCACCACGCTCATCGTACCGACCCGAATCGAAAGGAGAAAGCACCACCCGCTCGGTCCCAAATTCATTTCTCCGAACACTCAGGCGATGGTCGTAGCAATCAGCGGCCCCACCGACGAAACGATCGTGTCCGGCCTAACCGCCCTCTCTCCGGGTTGCTCCCTCACTCTGCAGGGCCTGGACTGCAACTTCGGTACGGGGCTGGCTGCGTGCCCGTCGAGCGCCAACTGCTACAAAGCGACCGTCACCACTTACGACGCCTACGACTCCACCACCAACACCATTCCGTCGGGCGCGGCCGCGCTTTCGATCTCAGAAACGGCTTTTACCGTCGCCGACAACCAGACGACCAACGTCAACTTTCCCTTCTCCGGTATACCGGCGCAGATCGCCGTCGTTGCGGGGAACGCGCTGACGCAGCAGAGCGGCACCGTCTACAACCTCATCGGGCCGGGGGCGCATCCGTTCTTCGCCGAGGCGCTCGATGCCGACGGCAACCTGATCGCCGGCATCGGCGGGCCGAGCTACACGATCAGCCTTAGCGACAACGCGCTCCAGGCGAGCGTCACCGAGCCGGCTTCGGGGTCGCCGCGCTTCACCGTCTCTCCGCCGGCGGCGCTCGATCTCACCGACACCGCCACCCTCGACGTGGAGGCCTCGTATCCGAGCGGCGAAACCGACGGCTGTTCTTATGCCGGGGCGGTCTGCAGCGGTGCGGTGACGCTCGACATGCAGTCGCTGCTCGCGGTGCTCGGGAACGGCGTGAACCTCTACGCCGCCGAGAAGGGGACCGGGCCGATCAGCACGATCACGAGCGGAGTCAACGACGGCCTCGCGACCGATCTCGAGTTCGATTCGAACGGCAACCTCTACGTCTCGGTCGCGAATCCGTACGGCGCCTCGGGTACCGGCGCGGTGTACGAATACAACCTCGGCTCGACGATCGTCGGGCGCACGATCACGAGCGGCCTCGATCAGCCCACGCACATGGCTTTCGACAGTGCCGGCAACCTCTTCGTCCTCAACGCCGCCGGCTCGGTCACCGAGTACGCTGCCGGGGGCACGACGCCGATCAAGACGATCCACGTCGTGAGCGACGGCACGTGGCTCTCCCTCGACGCGAACGACGACCTGTGGGTGATGGCGCACCCGGGCGGACCGTTCGCGAGCGGGCCGCCCGCCACCAGCGGCACCGTCACGTACTACGCTAACGGCTCCTCGAGCGGCGTCACGCTCGCGGGCCTCACCGATCCGTCGGGCATGGTCGTGAACCCGCTCAACGACGAGCTCTTCGTCTCCGATCAGAACGTGATCGTCTCGGGCACGCCCTACGATTGCAACGCCGACTGCAACCTCTACGAGTACGCCCCGGGATCGTCCACCGGAACGCTCGCCTCCAGCACCGCCTACTGCGGTGACCTGGCGTACCTGTACTCGAACGCGACCTATTCGTACGTCATCGCCGACGACGCGTGCAGCCCGGAGTTCTCGATGTACCGGGTACAGAGCCCGAGCTCGCCCTTCGCGGCTTGGAACGGCGGCCTCACCAACCCGGCCGGCGCCACCAACGCGGTCGTCGTGGATCAGCAGGGCTACGTTTTCTACGCGAGCTCCTTCTACCAGGCGGTCTACGAGTTCGACGCGTACCGCGCACAAAACGCACCGCAGCCGGTGGTCACGATCACGAACGGCGTCGGAGCCCCGTCGCGGCTCGCGATCATCCAGTAATCTCGGCGTCGACGCGCGCGAGCAGCGCGCGCAGGTCGTACGGAGCGACGGCGCCGAGGCACACCCGGCGCCGTGCGCCCGTCGCGGCGGGCAGATTCGCGGCCCGCTCGCGCAGCGTCTCGTAGCCCAAGACTGCAAACGCGATCGCTTCCTTCGCATCGCCCGCAATACCGAGCGCGTCGCTCGGCTCGACGCGCGCACCGGGTAAGCGCTCGCGCAACGCGGCCAGCATCGCCGCGTTGTGCGCGCCGCCGCCGGAGATCAGCACGCGCGGCGACTGCAATCTCGCAGCGGTCACGGCGCCGGCGATCGGCGCGACGGTCAGCGCCGTCAGCGTCGCCGCGCCGTCTTCGAGCGAGAGGCGCCCGAACCGCTCGCCGAAGCGCGCGAGAAACTGTACGCCGAAGCGCTCGCGCCCGGTCGATTTCGGCGGCGCTTGCTCGAAGTACGGATCGCCGAGCATCGCCTGCAGCAGTTCCGCATCGGCACGCCCGGCGAGCGCAAACTCGCCGCCGCGGTCGAACTCCTGCGCGCCCTGCGTGCGCTCGCGCACGAAGGCGTCGAGCAGCATGTTCCCCGGCCCGGTATCGTAGGCACTCGCCTCGCCGCCGGCCGGCAGGAGCGTGACGTTGGCGATCCCGCCGATGTTGACGGCGGCGCGATCCTCCCGCTCGTCGGCGAAGAGCAACGCGTCGACGTAGGGGACGAGCGGCGCCCCGTGGCCGCCCGCCGCACAATCGGCGCTGCGGAAATCGTAGCAGACGCTCGCGCGCACCGCTTCGCGAATCGCAAAGGCGTCGCCGATCTGCAGCGTCGTGCTGCGCGCGCCGTCGTGCCAGATCGTCTGGCCGTGCGAGGCGACGAAATCCACGCTCGCCTCCCCGGCCACGCGCAACGCCGCCGCACCGAAGGCGCGCCCGAGTGCTCCATGCAGGGCCGCCACCGTCGCGATCCCGCCCTCCGACGGCGGCAGCAGCGAGCGCAGCGCTTCGAGCACCGCCGGTTCGAACGCCACGGTCTCGAAGCGCAGCAGCTCGATCGCGTAACCGCGCCCCCGCGGCTGCAGGCGCACGAGCGCCGCATCGATCCCGTCGAGCGAGGTTCCGCTCATCAGACCAACCGCGATCAACGCCCGAGATCCTCCATCACCGCGTCGTAAAACGCCGCGCGCAGATCGCGCGTGTCGCTGCGGCCGAAGTAGACGGAGTTGGTGAGCAGCACCGCCGCGACCTCGCGATCGGGATCCGCCCAGATGCAGGTACCGACGAAGCCGGTATGGCCGAAGCTGCGCATCCCGAAGCGCCCTCCGCACGAGTTCTCGTCGGTCGTCTTGAGCGCCCAGCCCAGGCCTCGCCGCAGCACCGGGTCGCCGGCCTGCTCGCGCACCGCCTCGGCGGCGAGCGCCTCGGGCAGCACCGATTGGGGCCGGCCGCGCAGCGCCGACAGGTACGCTTGCGCGAGAAAGCCGGCGTCGGCGGCGGTGCCGAACAGCCCCGCATGGCCGGCGACGCCGCCCATGAGATACGCCTTCTCGTCGTGCACCACGCCCTGCACGCGCCCGCGCCAACCGTCGTCTTCCGTGGCCGGAATCGCTGCGCGCGCGCCCGCGAACGGGCGAAATCCGAGCGTCGGCCGCCCGAACGCCTCGCGCACCAGCGCCGGAAGCGCCCGCTGCTTCGCTCGCGCGATCGCCGCGCCGAGCGCGATGAACCCGAGATCGCTGTAGATCACCCGCTCGCCGGGCGCCGTGATCAGCGGGCGCAGCAACGCGAACCGCTCGACGTTTTCGCCCAGGATCGTCCGGTAGTCGGCGCCCGAGTTCATGCCGGAGTCGTGCGCCAGCAGCATCCGCAGCGTGATGCGGTCGAACGGCGCCTCGCGCCACTCCTCCAAGAGGCGGTGCAGCGGTTCGTCGAGCGAGAGCAGGCCTTCGCCGACCAAGCGCAACGCGAGCGTAGAAATGAAGACCTTGGTTATCGAGGCGAGATCGAATCTCGTATCGGCGTAGACGGGCGACGCCTCGCCGTCCAATCGCGTGACGCCGTACGCGCGCTCGAACCGGAGGCGGCCGTCGCATTCGATCCGCGCGACCGCTGCGGTGAACGCGCGCCCGGCGGCGCCCCGTAGGGCGCGCTCGACGCGCGCGAAGGGCTCAGAGCCCGGCAACGGCAACCGGCAGCGCGCCCTGCGGCGCGGAGCCTCCGAAAAGCACGTCGGCGAGCCCGCCGATCGCCGCGGCATCGTCGCCGTACGTTGCCAGCAGATGGTTCGCGCGGCCGAAGAGCGGCAGATCGTAGGGCTCGCGCAGCGAGACGACGATCGCGTCCGGATTCACCGCCAGAAGCCGATCGATCGCCGCGGCTTGCCCGGCGTAGCGGTGCGCGCGCCGCGCCAGCACCAGCGCGCGCCGGCTCGAGGAGCGCAACGTTTCCAGCGCACGGTCGACCTGCATCGCATCCGGCTCGAGCGGCAGCTCGATCTGCTCGAGCGCCGGCGCTTGC
>DATJRF010000273.1:0-20089 GCA_035505015.1 Verrucomicrobiia bacterium | reverse complement strand
GGACTCGGGGTCGGCGTCGAACCGGAAGGCAAGACGGTCGGGCTAGCCGTCGGCGAGGGTGTCGGCGAACCGATCGGCGGGCGATCGAAAAGCGTGCGCGAGAACAGCAGCGTGAATTGACTATTCTGTCCGTTACTATTCAACGTGAGCGTCGCGAGGTTCAGCGGTACGACGATTTGCTGCGTTCCGACGTTGGTTGTGCTGCCAGGAGTCAGATAATACTGCAACAAGACGGGCGGGCTTTGGACCGTGCCGAATCTGCCTCCGACGAACCAAGCGAACGAATAGTTCAAGAAACCACCGTTGAACTGCGTGTTCGCGTACGGGGTACCACCGTTGCCGCTCGTGTTGAAGACGATCCAGTACTCGAAGTTCGAGAAATCGAAGGGCGCCGCGACGTCGAACTTCACCGAGATGTAGCCGGGGTCGTTTCCGCCTGCCCCCAGGCCGGGCGGATTGGGGGTCACCTGCTGGCCGCAGCTCGCCGCCGCGACGATCGCAAGAAGCCCCCACAGCAGCCGGGCACAGGTCATCGGGCGCATGGCGCGGGCTTTTTCCCGCGATCGCGGGCCCCGCCTCTCGGGGCGGCCTCAGCTTTCTTTCAGGCTTTGGGCACAGGCTGGTAAAGCCGGTCTCCAATCGAGTTCTAATCCAAAGCCTGCGCCCGATGCGATACCCTACTCGCACGATTCACGCCGGGGAGAGGACGTTCATGAGGTTCGCATTTGCCGTAACGCTTGCGTGTGCCGCCGCGTTTCTCGGCGCGTGCTCGGGCGGCACGTCGTCGTTCTATCCCGCCGCGCCCGATGCGGCCTCGCTCGCGCCGGGCCAGATGAGCGTCTCCGTCGAGGCGCAAGCGCCGTTCGATTTTGCGGCGCACCAGTACAACGTCGTCTTCAATACCTCCGGTAACGGCTCGACGCCGGCGAGCGATCGCTCGCAACCGAACTGGAGCGCGTATTCCTACGCGTTGATCGCCGGCGGCGACGGCAAGACGACCGCGGGGCCGGTTGCGTTCGTGCGCGGCCGCGGCGCTCACGCTCCGGCGATCGTGCCGCTTCAGGCCAAGCCGTCGCAGTTCGTCTTCGATCCCAACTCCGACGAGACGGGCAACGAGTACCGCATCACCTTCGCACGCAGCCTCTTGGGCCGCGGCGGCGCGTTACCGCACGTCGGCAATCTCTGGCGCTTCAACGTGATCGTCTCCAAGCCGAACCTGCACGACGCCGGCTTCTCCTACGTCAGCGGAATCGCGCCCTGCCGCGCGTGCTTCGTCTCTCCCAAGCTCGACGTCACCCAGCCGTTCGACGTCGTCGAATACGTGCGCCTTGCCCCGCGCACCGGCGACCCCAGCACGCAAATCGTCCGCGTCGAAATCGCCAATCGCCCGTAGCCGGGATTCTTCATGCCGACCGCGCCGCCGGCTCGGGCGACACGCCGATTGCTGCTGCTCAACCTCGGGCCCGAAGAGTTCGAGCAGTTCGTCGGACAGATGCTCGATGGCGGATATGTTTAGCGCTCGCGACGACCACGCCGGCCGGTGGGTCGCCCTGCGGAATCGCTATCGTTTCAAGTGCACCGAGAACGTTTCGCGCGGTCCATGGTAATCCGTTGGCGTGACGACGAGCCCGTTCCGCGACGTCTTGATGCCGGATGCCCACGCCGAACGGCATTGCTCACCGTACGCCCGGATTCCGGCGCCGACCAGATACGCCGGCGGCACGGCAGGAAGATCGCCATGGCGCTTGGTCCGGATGGAGAAGTTCGCCGCTCTCGACGCTTCACGGAGCATCACCGTGAAAGGGAAGAACGTCACGCCGCCGCCCGACAACCGCGGCAAGGTAAGAGCGCGCGGATGTGGGCTCAAATCGTACTGGCCTCTGCGTTGCCGTACCAGAAAAACTGCCCCGGGGTAGGCGGCGTGTTGACGACGATCTCGCAATCGCCGGCGCGATCCGAGCGGCCCACGAAGAAGACGTGCTTTCCGGCTTTGTACCGCGTACCGTAGAGCGCGATCCAGTCATCCGCGCACGGACCCTTCGATGCTATCAGAGCGAACTCCGATGCGCTCTTGAGTGTGAACGTCTCATTTAGAAGTTGAAGGTGGTCGGGACGATCGGGCCGGCCTGGCCGAACGAGAACGCGGCTTGCTGCGAGGGGAACGAGAGCAGGTCCAAGCCCATGCTGATCGTGCGTGAAGCTTCGCTGTAGAGCACCTGCACCTGGTAGCAGTCGCCGATCGTGCGGGTGTAGTAGAGCAGCTTGTCGGCGACGACTTCGCCCGGACCGTGCCAGTTCAAGGTGGTGACGAACTGGAGTTGCGAGCCGCGTCCGAAGGGCGTCGATAGCTGAAGGTTGGTCGAGTCGAAGCCTTGGCCGGGCCCGGGAATGAACGAGCCGCTCAAGAGCACGACCGAGCGCGCCGAGGGCCGCGCCGCGATCTGGTAGGTGACCGGCTGCGCCATCCCGTTGAAGTTCGTCGAGTAACCGAGCGAGAACGTGTAGATGTCGTCGTTGAAGAGGCGCAGCAAATCCTGGGCGTTCTTCGTGTTCGTCGTCGGCTGCTGGTCGAGATATTGGAACGGCACCAGCGCCGGCCCGTTGTAGTTGGCCTCGTTGTACGTCAGCGAGTTGACGACGTGCGTGCCGATCGGCGTCGTGAGGCTGGCCTGCTGTTGGATCGCCGCCTTGAGATCGCCGGTGCCGTACGCGTACTGATCGACGTCGACGCTGGCCTGGAAATCGCTGCCGAAAACTTTCGCCAGTACCGGGCCGAGGACGAGCCCGGCGTCGCCGCGCCAGGTCGCGAAGAGATTCGAGGGCTCGCTGTATTCGCCGGCCGTGAGCTGCGCGGAGAGCGGAATGATGAAATGCTGGAAAAAGTCGTACGGGCGAACCGTGAACTCGGGGACCTTGTCGACGCCGTACGGCTGGTCGGTATAGGTCTTGTTGTACTCCATCTGATAGTCGGCGCCCGCGGTCGTGTAGTGCAATAGGTAATCGAAGACGGCCTGATGCGTCGAGGACGATTCGGTGCCGAAGGTCGAGGAGCTGTCGGAGAAGCTCAGGCTGACGGCCTGGTTGAGCCACTGATTGAACTGGCGAGCGTCGGTGAAGGCGTAGCTGTCGCTGCTCGACTGCGAGCCGACGCCGCTGTGGTTGAACGAGTAGTTTTGCGACGTGTTGGCCGTCTGGTGCTCGATCTGGGCGCTGAGTGTCTCGTTGGGCGGAATGTTTTCCAAGGGGCCGTAGTTCGACTGATAGCCGAAGTTGAACGCGCCGCGCAGATGCTGCGAGAAGTTCTCCTGCTCGGCGACGGTGAGGTTGTATTCCTTGCTGTCGCTGAGCCGGTCGTTGATGCCGTAGAGGTTGACCGAGACCGTTCGCCGCCCGTTCTTGGCCGAGTAGAAGCCCACGTATCCGAGCCCCAGGCCTTCTTTCGTGAAATAGTTCACGATGTAATAGCCGTAGTAATGCTGATCTTTTCCGAACGGCACCCGGATCTTGATCCAGGCGCCCTCGTACGAGTCGTATCCGACCTCGGGGAACCAGCGCGAGACCTCCCGCTGGTTGTCGACGGTGCGCAGCGGAATGATGAGCTTGGGGATGTAGAAGACGGCGGCCGCACCGAGCCAGAGCACCGCCTTGTTGATGACGATCTTGTCGCCGGGAACCACGTCGATGCTCTTGCCCGTGATGTGATAGCCGCCGCGGGGGTTATCGCAGGTCGTCAGGTACGGGTTGAGGCCGTGCGCCGTGCCGTCGGGATCGGTATGGAGATCGTCGGCTTTGAAGTGGATGTAGCCGCGCTCGACGCCCTGGTCGCTCTCGCCCTTGCCGTTGACCAGCTTGGCGGTCTGCTGGATCGTGTCGAAGATGATCTCGTCGGCGGTCAGGATCGAGTCGTGCTGGTGGTCGATCAGGAACGGATGCCCGGTCACCGTGACGGTGCGCAGGCCGTCGTAGTGGGCCCGATCGCCGACCAGCTCTTCCTGGCTGTAGAAGATGTGCACGTTGCCGATCGCGTCGCCCGGCTGTCCGCGGTGCGAGTTGCCCTCGACCTTATCGGAGATGACCGCGATGAACCCGGGGCCGAGCGTCGGCACGCCGGTCGGTTCGGGCGACGGCGTGGGGCTGGGTTGGCCGGCGGGCGGTATCGGCGGCGGCGTTTCGCCGCCGCGGACGAGAAAGATCGGCACCGGGGAGCCGCCGGCGTTGGGCGTCGGGGTCGGGACCGGCGGGGGCGTCACTTGCGAGCCGGGGCGCGGCCGCGGCGTCGCGTAGAGCTGGTAGGTGCCGTTGCCGACGCCGCCCGGCATGCCCGGGAGCGGCGGGGTGGCCTGCGGCGTCGGCGATGCCCCGGGCGCCGGCGAGGCGGGCGGCGGCAGCTGCGCGACCACGTCCTTGAAGCTGCCGGCGCAGCTTTGGTGGTTGATGAGATCGAGGGCCTGGGTCGCGACGTCGTCGGACGACGGCGCATCGCCCCTCGCGGGGAAGGCGCTCAGAAAGACGACGAAAGCCGCGATCGCGGCGACGCCGCGATTGTATCGAAGGCCAAAAGGCACGGCGTCAGCGCTCTTCCATCCAAAGCAAGATCGCACCCGCTGCGCCCATCACGGCGTTGGGGAGCCACGCGGCGACGTAGGGATCGATGCTGCCGTTGCGCCCGAACGCCGACATCGCTTGCACCAAGACGTAATACACGAAAAAGGTGATGATCGCGAGCGCAATGCCGAGCGCGCGGCCGCGTTTGCCGAAGCGGATCGCGAGCGGCACGGCGATCAGCATCGCGATGAAGCACGCAAACGGCCACGCCAGCTTGTCGGCAAGCTGCATCTGCAGCGAGCCGAGCGCCGCGCCGCCGACGCCCTGCGCCTCGAGCGCCGAGACCTCGGCCGCCAATCGTGCGCTGTTCATCGTCCACGGATCGCTCATCGTGCTGCTCACGAAGGCGTTCGCGTCTTCTCCGCGCGGCAGCGGGACGACGATCGAGGCGAGGTGGCGCTGGGTCGTCATGATGCCGCGATCGTCGTAGTCGGTCTCGATGACGTCCTGCAGCGTCAGGGAGTGCGCCTGCACGGTCGCGGATTTTGCCTGCAGCGTCTCGCGCCAGGCCGCGTCGCGTGCGGGAAAGTAGATCTGCAGGCCCTGCATGGTGTGCACGTCGGGGCTGACCTGGTTGACGTAATACACGGTTCCGGTCTGCGGATCCTTTCGGAAGAACTGCGACTCGACCGGCATCTGGTCGGTGTGATAGATGATCTGATAGAAGCTGCGCGT
Organism: Verrucomicrobiia bacterium; assembly: GCA_035505015.1. Classification (GTDB taxonomy): domain Bacteria; phylum Vulcanimicrobiota; class Vulcanimicrobiia; order Vulcanimicrobiales; family Vulcanimicrobiaceae; genus DATJRF01. The sequence goes on along the minus strand of DATJRF010000273.1, from coordinate 14,809 downwards.
CGAGACGTCGACGGCGCCGGGTGCGACGTATTCGTTGATCGCGTAGCACGTCAGGAACATCGCGAAGCCGAAGAGCAGCGGCGCCGCCGCGATCCGCAGCACGGGAATGCCGGAGGTGCGCATCGCCGAGATCTCGCCGTCGCCCATCAGGCGGCCCATCGCCAGCACCGCGGCGAGCAGGCACGCGAACGGAAAAGCCATCGGCGTCGCCTGCGGCATGCGGAAGAGCACGAAGCGCAGCACCAGGAGCACCGGCGCGTGCTGGTTGACGATGTAGTCGGCGGCGAGAAAAAAGATGTTGATCGCCCAGAAGAGCAAGAACGCACCCAAGCCGATGAAGAACGGCCCGGCCATCTCGCCGAGCTCGTAGCTGTCGAGGATGGGTAAACGCAAGATCGTCGCGCGGATGCGGGGCAGCGGCGACGTGTGAGAGAGACTCGCCATCGGGACCTTGGGCCGAGCGGGGGCTAGTAGCTCCGGTAAGCGGAGATGACGCGCGCGACGTAGGCGCGCGTCTCGGGGTACGGCGGAACGCCGTGGTAGCGGTCGACGGCTCCGGGCCCGGCGTTGTAGGCCGCGACCGCCAGCGTGACGTTGTTGTGATAGCGCCGGAGCAGCGAGTGGAGGTAGCTCGACCCGCACTCGACGTTCTCGGTGGGATCGAAGGGGTTGGCGACGCCGCACGAGGCCGCGGTGCCCGGCATGAGCTGCATCAAGCCCTGCGCGCCGGCGGTGCTGATCGCCGAAGGATCGCCGGCCGATTCGGCCATGAGCACGGCGCGGATCAGGCCCCTGGGTACGCCCTCGTCGCGCGAGGCGTTGCCGACGAGGCCGTCGATCTGATCCGGGTCGAGGGCGTGCGGCGCATAGGGCAGGTAGCCCGCACCGCTGCAGCCGTAGAGCAGGGCCAGCAGCCCCAAAACCGCGGATAGACGCCGCATATCACCTCCCGTTTTCTTCCAACGTAGCGGCCTCGCCTGGGAGTTCCCCGCAACCTTCGGATGGAGGCGACGGGTCGGCGCCGGTAGAGTAGGGCCATGCTGAATCACGACGAGTGCTGGGCTGCGGTCTGCCGGCGCGACCGCACCTTCGACGGCCGCTTCTATACCGGCGTGCTCACGACCGGCGTCTACTGCCGCCCGTCCTGCAGCGCGCGCCGAGCCCTGCGCAAGAACGTCCGCTTCTATCCGACCGCCCGGGCGGCCGAGGCCGACGGCCTGCGCGCCTGCAAGCGCTGCCGGCCGGCCGATACCGCGCAAGCCACGGCCCCCGAGCGCATCGCTGCCGTCTGCCGCCTGATCGATCGGAATCCCGCCGAGGGTACGAGCCTGGAGGCGCTGGCCGAGCGCGCCGGGATGAGCCGGTTTCACTTCGCGCGCACCTTCAAAGCGGTCGTCGGCGTGACGCCCAAGGCCTACGCGGCGGGCGCACGCCTGCGCCAGCTCAAAGGGGGCCTGCGCGCCAACGACGGCATCGAGGCCGCGCTCTACGACGCCGGCTACGGCTCGCCCAGCCGCATCTACGAGCTTGCCGATACGCGCCTGGGCATGACGCCGGCGCAATACCGGCGCGCCGGCGCGGGCGTCGCGATCTCGCACGCGACGCTCGAGACGGCGCTCGGCTTGGTGACGATCGGCGCGACCGATCGCGGCCTCTGCTTCGTGCAGTTCGGCGACTCGCGCGAGGAGCTGCTGCGCCGTCTGCACGACGAGTATCCCAACGCGCGCGTCGAGCCGATGCGCGAGCCGGTCGATCCGCAGTTCGAGCGCTGGTGCGCGGCGCTGCGCGAGCATCTCGAAGGCGTGCGGCCGCACGACGCGCTGCCGGTCGACGTGCGCGCGACCGCGTTCCAGCTCGCCGTCTGGCGCTACCTGCAATCGATTCCCTCCGGCGAGGTACGCTCGTACCGCGAAGTCGCCGAGGGCATCGGGCGCCCCGGCGCGGCGCGCGCCGTCGCGCGCGCCTGCGCGGGCAACGCCGTCGCCCTCGCGATTCCCTGTCATCGCGTGATTCGCGGCAACGGCGAGCTGGGCGGCTACCGCTGGGGTCTCGAGCGCAAGCGGGCGCTGCTCGATGCCGAGCGTTCGGCGCGCGCGATCAGCCGGGCCCGATGATCCAGGTGGGAAACCACATGCGCGCGTGCCAGGCTTCCCACGAGAGCGGCTGCGCGGCCAGCACCGGATAGAAATAGACGAAGGCGCCCGCGATCGAGGCCAGCGCGGCGGCAACCGCCCAGCGCGGGACGCGCAGCCGCTGCAGGGCGATCGCGTTGCACAGGCAGATCATCGGAATGTCGACGTAAAAGTGGTACTCCCAACTGATGCGCGGCGAGAGCGACCACGGCAGCCACTGGCACGCGAAGACGAGGACCGCAAGCGCGTAGTCTCGGCGGCGCCGCGTCCACGCGAGCCACGCGACGAACGGAATCGCGAACAGGCCGAACCAGGTGTTGATCGGATTCGGCATCGACGTGACCTCGCGAATGCAGCAGCCCTGCGGGTTTTCGGGAGTAGCGCTCGGATCCGGCTGGTAGTAGTACACGACCGGAACCAGATCGAGCGGCCACTCCCACCACTTCGAAGAGTACGGATGCGTCGCGCGCAGGGTCGAGTGGTAGACGTACATCTGGTACTGGCGTTCGATCACGTCGCCGACCGTGTGGATCGCGGCCGGATCCGGCGAGTCGCGCAGGAGATCCGGCGTCCACGCGAGCGCGTACGTGCAGAGGGTCGCGAGGAACGCGAGCCCGAGCGCGAGCGCCGTGCGGGGCCGGCGCGGCTTCCAGATCGCGGCCGCGGCGGCGCCCGCTCCGAGCAGGGTGACGCCGTACCACTTAGTCGCGATCATGCAGCCGGCGGCGACGCCGAAGAGCGCCGCCCAGCATAGCTCGGCGCGGCTCGCCGGGCGCGCCTCGACGTAGCGAAAGAGCGCGTAGATCGTGCAGAGCGAGAAGAAAACGGCGAGACCTTCAGGCGTCGCGATGCGCGACTGCACGAAATGCATGCCGTCGAGGAGCAAGAGTGCGGCGGCGATCGCAGCGAAGAGCGCCGAGCCGGTGACCCGCCGCGCGAGCGCGTACAGCACGCCGACCGCGAGCGCCGAGAAGACCACGTCGAGAAAGCGCCAGCCGTAAGAGGTATCGCCGGCCGGAAGGCCGCCGAAGAGCAGCACCGAGAGCGTGATGAGCAGCTTCGAGAGCGGCGGGTGCGTCGACTCGTAGACGTGCACGTTGTGCAGATACTCCCGCGCGGCGCGCGCGAAGTAGACCTCGTCGAAGATCTCGCCGGATGGGTGGGCGTACGAGACGGCCGAGAGCGCGAAGCTCGCGCACGTCCAGCCCGCCGCCGCGAGCCAGTCGGCTCGTTGCAGCGCCGCTGCGGGCGCTCGCCAAGGGGCCGCGGGCGGCGCAGACGCAACGCCGTCGTCGAGATAGGAGAAGCCGGCGGCGAAGAGCGCCGCGATGGCGGCCAGCGCGAGCGCCGCAAACGCGCCGCCGCCCAGAGCGTAGAGATCCAACCCGGCGATCGCGAGGATGCCGAGGAGGAGAACGAGCGAGCGTTGCACGCTACGTGACGGCGGGAGCCGGCGTCGTCGAGGCGATCGGTGCCGGCGCTCGCGTCTGTACTGCGCGAGCGTCGTGGAAGACGTAGGCGAGGCCGGCGATCGAGACGGCCGCGGTCAGCGCTGCAATCGCCGCGCGCAGCGAGCCCGCGCGCTCCCCGTGGCGTGCCGCGCGCGCGACGATCGCGTCGAGCGGCGGCGAGGGAACCGCAACGTAGACGGCGTCTCGGACTGCGGTTTCGACGTCAGCTCGCACCGGCCACCTCCGCGAAAGCGGGGAGACGACGCTCGCCGAGCAGCTCCTCGAGCCGTCGCTTCGCCTGCATCAGGTGAAAGCGTACCGAGCTGCCCGGAACGTCGAGCACCTCGCCGATCTCGCGGCTGTTGAGCTCGGCGTAGTAGTGCAGCACGACGGCCGTTCGCTGCGCGCGCGTCAGCTTGGCGAGCGCCTGGAGCACGTCGACGCGTACGATGCAATCGTCGAGATCGTCGCCCGGACCGGAACGCCACTCGATCGCGCGCAGGACGAGGTTCCGGCGCTCGAGCTGCGTCGCGGCGCGCATGACGATCCGGTAGAACCAGACGCGAAAGGCTTGCGCGGCGCGCAGCTGGACGATGCGGCGGTAGACGATCGCGCAGGCCTCCTGCGCCGCGTCCTCGGCGGCGGAGCGTTCCCGGACGATCGAATAGGCGATCCGGTACGCGTGCGGCCAGGCGGCGGCCACGAGCCGGTCGGACGCGCCCTCCTCGCGGCGGCGCGCGGCGTCGATCAGGTCGAGTGGAATCTGGACGCTTGCAGACATCGTACCGAAAGAGAGCCCGGTTCGCCGCGAAATTGTTGGGCCGGGCGGCCCAATCCTTCGAGGCCTTCGCCCGAGACGAAGTCGGCTCGAACGCCCTCGGCGAAGGCGAAGAGACGATGATCGGCGCCTCCGGCTAGACGCGCGCGCGAGCTTGCTAGTGGGGGATGATCCAGACGTAGGGCGTGGCAGGCTCGGCGTCCGGCGGGAGGTCGCTGGGCGCCGGGGTTCCGAGCGGGCCGAGGCTGTGAATGAAGCGATAGATCGCTCGCCGGTCGTCGAGATCGAGCGCGCGCAGGTCGTGCCAGACCATCGGCCAGTGGCCGGCGCGCGTCTGCACCATGTCGAGCCACTGCGATTCGGTGATGCGCGCAAACTCCAGGCGAACGTTGGCGGGATAGCTCGTCCCCCACGGGCCGCGGTATCCGAGATCGCTGCCCGTCATCCACTTCGAGGCGGGTATCGATCCGTCGGATTCGCGCCACCCCGGCGTGTGGCAATCGTTGCACGTGCCGAACGCGACCAGGTAGCGCCCGCGCTCGATCAGCGGATCCGTCGTGCTGCCGCGAGCCGTTGCGGCGGCAACCGCGGCGAGGAGCACGAGAGCGGCGGTGGCGATCGTACCCTTCATAAGGGAGACGCTACGCGCTCGCGGCAGGTGGTCCCTACCCGGCTCGCGCAAGCTTTCCCGCCATGAAACCTGCAGCAGTCGTCGCAATCGCCGCTTTGCTCGCGTGCGCCGGTCTCGTGCCCGCCGCGCCGGCTGCGGCACAGGCGCTCAGCTCGATGTTCGGCGTCTACGTCTATCCGGCGAAGGGGCAGAGCGAGTCGCAGCAGGCCAACGACGAATCGATCTGCTACAAGTCGGCGCGCAGCAAGACCGGCGTCGATCCGGCGAATCTTCCGCCGGCCACGCCGGCGCCGGCGGCCAATCACAAGGGCGGCGCGGTGCGCGGCGCTGCGGGGGGCGCCGCCGCCGGCGCTGCGATCGGTGCGGTCGCCGGGAACGCGGGCCAAGGCGCGGGCATCGGCGCCGTCACCGGAGCGCTGGTGGGGCGCGCCAAGCAGAATCAGGCCAACGCCGCGCAAGCGCACTACGCGCAGGCGAGCGCGCAGAATCAGCGCGCGCAGAGCATGAACGACTTCCGGCGAGCATTCTCCGCCTGCCTCGAATCGAAGGGCTACACCGTCAAGTAGCTCGCGCGCTCCGGCCGGACAGGTGCGATTTGCACGTATTGACCGGCCGAGCGAGCGCCGCTAGACTCGGGGGACAGATTGGAGGTCTTTGTGAACCTTGCTCGTCTCTTGACGATCGCGGGTGTTGCTGCTTCCTTGGCAGCCCCGGCGTTCGCTTCGGCGGCACCCTACCGGCCGAGCGCGATGCAAGCGCCGCACCGGTTCTCGGCCGCCGCGCTTCACGGATCCTACGCGGGCCCGCTCGACCCGCGGACCGAGCTCTCGCTCTACATTTCGCTGGTAGGGCAACACCAGAATCAGATCGACGGGCTCATCGCGGCGCAGAACACGCCGGGCTCGCCGCTCTATCGCCGGTATCTGACGCCCCAGCAATACGGCCGCTACTTCGGCGCGAGCGACCGCGACTACGCGCAGGCGATCGCGACCCTGCGCGCCGCCGGCTTCGTCATCGACAAGCTGGTCGCCAATCACAAGGATCTCGAGGTGCACGCGCGTGCGGGCGTGGTTTCGGCGTTCTTCAACACGCCGATCGACCTGCGCGTGGAGCGCGGGCGCCGCTTCTTCGCCAATCGGTACGAGCCGGAGTTCCCCGCGACGCTGCACGCGCTGGGCGTCGCCGGCCTGGAAGACTACGTGCAGTTCCACCCGCATCACACCGGCCATCCGCATCCGCATCTGACGATTGGCAGCGATCAGGGCTTCGGCGCGGCGGATATCGAGTCGATCTACGGCCTGAGCTCGCTCTACAGCAAGGTCAACGGCAAAGGCGTGACGGTCGTCGACGCGACCGAGGGCCTCGCCGCTTCGAGCGACTTCTCGGCGTTCACGAAGAAGTTCTCGCTCTCGGCGACGCTCGTGAGCACCTCGGCCGGTAAGAAATCGCCGAAGGATACGAACGGCGAGACGACGCTCGACGTCGAGTGGATGGCGGCGATCGCGCCCGATGCGACGGTCGATCAAGTCACCGCGGCGAGCACGTCGAACGCGAACTTCGATGCGATGTACAGCTACATCGTCAACGATATGAGCAAGGATCACATCGTCAGCACCAGCTGGGGCGATTGCGAAGCCGAGTACGGCTCGGATCTCTCGACCGACGAGAGCCTCTTCCAGCAGGCCTATACCGAGGGACAGTGGTGGCTCTCCGCTGCCGGCGACGACGGCGTCGACGATTGCGGCAACGGCACCAAGGGCGTCGACTTCCCGGGCAGCTCCCCCTACGTCGTGAGCGTCGGCGGAACCAGCGTGACGCCTTCGTCGACGACCGGCGGTACCTACACCGGCTACAAGAGCGAGAGCGTGTGGGACGACTTGCTCGGATGCACCAGCGTCTCGACCTGCAATAGCGAAGGCGGCGGCGCGGGCGGCGGCGGCGTGAGCATCGACTACGCGAAGCCGTCGTTTCAGAAGGCGCTCGTTCCCAGCGGTACGATGCGCGAGGTTCCCGACGTTGCGCTGATGGCCGACGACTGCGATAGCCCCTCGGGCACGAGCGTGTGCGACAGCGGCGCAAACGGCGGCTACTGGGTCTACTTCGAGGGCTCGTGGCAGAACGGCTGGGGCGGAACGAGCTTCGCCGCGCCGGAATGGGGCGCGTTCCTGGGCCTCATCCAGCAGCGCTACGGCAGCACCGCGATCGCAAGCCCCCTCGTGCGCCTCTACGCGCTCGGCGGATCGTCGTCGTACCATTCGTACTTCCACGATGTCACGTCGGGATGCAACACCTACGACGGCGTGACCGGCTTCTGCGCGGCCTCCGGTTACGACGAAGCCAGCGGTTTGGGCAGTTTCATCGGCTCGGCCCTGGAAGCGGCGTACTAGACCGCCATACAGCGAAAGCGCCGGCCGGCTAAGCCGGCCGGCGCACGCTTTTCCGGCATGCGGTTGCGCCGGCTATGCGGAGGTGTCGACGTTCGTTCCGGCGTCGAGGGCCGATTGTGCCGCGGCGAGCGCGCTCTGCTGTTGCTGAGCCTGCGTCTGCGCTTGCGCTTCGGCGGCGGCCTCCAGCTCCGAAACCACCGACGAGCTGTCGTCCCCCGCCGACGAGCCGGTCGACGGGCCGGCCAGTGCCGAGGTGATCAGCGTCTGCGCCACCCATTGGTCCAGCGACGCGAGCGACTGCTGGTAGACGTTGAGCCCCGGAGAAGTCGAGCTGCTTGCCGTCGAGTTGGAGGTGCCCGAAGTGCTCGGGGCCGTGCTTGCCGTCGAGGTGGAGGTTCCGGCGGTGGCGGAAGAAGCCAGCGGTCCCTCGGTTCCCGGATCGTAGGTGGACGTTCCGTTGAGGCCTTGCTGGTAATAGCTATCCGAAAGGCCCGCGCCCGTGAGCGAGGAGTCGATGCTCGAGGGATTGGTCGGATCGTAGCTGTTGAGTAGCGAGAGGGCCGGCGAAACGCTCATGAGCTCATTATAAGGGCGCGGAGCGCCGGGTGCCAGCGCAAGCGCCCCGCCGGCGGCACCCTTAACGCGAACTTGTCCGTTCGTGCGCCCGCCCGCGGGCCGGGCGCGGCTGCAGGATTGCGGCTTCGATGCGGGGGTATGACGGTGCGTGAACCGCAACGCCTCGATAGCGGCGGCCGCGACCTTCCTGGTCCACCTGATCGCCAATCCTCATTACGGCTTCTTTCGGGACGAGCTCTACTTCATTGTTTGCGGCTTCCACCCGGCGTGGGGTTACGTCGATCAGCCGCCGGTGGTGCCGCTGCTCGCGGCCGCTACGCAGCTCTTCGGGCACTCCTTAGTGCTGCTGCGGGCGGTTCCGGCGCTGTTCGCCGCCGCCTCGGTCTACGTGACGTTCCAGCTGGCCGCCGAGCTCGGCGGTGGAACGTTCGCGCAATGCTTTGCCGGGCTCGTGGCGGCGCTGACGCCCGTGCTCATGAGTTTCGGCAGTAAGGCGACGACCGACGAGGTGGGGCTGTGGCTTTGGCCGCTTGCGGCCTTGTACGTCCTGCGTATTGCCAACGGTGCGTCGCCGCGTTGGTGGCTCGCGGCCGGCGTTGCGACCGGCGCCGGCATCGAAAGCAAATACAGCATGCTGTTTTTCGTGGCCGCACTGCTCGCCGGGTTACTCGTGGGAAGCCGAAGGCGAGTGCTCGCCTCGTGGTGGTTCGCCGCCGGAGCGCTGGCCGCGCTCGCCATCGTCTTGCCGAACTTCATGTGGCAGCTGGGTAACGGCTTCCCGATGGTGACCCTCTTGGAGCATGCGAACGAGTACCGCAACATCCCGCTCGGCCCGGGACAGTACGCGATCTCGCAGATCCTGCTCACCAACCCGCTGCTCGCGCCGTTTTGGCTGATCGGGCTGGTCGCGCTGCTGCGCCGGAGCGACGCGCGCTTTCTCGGGATTGCATACGTCTTACTGATCGCGCAGATGATCGTGCTGCACGGGAAGCACTACTATCCGGGCGACGTCTATCCGATTCCCATCGCCGCGGGTGCGGTGGCGATCGAAGCATGGAGCGCACGGCGCGGCGTGGTTCGCGCGGCGCTGGCAGTCTACGCGGCCGCGGCCGGTGCCGTGTTGATTCCACTCGTGATGCCGGTGCTGCCCGAGCCCGCTCTGATCGCGTGCGCCGCGCAGGCGCGCCGCCTCTTCGCGCCGGAGGTGACGATCGCGCGGGGAGTCCGCAGCCAGCTCGGCGTCCTTCCGCCGGACTTTGCCGATATGCACGGCTGGCCCAGGCTCGCGGCTACGGTGGCGCGCGTCTACGATTCGCTTCCTCCGTCGCAGCGCGCGCAGACGGCGATCATCGCAAAAAACTACGGAGAGGCGTCCGCGATCGATTTCTTCGGCCCGCGGTACGGCCTGCCTCAGGCGCTCTCGGGAGAAAACCAGTATTGGATCTGGGGCACGCACGCGTATACGGGCTCGATCGTCATCGACGTGGACGGTACGTGCGATGCGGGGAGCGCCTCTTTCCGTTACCGGCGCGTTGCGGCGCATTTCGACGATCCCTGGGCGATGCCGTTCGAGAACGGAGCGCCGATCTCGATCTGCGAAGGATTGAGCGAGCCGCTCGCCGCCTATTGGCCGAACGCCCGCAACTATTTGTAAGGGGACGGCGCCGCCCGCGCTGACCGGGCCTTCCGCGCCGTCGAGCACGACGTAGCCGTAGTGTTTGAGGTACATCGTCGAGCGAGCGCCGGACGAAGAATCGTGCCGGACGCTCGCTCGGGGAAGCTCCTAGAGGGAGCGCTGGCCGATCACGCGGCCGACCGGCGGCGTGGTGTCGGCGCCGTTGCCCCAGATCCCGTTGAAGCTGTTGTTATCGTCGTTGAACCAGAACGAGAACCAGCCGGAGTTACCGTTCGTGCTGGTCCAGGTCGCGCGCACTTTATCCTTCGTGCGGAACTTTCCGTCGATGGTCATCGGGCCGACGTGGCAGACGACCGACGGTCCCGATTCGGTGCAGGCCATCTTGCCGACGAACGTCGCCGGTCCACCCGCGACGGTAACGTTCCATTTTCCGGCCGCGGTCACCGGCGACGGCGGCAGAACCTTGTTGCCGACGAACGAGCCGTTGGCCGCGCGCCCGTTATATCCCCACGTGCCGTTGAGGCTGTGGCCGTTGGGGCTGACGTAAACGGTCAGCCAGCCGGCGCCGCCCGGCCCGTGCCATTTTCCGTTGATCTTGGAGTCGGTGACGAACGTCCCCGTGAACCCGTTTCCGTTCGACGCGTTCTTTCCGACGACGCCGTCGCCGGATTGGGTCATCGTTACGGTGGTCGTGGTGGTCCCGTTGAGTCCGGTCTGCTGGATGGTCCACGTGCCCGTCAACGACGGCGGGCTCGCGAGCGCCGGGGCGATCGACAGCGCCGCTAGCGCGAAGGTCGACAGCCACAGAAGGCCCTTTTTCATAAAACAAACGCTCCTTTTCTAAAAAAATAGAACAGGCCACCCCGGGCGGCCCTGGTGCCAGGATCACAATAGGCACTTCGTTGGAAGTTCTGGTGAAGGCCGCCTGGAACCCGCGCCGGCCTCGGCTGCTTCACGGCATGTCTAACGGGGCTCGTCGTGAACCTGCAACCGGTAGCCTAGGCCGCGCACGGTGTGGAGGAGCTGCGCCTCGCCGCCGGAGACGAGCTTGTTGCGCAGGCGCCGCGCGTACACGTCGAGCACGTTGGAGGAGCGATCGCTTTCCCGCTCCCACAGCCGGTCTTCGAGGATGCGCCGGGGAATGGTGCGCCCGCGGTTGCGCAGCAGTACCTCCAAGAACACTGCCTCCTTCGGCGTAAGCTCGAGGTTGCGCTCGCCGCGCCGGGCTTGCCGGGTCGTGCAGTCGAACTCGAGATCGGCGGCGCGAAGCACGTCGCCGGTCCAGTCCCGCGGCCGGCGGGCGATGGAGCGCAGCCGCGCCTCGAGTTCGATAAACGCGAAGGGTTTTCGCAGATAGTCGTCCGCGCCGGCATCGAGCCCTGCGACGACGTCGGAGAGCCCGTCGCGGGCCGTCAGGATGAGGACCGGCGTCGCTCTGCCGTTCCGGCGCAGGCGGCGCAGGATGTCCAGACCGTCCCCGTGCGGCAAATTGAGGTCGAGCACGACCGCATCGTAGGGATCGCCGGCCAGAAAGTCGTCGGAGTCGCGGCCGTCGGGCAGGCCGTCGACGACGTGACCATCCTCGGTCAGGCCCCGCAGCAACAGCCCTCGCAGCGGCTCGTCGTCTTCGATAACGAGAATACGCAAGCTGCCCGGGACGATTCAGCCGCCGTACCGTTTCACCCTTGCCCGATTGCTTTGGCGACGCGTGCGATCGAGCGCGGAACCTGCCGAATGAAGCGTTCGTCCACCGCGATGCCGACGGCGTTGTCGTCTACGGCGAGGACGTAGGTCGTCTTCTAGGCTCGGTCGCCTGGCGTTAGCTCGGCGGCCAGCAAGAGCGCCTTCTTCTTCGCGAGATCTCGGATCTCGCGCACGCGATTCCGGGGCTGCCCCTTGGGGTCGGGCAGGCCCCAGTCGGCGTCCACGTGCCCGACGCCCTCCACGTCGCAGCCCATCGTGATGATCTTGTCGGCTCGTTTGACGATGCCCGGGTCGAGCAGTTTCGGACGCGCTTGCGAGATGTCGATGCCGTCCTCGGCCATCGCCGCAACGACTCCGGGGTCCGGCTCGGCCGCCGCGATGGTTCCGGCCGACGCGACCTCGACCGTATCGCCCGCGAAATGGCGAAGATAGGCCTCGGCCATTTGACTGCGGCCGGTATTATGTTTGCACACGAAGAGCACGAGCGGTTTTTTAGGCATAGGTGTGGGGCGAGAGCACGGCTTCGGCCTCACGCTTTTTGATGGGGGCGAGCCACGAGAAGAGCAGCGTCGCCGCGATCGCGCCGAGCAGCTGGGCCACGACGAAGCCCGGAACGTCCGCCGGGCGAATGCCCGCAAACGTATCGGAGAGCGAGCGAGCGATCGTTACGGCGGGATTGGCGAACGAGGTCGACGACGTGAACCAGTAGGCGCCGACGATGTAGCCGGCCACGGCAAACGGAACGATCGTGCTTCGAAATCGCACGCAGCCCCAAATTACGGTGAGCAAACCGAACGTCGCCAAGAACTCGCTCAGGAGCTGCGCCGGGCCGGCGCGAACGTGGCGCGCGGCGAAGAATACGGGGAGCCCAAACATCACGTTGGCCGCGGCAACGCCGCCGAGCGCGCCTGCGATCTGAGCGAGAACGTACCACGGAACCTCTCGCCACGGCAGCCCGCCTTTCATCGCATCGGCGATCGTCACCGCCGGATTGAAGTGCGCTCCGGATATCGATCCGAACGCGGCGATGAGGCACACCAGCGCGCCTCCCGTCGCGATCGAGTTGGCAAGCAGAGCGATCGCGGCGTTGCCGCCCGCGAGGCGCTCTCCCATGATTCCGGATCCGACGATCGCCGCCAGAAGCAAGGCGGTGCCGACGGCTTCGGCTACGGCGCGATTGAGCAGCGGCACGGGCGTGCCTAACTCGCCGCGCGCCCGGCGCGCCGAGAAAGCGAAGAGCGGCCGGCGACGACGTCGAGCGCCGCGTGCAGCGCGTCGATCGCGCCCGGAGTTAGGCGGTAGTAGACCCACGTCGCCCGCCGCTCGCTCAAGAGCAAGCCGCACTCCCGCAGGACGCGCAGATGATGCGAAACCGTCGGTTGCTCGAGCGGCAGGGCTGCGGTGATATCGCACACGCAAACCTCCCCTCGGGCCTGAGCGATCGTGGCGAAGATCTTCAAGCGGTGCGGATCGGCCAGGACCTTGAAGAGACCGGCCTGTTTGGTAAAGTCGCCGCTTTGAAGACGTGCCGGACGGCACTGAGCGTCTCTCACGCGAGACAGCATAGCACCAGGCATCGACTCCTGTCTATATAGACAGTCGTGGATGAGCGGTGCTAGGAAAAGGACACCACGGCGAGCACGAGGATCAGCGTGAGGAGCGCGTAGCCGACGTAGGCCGACGCACTCTTTGGCGAGGTTTCCGAGCAAGGCGATTGCTATCGGGCGTCGCGTGCGTACCCGCTAACCCTATGGGCGACCTACGACCAGGAGACAAACGGCCGTGCGCGCTTGGCCGCGGGTCGCTACGGGATCGAGTACGCGGCCCGCCCGCTCGAAGCGTTCGACCCGCCGTTCGAACCTGCCGATCGCGAGGAACCCTGGCACGAGCCCCCTGCGTACTGAGTTGGTCTAAGGCGAACAAACGGAAGATTACGCTTCAAGACCTCTCGCATTTGCTCGATCCTGCGTTCACTCGATTATGAAAAGGTGACTATAAATGAACCGCATGTCTCTTGTCCTGTCGATCGCCCTGGTTGTTGTGGCGGGCTGTTCGCGGGGTTTGTCTAGCTCCTCAGGCGTTGTCCCGACCATGCGCCATGCATCGTCGTCCTCGGGCCAGTATGCGATTCTCTACGCCTTCAAAGGCAAAGGAGATGGTGCATATCCGCAGAGCGCCCTCGCCGCAGCGAACGGAGTTCTCTACGGAACGACCAGCGGCCAACTCGATGAAGCAACTGACTATGGGACCGTGTTCTCCATTACGACGGCGGGGGCGGAGCACGTTCTGCACCGCTTTCGCGGCGGTAGCGACGGATCGCAACCTATCGCCGCGCTTGCGGCGATCAATGGAGTGCTCTACGGTTCGACATATCAAGGTGGAGCAGGATACGGCACGCTCTTTCGAGTTGGAGCTGACGGAAGCGGCTACCATATCCTGCATCGGTTCGGAGGTACGAGCAAGAGCGACGGCGCCGAGCCGGCCGGCGCGCTGCTGCTCGTCGGCCAGACTCTGTACGGCACGACGCAACGCGGGGGAAACACCGGGAACGGGACATTCTTCAGAATGAATATCGACGGCAGCGGATACAAAGTGCTCTATTCCTTCGCCGGCATTGGGGCACGGGACGCAGCCGATCCCGAAGGCAATCTCGTCCGGGTGAACGGCTTGCTGTACGGTACGTCGTACTACGGTGGAACTACACGCCCGGCATCGCCCGCATATGGATGCGGTGCCGTTTTCACCGTAACTGACTCGGGCACCGAACGCGTCGTCTATCGATTCAGCGCGAACGGTCGGAACGACGGGGCCAATCCCGTTGAAGCGGGACTTCTTTGGGTCAACGGATTGCTTTATGGCACGACGAGCCAGAACGCAAGCTCCAACTGTTTCAGCGGTACGGGCTGTGGAGCGATCTTCACCGTTACCACTTCGGGCTCCGAGCCGGTCATCCATCGATTCGCGCCGCTTGGCACGGCTGACGGCGCTACGCCCGAGGCTGGTCTGATCGCCCTGAATGGGACCCTGTATGGCTCGACTCTAGGCGGGGGCACGGGCGGCCCGGGCGGCGGCAACGGTGCCGTCTTCGAGACCAGCCCGACGGGAAGCGAAAGCGCGATCTACAGCTTCGGTGGTCCAAGCGTCGGCGATGGCGCTCAACCCAACGGTCTGATCGCGCTCGGCGGTGCATTGTACGGAACGGCGCAGATCGGCGGAAACGTCTCGTGTGCAAACGCCAACGGCTGCGGCGTCGTGTTCCGGATCGTTCCCTGAACCCACCTGGCGTGCGGTCGGCTCGTATCGCATCGATGCGCGCGATCACGGCCTGCTTGTCGTCCGCGTAGTGATTCCTTGACGATGCCGTCGACTTCGGGTCGCAGACTTTCGTCTCGATCGCATCGAGGGTTGGTGTCCGGTTTCCATCGTGTTCAACCGTAGGGCGGGATCGCGGCTTCCCTGCCTATGTGAGGTTGAGCGAGCGCAGATGGCGCGGGCGCCGCTCGGCGCGGGTCAC
>DATJRF010000272.1:0-7348 GCA_035505015.1 Verrucomicrobiia bacterium | reverse complement strand
ACGATGATCATCTGCGACTCGGCCGCAAAGGCTTTGACCATCTCCGAGAAACGGTCGACGTTGACGTCGTCGAGCGCCGCGTCGACCTCGTCGAGCAGGTAGAAGGGCGACGGCTTGACGGCGATCAGCGCGAAGATCAGCGCGGCGACGGTCATCGCGCGCTCGCCGCCGGAGAGCGTCGCAAGCGGCATGAGCTTCTTGCCCGGCGGCTGCGCCGAGATCTCGATCCCGGTCTCGGAGAGGTTCTCCGGATTGGTCTGCCACATCTTGGCCGTTCCGCCGGGAACGAGACGCCCGTACATCTGTGCGAACTCCGTCGAGACGCGCTCGAAGGTCTCGTTGAACTTCACTTGCGTCTGCTGCTCGATCTCCCGGATCGACTCCAGCAGCGTCTCGCGTGCCCTCGCTAGATCGTCGAGCTGCGCGCGCAGGAACGCTTCGCGCTCGGCCAGTTCTTCTCGCTCGGCCTCGGCGTTGAGGTTGACGTTGGCCGAGAGCCGCGCGAGCTCTTCGCGCAGGCGCGGCAGATCCTCGACGACGCTGCCATCTTCGTCTTTGAAGCGCTCTTCGACGTCGCGGCATTCGTCGTCGCTCGCCGGGTTCTGGGCGAACTGCGAGACGAGCATTCCGAGCTCGGCCTCGATCTCCGCCAGGCGCATGCGATGGCGCTCGCCGCCCGCGTCGGCCTCGCGCTCCTCGTTCTGCGCGATGCGCAGATCCGATTCGAGCTGCGTCTGCCGGTCGGTGAGCGCTTCGCGCTCGCGGCGCGCGGTCTCCACGTGCCCGTCGAGCTCGGCGACGCCGCGGCGCAGCCCCTCGATATGCGCGTGGGAGCGGCCGGTCTGCTCCATCAACGAGGCGATCTCGGCGAGCATCCGCTCGCGCGCCACGCGAGCGCGCTCGCTATCTTGGTCGAGCATGCCCAAACGCGCCTTCGCGGCGTCGCGTTCGGCGCAGAGCGCTGCGGAGCGCTCGCGCAGCTCGGCGGCGTGGGCGCTGGCCGCAACTTGCCGCGTTTCCGCGGCGGCGATGAGTTCGCGCGCCGCCGCGAGGTCGCTCTCGAGGCGCTGACGATCTTCGTCGCTGCGCACCGCGGCCGGCTCGTCGCGCTCGTACTCGTGTTCCTGCGTTCGCGCGCTCTGCGCCCGCTCGAGCAGCGCCGCTACGTTGGCGCGCGCGCCTTCGAGCTCGCCCTGCATGCGCTCGACGTCGCCGGCCAGCGCCACCATCTCGGCGCGCACCTCCGCCAGCTGCAGCTCGAGGCGCGCGAGCTCCTCGCGCGCGCCGTCGCGCAGCGAGATCGCCGTCTCGGCGCGGCCCTGCGCCGCCAGCAGCGCGCGTTCGAGCCCTGCGAGCTTCTCGCGCATCTCCCCGAGCGCCCCGCGCAGCGTCTCGGCCTGCACGCGCCGCGAGAGGATCGAGCGCTCGCGCTGGAAGCGGCCGCCGGTGATCGCGCCGCCGCCCGTGATTTGCTCGCCCGAGAGGGTGACCACGGTATCGCGAAAGCCGCGTTCGCGCACCAAGTGGATGCCGGTCTGCAGCGCGTCGACGATCAAGACGTTGCCGACCAGGAATCGCACCACGCCTTCGAAGGCGGGCGTGGTGCGCACGAGCGTATGCGCGTAGCCGATCACGCCGGGCGTGCGCTCGAGATCCGCCGTCATGTGGCGCCCATCGCGGTTGGCCAGCGTATCGAGCGGCAGAAAGGTGGCGCGGCCGGCCTCGTGGCGGTTGAGGAACTCGATCGCCCGCTCGGCATCCTCCGAGGTGGTCGTGACGATGTTGGAGAGCCGGGCGCCGAACGCGATATCCATCGCGCGCGCGTAGCGCTCTTCGGTGGTGATGAGGTTGGAGACGATCCCTTCGATGCCGCGTACCTCGCCGCGCTGCATCGCCTCGACGACGGCGCGCGTACCGGGTACGTGCCCTTCGAGCGAGTTCTCCAGCTCCTCGATCGTGTGCAGGCGCGATTCGGCGCCTTTGACTTCGGCCGTCTCGTCGCGATGCGCGCCGAGCGCCCGCGCCAAGTCCTCCTGCGCGAGCGAGACCTCGCGCTCGGCGTCTTCGAAGCGGCCGCGCGCTTCGAGCGCCCGCGACTCGAGCGCGCCGAGCGCGCGCTCGCGGTCGCCGTACTTGTGCGTGGCCGCACCGGCGGCGATCTCGATCTGCGCGGCGCGTTCGCGCGCACCGCGCGCTTCGTGCTCGAGGCGCTCCGACTCGGAGCGCAGGTTCTCGGCCTGTACGCGCCGCTCGGCCTTCCGAGCCGCGTGCGTTGCGGCGGCTGCCTCCACCTCGCGCAGCTGCGTGAAGATCGCGTCGAGCTGCGCGCGCGTCTGCGCGAGCGCCGTCTGCGCCTCCAGCTCCTGCTCGCGGGCCTGGTCGATCTCGCCGCCCAGCGGCGCGAGCCGCTCCTCGAGCGAGTCGATCGCGCTCCCGAGCGATTCGCGTTCCGCCTGCACGCGGGCGGCATCGGCGGAGGTCTGCGTCGATTGCCGTTCGAGCGCTTCGCGGCGCGCGAGTACGGCGGCATAGTCGGCTTCGATGCGCGCGAGCTCGGCGCGCTTGCCCTGCGCTTGCGAACGCAGCTCCTCGAGCTGCAGCTCCTGCTGGTAGGCGCGCGTGCGCGCCTCGGCAAGCTGCGCTCCGAGCGAGGCCGCCTTGGCCGCGGCGGCGCCGCGCAGCTCCTCGTTGCGCTCGAGCTCCGCACGCAGCCCCTCGCGCTCCGTGCGCCGCGAGGCGCTGGCGCGAATGTAGGCGAGAATCTCCAGATCGCGCACGCGCGCGCTGACCTTGCGGTAGCGCTTGGCGCGGCGCACCTGCGTATCGAGCTCCGGGATGCGGCGCTCGTGTTCGGCGATGAGGTCGCTGATGCGAATCGCGTTGGCCTCGGTCTGCTCGAGACGGCGCATCGACTCGTGCTTGCGCGCGAGGAACTTATTGATGCCGGCGGTCTCTTCGAAGAGCGCGCGCCGTTCGGTCGGCTTGCTCGTGAGGATCGCGTCGATCTGCCCTTGCGAGACGATCGAGTAGGAGCCCGGGCCCAGGCCCGTTCCCATCAGCAGATCCATGATGTCGCGCAAGCGCACCTGGCTGCGGTTGATGAAGTACTCGCTCTCGCCCGCGCGATAGGCGCGCCGCGTGATCTCGACTTCGTTGAAATCGACCGGGAGCTTGCCGTCGGTGTTGTCGAACGTGATCGAGACTTCCGCGAGGCCGAGCGGTTTGCGCTTCTCGTTGCCGGCGAAGATCACGTCCTCGAGCTTTCCGGAGCGCAAGCTCTTGCTCGACGTCTCTCCGAGAACCCAGCGAAACGCGTCGACGAGATTCGACTTACCCGACCCGTTGGGGCCGACGACCGCGGTGATTCCGCCCGCGAAATCGAGCGTGGTCGGCTCGGCGAAGGTCTTGAAGCCGAAGGACTTGATCTTTTTAAGCTTCACTCTGTGCCTGTATCTGCAGAAGGGCTGCCTCGGCGGCGGCCTGCTGGGCAGCTTTCTTCGAGGGACCCTGCCCCGTTCCCAACGTTTTGCCGTTGACGCTCACCTTCGAGCTGAAGGCGGGCGCCTGCGGCGTGCCCCGGCTCGTCTCCTTGTAGACCGGGGTGGCGGCGAGCCGTTCCTGCGCGTAGTGCTGCAGGCGCGTCTTGGCATCGAGCAGCGCATCGGGCGAGTGCTCGAGGTGCTCGATATGCTCGCCGACGACGAAGCGGCGCGCCTTCTCGATACCATAGCCGAGATAGAGCGCCGCAACGAAGGCTTCGAAGGCGTCGGCCAGGATCGAGGTGTTGTCGGCGCCGCCGGCGGTGCGCATGCCGGTGCCGAGCTGCACCACCTCGGCGAATCCGAGCCGCCGCGCGCTGCGCGCGAGCTGGGCGTCGCTCACGATGGCGGCCTTGCGCAGCGTCAGCATCCCTTCCGGCTCGTCGGGAAAGCGCTCGTACAGCCAGCTCGCCGTGACGAACCCGAGGACCGAATCGCCCAGGAACTCCATGCGCTCGTTCGAGCCCCCGCCGCGTTCCTTGGCGTGGCTCTCGTGTACGAAGGCGCGCTCCACCAGCGCGAGATCGCCTGCGGTGCGGACGCCGGAAAGCCGAAGCAGGGCGCGCAAGCGCCGGCGATGCGCCTCACCGCTCAATTTAGACGGGGTTTCGGACCTTGCCGAAGACGATGACCGAGTTGTGCCCGCCGAAGCCGAACGAGTTCGAGAGCGCGACGCGAATCGTCGCCTTGCGCGGAACGTTCGGCACGTAGTCGAGCGTGCATTCGGGATCCGGATACTCGTAGTTGATGGTCGGCGGCATGATGTCGTTCTGCACCGCCAGCACGGTCGCGACGCCCTCGATGCCGCCCGCGCCGCCGAGCGCGTGGCCGTGCATCGACTTGGTCGAGCTCACGCCGATCTCGTGCGCGTGCTCGCCGAGCGCCTTCTCGATCGCCTTCGACTCGGCCGGATCGCCGATCGGCGTCGAGGTGCCGTGCGCGTTGATGTAGTCGACTTCGCTCGGCGCGATCCCCGCGCTCGCAAA
This sequence comes from Verrucomicrobiia bacterium, assembly GCA_035505015.1. Lineage (GTDB taxonomy): Bacteria > Vulcanimicrobiota > Vulcanimicrobiia > Vulcanimicrobiales > Vulcanimicrobiaceae > DATJRF01. Next base: position 2,823 of record DATJRF010000272.1, on the reverse strand, counting down.
GGCGCGCTGCAGCGCGAGCATCACGCCGCGGCCCTCGGGATCGACCGCCACCAGGTCGTAGGCGTCGGCGGATTGCCCGTAGCCGAGGATCTCGCAGTAAATCTTCGCGCCGCGCGCCTTGGCGTGTTCGTACTCCTCGAGCACGAGGACGCCGGCGCCTTCTCCGAGCACGAAGCCGTCGCGCTGCGCGTCGAAGGGGCGGCTCGCGCGGGTGGGATCGTCGTTGCGCGTCGACATCGCCTTCATCGAGGAGAAGCCGCCGACGGCGAGCGGAGAGACGGTCGCTTCGCTGCCGCCGGTGATCATCGCGACGGCGTCGCCGTAGGCCACGTAGTTGTACGCGGTGACGATCGCGTCGTTGGCGCTGGCGCAAGCGCTGGCAGCCGAGAAGATCGGCCCCTGGAAGCCGTACATCATCGAGATGTGGGCCGCCTCGGCGTTGGCCATGAGCATCGGAATGAAGAACGGCGTCACCTTCGACCAGGTGCCGTTCTCGTTGGCCTTGACCGAGTTGAGCCAAAAGGTGATGATGCCACCGATTCCGGTACCGAGCACGGCGCCCGTGCGCTGCTTGAACTCGACGTCGTCGGGCAGCTTGGCGTCTTCGATCGCCTCGCGCGCCGCTACGACCGCGAACTGGGTAAAGCGGTCCATCCGGCGCGCCTCTTTGCGGCCGATCAGCTCCTCGGGTTTGAAGTCCTTGACCTCGGCGGCAATCTGCGTCGCGAAGTCGCTGGCGTCGAAGGCGGTAATCGGGGCAACGCCCGATTCCCCAGCCAGCAAGCGCCGCCAGAAGTCTACGCGATTGTTCCCGATCGGGGTCACCGCTCCCAGGCCGGTTACGACGACGCGGCGGCGATGCGGCTTGGGAAGAGACGAGTCAGTCAAAACTTCACCAAGTTACGGCGGCCCCAAGATGGAACCTCTCGGCGCCTCGGGGTATCCTCGGAAGGGAGGAATTCGGATGAAAACGCTCGCCCTAGCCCTGTTCCTGGCCGCGGCCGCCACCCTCGCGGCCGCCGGCGGCGCGCGCGCCGATCAGCAGACCTTCTCGACGATCACGACCGGCCCACCCCCAAAACCGATCCCGACCGCGACCAGCATGGGCGTCGAGGGCCTCTATTTCGGCATCACGCCGAACTACCCGTATCACACCCCGCCCCCCAAACCGCCCTGCCGGCCGGGCTCCTGCCCGCACCCTCCCAAGCCGCCCAAGCCCCCCAAGCCTGCGCCGCGCCCGGCGCCGGTGCGCCCGGTCCCCCCGGGTTAGCCGACCCGAGCCGAAGGGCCGGCCGGCGCTCTCAACAGCAGCGTCGCCGCCGCGATAAGGCCGATGAACGCCGCCGCTGCGAACATCGTCGTCGCGTATGCGGTAAAATACGTCGTCTTGGCTTCGGCGAGCACTCGTTGGACCAGCAGCGCGTCGAGGCCGTGCGTCGTTCCGGTGTTCGCGAAACGTTCGACGATCTGATAGGCCTGCATCTGCAGTTTCTCGGAGAAGCCGGCCGCCTCGAGCGCGTGGCGATACCGCGTGTCGAAGAAGCCGTAGAGCATCGACGAGCTGCTGGCGAGGCCCACGGCGAACCCGAGTTGGGCAAACGCGGTGCGAGTGGAGCTGACGGCTCCGGTGAGCGCCTGCGGCGCCCGTGCGAGAAAGATGCTGGCGGCGGGCGCCTTGGCAAACATGATGCCGGCCCCGATCGCGAGCGCGGCGCTCATGACAATCGGCCTGCCAGCGCCGCGCCGGCAATGCTCGCGATCGTCAACGGAAGCTGGCCCAGCGAGACCCGGAGCGGAACGTACCGGTACACGTACTGCCACAGCAGCGACAGTTGCAGAATGATCACCCCGTTGGCGAAACACCAACCAAACTGCGAGAGCGCCGCGGCGATCAGCTCGCGCTCGGCGAACAGGCGGATCGGGAACGCGGGATGCGAGGCGCGCAGTTCGAAGACGATAAACGCCGCGAGCGCGACCGATGCAATTGCAAGCGGAACGACGACCCCGGCGCCGGTCCATCCGCCCGTCGCGGCGCCGCTGATCCCTCGCAGCATGGCGACCAGGCCGATCGCGATGAGCGTGTTGCCGACGTAGTCGAACGGCGTCGTCTGCGACGCGCGCGCCTCGGGGACCCAACGCACCGACGCAAACAAAGCGATCGCGGCAACCGCCGGGCAGATCAGGTAGGCGGCGCGCCAGCTTTTATCGGCCACGAATCCGCCGAGCAGAGAAAGCGCGACGACGAACGTGGTCTGAAGCAGGAGATAGAGGGCTACGGTCTTGCCCGTCTCTTGCGATGTCGGCGCGAGCTCGCGCAGCAGGGCGAACGAGAGGGCGTACGACGCCGCGAACGAGATTCCGGAGAGGTCTCGCCCCAGCGTGTACAGGATCGGCCCGCGCGCGAGCGACGTGACGAGCGTTCACGGAGTTCGCGGTTCGACCGTGCGAAACGGCCTCCTCGGCGCCCTCAAACGGCAAGGCCGGCGCGCGCGTATCGCTGAAGGCGGGGGGATGACTACTCGAGGCGAGTTCCTCGGCTCGGCGCTAGCGCTTGGAGCGGCGATGACGGCTGCGGTGCCTACGTTTCCTACGAACCTGCGCAAGCCGCCGATGCTGCGTCGCGGCGACGCCGTCGGCCTGGTCGCGCCGGCTTCGCCCCCCGCTCCCGAAGAGATCGAACAGGGCCTGGAGCATTTCCGAAGCCTCGGGCTGGAGCCCGTGCTCGGCGACTACGTTCGCGCAAGCGACGGCTATCTGGCCGGGACCGACGCGGAGCGTGCGCAGGATTTCAACCGGATGGCGCGCGACCCGAAGATCCGCGCG
>DATJRF010000271.1:0-11310 GCA_035505015.1 Verrucomicrobiia bacterium | reverse complement strand
CTCTTTCTTCGCCGGAACCAAGACCGGCGAGATCATGATCCGGGTTAGCAACGACGTCGACAATATCGACAACGTCGTAACCGGTACGCTGACCTCGATCGTCACCAACGTCGTGGTCATCGCGACGACGCTGGTCGCGATGTTTCTCTGGAATTGGCGGCTGGCGCTGCTCTCGGTCGTGATCGTGCCGCTGATGGTGCTGCCGCTCGGCCCCGTCGGCCGCCGCATGTACGAGATCCGCAAGAAAACTCGCGAGAAGCGCGACGAGATCGAGTCGATCACGCAGGAAACGCTCTCGATCTCGGGGATCACGCTGATCAAGTCGTTCGCGCGCGAAGCCTACGAGCGGGTCCGGTTCTACGCCGTCGGCACGAACCTCATGCACCTCGAAATCAATTTAGCGATGGTCGGACGCTGGTTCCTGGCCTCGGTGACGGCGATGGTCGTCGTCGGCCCGGCGCTGATCTGGCTGGGCGGAGGTTGGTACGCGATCGCCTCCGGTCTGCAGGTCGGCGTGATCGTCGCCTTCGTCGGCTTCGTGCAGGGGCGGCTCTACGGTCAGGCCGCGGCGCTGGCCGGGATTCAGGTGCAGATCGTCAGCGCGCTGGCCGTCTTCGAGCGCATCTTCGACTACCTCGACATGCCGACCGAGCAATACGATCCCCCCGGAGCGACGGTCTTGCACGACGTTCGGGGCGACATCCGCTTCGAAGACGTGCACTTCTCCTACGATGCGTCGCGCTCCATTCTCAACGGCGTTACCTTCGAGATCCCGGCCGGAAAGATCGCCGCGTTCGTCGGGCCCTCGGGTGCCGGCAAGACGACGATCACGCAGCTCGTTCCGCGCTTCTACGATCCGCAGGAGGGGCGCGTGTGCGTCGACGGGCACGACGTTCGAACGGTCACGCTCGACTCGCTGCGCCGCGATATCGGGATCGTCATGCAGGAGACCTATCTCTTTCACGACACGATCGCGAACAATCTGCGCTACGGCGAAATCGACGCGACCGACGCGGAGATCGAGGCGGCCGCGCGCGCCGCCAATATCCACGACTTCATCGCCGGCCTACCCGACGGGTATCGGACGCTGGTCGGCGAGCGCGGACACAAGCTCTCCGGCGGCGAGCGCCCACGGCTGGCAATCGCGCGCGTGCTGCTCAAGGATCCCCGCATCCTGATCCTCGACGAAGCGACGAGCTCGCTCGATTCCGAAAACGAAGCCGCCATTCAGGCAGCGCTGGAGGTCGCGATGCACGGCCGCACGAGCATGGTGATCGCCCACCGCCTCTCGACGATTCAGGCAGCCGACATCATCTTCGCCGTCGAAGCCGGGCGCATCGTCGAGTCCGGCACCCACGCCGAGCTCCTCGCTCGCGGCGGCCTCTACGCGCGCCTATACCGCACGCAGTTCAGCGCACGCTCGCGCGACCTCTCGACCGCGTAGGTTACTGGTTGCCGGCCTGGATGCCGAGGTTGACCTCGTTGATCGCCTGATCGATCAGGTTCATCGCCTTGGCGCGATGGCCGCCCTTGTTCGAACTGGCCTTGTTCAACTCCGAGTATGCGGTCTTGAGCGATTGAAGGGCGTTGTACATGTGCTGCTGCTGCGTGGCGAGCGCCCAGCCCGTCGTCGCTCCGACGAGCAAAGCCACGACGAGTGCCATGGGGACGGTAAAGCGCGACGTAACGTACTTCATGCGTCTTCCTTTAGGCGCGGGCGTGGTGGGGAACCTGCATGACGGCGGGCGGATCCGGAACGTGCAGCTTGGGCTCGGTCGCCGCTTGGATCTCCTCGACGCTCACGCCGGGAGCCAGCTCGCGCAGCACCAGCCCCTCGGGCAGGACGTCCATCGTGCCGAGGTCGGTGATGATCTTGTGAACGACGTGCTTACCGGTGAGCGGCAGCGAGCATCTGCGCACGATCTTGTGCGCGTTGCCCTTGGCGACGTGCTCCATCATGACGATCACGCGCTTGGCCCCGTGCACGAGATCCATCGCGCCGCCCATGCCCTTGACCATCTTGGCCGGGATCATCCAGTTGGCGAGATCGCCGTGCTCGGAGACTTGCATCGCTCCCAGCACCGCGAGATCGATATGGCCGCCGCGTATCATGCCGAACGAGAGGGCGGAGTCGAAGAACGACGCACCCGGCAGCACCGTAACCGTCTCCTTGCCCGCGTTGATCAGATCCGGGTCCTCGTCGCCTTCGTACGGATAGGGGCCCATGCCGAGGATCCCGTTCTCGCTCTGCAGCGTGACGGTGACGCCCGGTGGGACGTAGTTCGGTACGAGCGTCGGAAGGCCGATGCCCAGGTTGACGTACTGCCCGTCGCGCAGCTCCTGCGCGACGCGCGCCGCGAGCTGCGTCCTGGAAAGCGCCATCGCTAGTTCTCCCCCCGCTTGCGAGTGGTGGTGCGCTCGATCCGTTTGCCCTGCGCGCCGACGCGCACGATGCGCTGCACGAAGATCCCCGGCAGATGCACCTCCTGCGGGTCGATCTCGCCCGGCTCGAGCAGCTCCTCGACCTCGGCGATCGTGACTTTCCCGGCCATGCCGCAGAGCGGGTTGAAGTTGCGCGTCGCCTTGTCGAAGACGAGGTTTCCGGCGCGGTCGCCGCGCGAGGCGCGCACGAGCGCGAAGTCGCAGACGATCCCCTGCTCGAGCACGTAGTCGCGCCCGCCGAACGAGCGCGTCTCCTTTTTCGGCGACGCGACCGCGACGCTGCCGTCGGCTGCGTGCTTCCAAGGCAGGCCGCCGTCGGCCACCAGCGTGCCGACGCCGGCGGGCGTGTAAAATGCGGGAATCCCGCAGCCGCCCGCGCGCAGCCGCTCCGCCAGCGTTCCCTGCGGGCAGAGCTCGACCTCGAGCTCGCCGTGCAGATACTGCCGTTCGAACTCTTTGTTCTCACCGACGTACGAACCGGTCGTCCGGCGGATCCGCTTGTGATCGAGCAGCACGCCCAAGCCCCAGCCGTCGACGCCGCAGTTATTGGAAACGGTCACCAGATCGGTCGCGCCCTGCTCGAGCAGCGCCTGGATCAGGTTGTGCGGAATCCCGTTGAGCCCGAAGCCGCCGACGGCGAGCGAGGCCCCGCTGGGGATGTCGGCGACGGCGTCGGCGCACGAAGGATAGACCTTATCCATAGGCGGGACTTATGCGCCAACGGGTGGCGGGCCGCCTTCGTGGAAGTTGCCCTCCTCATCCTAAAGCAGCGCCGAAGTCGAAGGCCGACGGCGCGATGCGATGATGAGGGGCCGGCTTCCACGAAGGCTCGCAAAAATTTTCGATCGGTAGGAGTAGAGCGATGGCAATGGCACCGCCGCAGAGCGGCAACGAAGAAGAGGCGATGATGCTGGCGGTGGTTCGCGAGCTCGTCGCGGAGAAGGTCGCGCCGCGCGCGGCCGAGATCGACGAGAGCGCGGAGTTTCCGTGGGACGTCAAGGAGCTCTTCGCGCAGAACGATCTGCTCGGCGTACCCATTCCGGCCCAGTACGGCGGGCTCGGGGGGACTTTCGTAACGTACGTCAAGGTCGTCGAGGAGATCGCCAAGGCGTGCGCGTCGAGTGCGCTGATCGTTGCGGTTCAGGAGCTCGGAATGCTGCCGATCATGATCGCCGGCAACGAGGAGCAGAAGCAGCGATTTCTTCCCAAGATCGCATCGGGCGAGCACCTCGCCGCTTACGCGCTCACCGAGGTTTCCAGCGGGTCGGACGCGTTGGGGTCGATGCGCACGCGCGCGGAGCGCAAGGGCGATTCCTACGCGTTGACCGGTCAAAAGATTTGGATCACCAACGGCAGCGTGGCGGACGTCGTTTGCGTCTTTGCGGTCACCGATCCGGCGGCGGGATCGCGCGGAGTCAGCGCGTTCGTGGTCGAGAAGGGGACGCCCGGCTTCACGGTCGGGAAGAAAGAGAAAAAGATGGGGATTCGCGGCTCTCCGACGGTCGAGTTGATCTTCGACGGCTGCGAGGTCCCGGCGAGCAACCGGCTCGGTGAAGAGGGCGAAGGCTTCAAGATCGCGATGCGCGTGCTCGACAAGTCGCGTCCGGGCATCGCCGCGCAAGCGCTCGGCATCGCGGCGGGCGCGCTGGACTACGCGACCAACTACGCCAAGGAGCGCGTCGCCTTCGGCAAGCCGATCGGGCAGCACCAGGGCGTCGGCTTCATGCTTGCGGATATGAAGGCCGAGGTCGAGGCCGCCCGGCTGCTGCTCTACGAAGCGGCGCGCAAATGCGACGCCGGCGACTCGGACGTCACGCTATGGGCGGCGATGGCCAAGCTCAAGTGCGGCGACGTCGCGATGTCGGTCACCACCGACGCCGTCCAGGTGCTCGGCGGATTCGGCTATTCGAGCGAGTACCCGGTCGAGCGCATGATGCGCGACGCCAAGATCACGCAGATCTACGAGGGGACCCAGCAGATCCAGCGCTTGGTCATCTCGCGCGCGCTGGTCGGGAAGGGCAAGTAGCCGCAGGGTCTTGCCCACCCCCGGGGGAAGAAATCGACCAGGTGTCGCCGCCGTTACGGCGGCGGGCACTTTCATACCCCGAAAGGAGGTGTACGAATGAAGAAGACGATTCTGGCGATTGCCGCCGTGGCGTTCCTGGCGACGGGAACGGCGATGGCCGCCACCTCGCCGAGCGCGAGCCCGTCCGCCAAGCCGGCGATGAAGTCGGCGGCCAAGTCCTCGGCCAAGCCGATGAGCAAGTCCTCGGCCAAGCCGATGAGCATGCCGATGACCAAGGCCAAGTCCTCGGCCAAACCCTCGGCCAAGCCGAGCAGCAAGCCGAACTAGCCCTTCGCCATCATTCATCCAGCGGCGCAACCGCCTGCGGGCGGTTGCGCCGCTATTTTTTCCGGTTCCCTCAGAGCTGCCGGAGGTTGAACAGCCGCAGCATCCGCCCGGTGAGCGCGGTACCGCTCACGGCGACGGCCGCACCCAGCACGAGCAGCCCGACGAGCGCGAGCACGTCCGATCGCCCGGTCATCGTGAGTGCGAGAATGCCGAGGACGACGGCTGCTCCGCCGGCGAGCACCTGTGCGGTGACCGCACCGGCGAGCGCCGCTTCGGCAACGCGCTGCGCCAGCTCCGAAAGCCCCGCCGCTTCTCCTTTGAGCGTGGCCAGGCGCGCGAGGCCGTTCGCCGCCAGCACCAGCGCAGCGCCGATGACGATCACGCCCGAAGCGAGCAGCGTCGCCGGATAGAACCCTAGCAATCCCAGGATGCCCAGAACGATCATCGCGCCGCCGGCGAGGATCTCGACGCTCATGCCGGCGCCGAGTTCGATCGCGCCCAGTGCGCCGCCGGAGATCATCGAAAGCAGCTTGGAGTATTCGGCCGCGACCGCGCCGCCCTGCGCGAGCAGTGCCGCACCCAGGACGATGGCGCCGATCGATCCGAAAAACGAGCTGTCCGCGTGCGCTAATCCGATAATGGCCAGAACGATAACGGCTATACCCGTTGCGGCTTCGACGACGGATCCGGCCGTCTCGATCTTGAGGATCGCGCTCTCCTCACGGCCGTAGGTGGTAGTTGACATGGAGACTCTCCTTCCACGCTTATCTTTCCCACATCGTTCGAAGGCGTACCGGCAGCGGTCGCACTCCCTGCCTACCAGGTTGGCCTCCGGGAAGGCGAGCCGCCAGGCAGAGGAGTCCCGCGAAGAAAGAGCGCGAATGCTTTCGTGCATGTCCGATCCGATGGATCCCGAGTTCACGGCCACCAACCCGATCGTTGCGGCGGCGAGCCGAATCCGCGCGCGCCGAGAGCTCGGCGCCGCCATCGACTCGGCATCGGGCGCGCCCGTCGAGCGCGAGCCCGAGGATGCGCAGGAGTCGCTGCGCCTGTTCGCCGATCGCGTGAGCGCCGGCGCGAAGCGCCTCAACAGCATCCTGGGCGCGCACAACGGCGTGAAGGTCGTGGTGCTCGAGCGCCCGCTGCGGCTGCGCCTGCGCTTTCGCCAGGAGCGCGTCGCGCTCGCTCTCGACGACGTCCATCAGCTCGTCCGCATCGCCGGATTGGGCCTGGACGGCGACTATCAGTTCGATCCGAGCGCGCAGGAACCGGCACTCATCAACCTCTCGATCGTCTCGACCGAGCAAGGGTACGGCGAGCGCCTGACGGCGTCGTCGCTGCTCAAGCGCATCGCGCAGGACGCGGAGCTTCCGCCGCCGCAGCGCACGAGCCTCGGGCCGCTAAGCTTTTAACGCCGCCGAGCGGGCGAAAGGTACCATTTCCACGCGTTCCAGAAAATCGAGCCGAACGGCGCCGGCGCGACGCCATGCAGGCGGGTGCGGTACGCGTCCGGCATGCGCACTTGCCATAGCGTGAGAAACGGCAGCTCGCGTACGATCTCGCGCTGAATCACCGCGTAGTCGCGCGCGCGCTCCGAGGGATCGTACCGTGCGAGCGCGTCCTCCATGGCGCGCTCGGCGACCGGATCGCACCAGTCGTCGTAGTTTTCGCCGTTCGGCGGCCGCTGGTCGCAGGCGAGATTCCACGAGTCGTCGGGATCGGGAGAGAGCACCCACCACGCGTCGTAGGCCAGCTCGAAATGTCCGCTCGCCATGACGCCGCCGGCGGCCGCCGGCCCCCACAGCTGCGCCATCGGATACGTCTTGATCGCGACCTCGATTCCGGCGTCGTGCAGGTTGCGCTGGATCACCGCGGCGGCGAGGGCCGAACCGTTGATGCCGGCCGGCGAAACGGCGAGCGTGAGCGAGAGCTTGCGCCCCGCGAGCAGCCGGCGCGCCGCCGCCGGATCGTACGCGAGATGCGCCACGGCGCCGTCGTACGCCCAGCCGTTGCGCGGCTGGTCGGCGTCGACGACGATTCCCGAGCCGTGCGTAGCGGCTTCGATCAGTTGGGGCCGGTCGATCGCCATGGCGATCGCGCGGCGCACGCTCGGATCCGCGAGCACCGGATCGCGCAGGTTGAATCGCAGCACGTGCATGTCGTTGATCGGCGTCAACGTAACCACCACGCCGGCCAGCGCGCGCAGACGCGGCAGCAAGAGCGGATCGGCGTCGAAGTAGGCGTCGGCCTCGCCGGTCTGCAGCAGCTCCAAGCGCGTATTCGGATCCGGGACGATCCGGTACACGATGCGATCGATGCGCGGCCGGCCGCGCCAGTAAGACGGGTTCGCGACCAGCACGACGCGGTCGCCGTGGCTCCACTGCACGACTCGGAAGGGGCCGGATCCGACCGGCAAGGCGTTGTACGGCACGTGGTTGAGAGTGCGGTAGCCCTCGAGCAGATGGGCCGGCAGCAAGCCGTAGCCCTCCGGCCCCATGAACCACGAAACGAACGGTGCAAACGGCCGGCGCAGCCGCACGACGACGCGGTAGTCGCCATCGGCGCGAATCGAGCTGACCTCGTCGTAGCCCACGCGAACCGGAACGTCGTTGCCGGGGTTGACGGCGGCGCGATAGGTGAAGATCACGTCGCGCGCGGTGAGGGGCGCGCCGTCCTGCCAGCGCACGCCGCGCCGAAGATCGTAGACGATCGTTCTGCCGTCGGCCGAGATGCCGCCGTTGGCTTGCGTGGGCACGGCGGTTGCGATCTCCGGAACGAGCCGGCCGCGATCGTCGGTCTCGACCAGATAGGAGAGATAGAGATGGGCCAAGCTGCTCACGTCGGACATCGTCGTGATCAGCGGATCGAGCGAGTCGGGCTCGCCGGCGAGCCCGGTAAAGACCAGCGTGTTCGCACCTGCGCGCGACTGGCCCGCAGGCACGCAGGCACCGAGCAGGCCAACCGCGAGCGCCGCCAGACCCGCGCGAAGGAGGCGCTTCAACGCCGTTTGCGCGCCGACGCCTTCGCCGCGACGGCCCTGGCAAGTATTGCGGGCGTCGGGCAGAGCTGCGCGACCGGGCACCTCCCGCACAGCGGAATCGGCGCCTTGCAGATCTCGCGGCCGTGCAGGATCAGCCAATGATGCGCGTGACCCCACTTCGCCTTGGGCACGAGCGCCTTGACGTCGTCCTCCACGCCGCGCGGCGTCGTTGCGATCGTCAAGCCGAGCCGGTGCGCGACGCGAAAGACGTGCGTATCGACCGCCAGCTCGGGCTCCTCGAAGGCAACCGACATCACCACGCTGGCCGTCTTGCGGCCGACGCCGGCAAGCGACTCCAGCTCTTCGCGCGTGCGCGGAACCTCGCCGCCGAACCGCTCGACCAGATCGCCGGCAGCGCTCACGATGTTCTTGGCCTTCATCCGGAAGAAACCGCACGATTTGACGATGCGCTCGACCTCGGGGAGCTTCGCCTTGGCCAGACGCTCGGGCGTCGGATACTTGGCGAACAGCTGCGGCGTCGTGAGGTTGACGCGCGCGTCGGTGCACTGTGCGGAAAGGATCACCGCGATCAGCAGTTCGAAGGGATTGCCGTAGTGCAGCGCCGTCTGCGCGCGCGGGTAGGTGCGTTCGAGGATCTCGAGCTCCGCGAGCGCGACGGCGCGCGGGACCTTCTTCTTGGGGAACGCGACGGCCGGCACGCCTCGCGCATTGGCGAGGCGGAACCGCGGCGCCTGCCGCAGTAACCTTCGCCCATGCACGAGAGCAACGTCCAGGCCTACAACGACCGCGGTATCGAGCTGCGCGCGCAAGGCAAGCTGCGCGAGGCGGTCGCCGCATTCTCCGAAGGAATCGTCGCGTTCCCCAACGCCGCCGTCCTCTACAACAACCTGGCGATCTCGCTCGACGAACTCGGCGCTCCGAAGGAAGCGCTGCTGGCCTACGAATCCGCGCTGCTGCGCGCCCCGAGCTGGGTGCCCGCGCTCGTCGGCAAGGGGAACCTGCTGATGCGCGACGGGAAGCTCGAGCAGGCACGCAGCTTTTTCGAACGCGCGCTCGACGTGCAGCCCGGATCGGTCGCGGCAAACCTGGCGCTCTACGAACTGCTGCAGATCGCCGGCGATCCGCAACGCGCGATCGAACACCAGCGCCGCGCGCTCGAGGCGCAGCAACTCTACTCGAGCCGGGCGCCGAACGAAGCGCGCAGCCTGCTCGTCCTGTGCGCGCCCGGCGACTGGCAAGCCAACGTACCGGTCGATTTCCTCATCGACCGCTCGACGACCAGCGTGCACAAGCTCTACCTGCTCGACGAAACACGCATGCGCGCCGCGCGGCTGCCCCGCTACGACGCCGTGCTCTGCGCGATCGCCGAATCTCCCGAGGCCGCCGCCCCGCTGCGTTTGGCGCAGTCGTTTCTCGCGGCGCAGGAGCGGCCGGCGCTCAACCGCCCCGAGCGCGTGCTCGCGACCGGCCGGCTCGAGCTGGCGCGCACGCTCGCCGGCGCCGGCTGCACGGTTGCGCCGGTCGCGCAGGTCGAGCGCGCGGCCCTTGCCGCGGGAGCGTTGCCGTTTGCTTATCCGTTCATCCTGCGCCCGGTGGGATCGCACGCCGGGCACGACCTGGAACGCATCGGCGGCGCCGCCGATTTGGCGGCCTATCTCGCCAAGACGAGCGCTCGAAGCCTCTTTGCGAGCCCCTTCGTCGACTACCGCAGCGCCGACGGGCACTTCCGCAAGTACCGCATCGTGTACGTGGACGGCGAGCCCTTCCCCGTCCATCTCGCAGTCTCGCCGAACTGGATGATCCATTACTACAACGCGCCGATGGCCGAGCACCAATGGATGCGCGACGAGGAGGCCGCCTTTCTGGCGGACTGGGAGTCCGCGTTCGCGGGAAGTCTGGGCGAAGCCGTGCGGGGGGTGGGGCGGGAGGTCGGGCTCGAGTACTTCGGCATCGACTGCGCGATCGGCCCCGACGGCCGGCTGCTGGTCTTCGAAGCCGACCCGGCGATGCTCGTGCACACCACGGATCCGGCCGAGCTCTACCCCTACAAGCACCGGTACGTGCCCCGTATCTACCGGGCGTTCGAGGCGATGGTTGACCGCCGCAAAGGTGCCGATACCTAATAGGCCATGGATTCGGCCAGCCTGTACGATGTCGCCGTCGTCGGCGGGGGTCTCGCCGGGACGACGCTCGTAGCGGAGCTGGCTCTCGTTGCCCCGCCCGATTTTCGCGTTCTCCTGATCGACGCGGGCGAACCCGGCCCCGGGAGCGCCTACGCCCCCGCCTCCGACGCCCTCTTCATGAACGGGCCGGCCCGCGCCATGAGCGCGACCGCCGCCGATAAAGAGGAGCTGCTGCGCTGGCTGGGCTCGCAGGACCGCGAGGCGCTCATTCCCCGGCGCCTTTTCGGCCGCTACTTGGCCGAACGCTTCGCGCGCGCGCTCGCCGGCCGTCCGCTCTTCGACGCGATTCGCAGCGAGGTCGTGGACCTGGAGCCGGACGCCGGCGGCTTTCGCATCCTCGACGCGCGCGGCGATGAGTGGAGCGCGCGCTGCGCCGTCCTAGCGCTTGGGAACTTTCCGCCCGACGACTCGTTTCTGCCCGAGGCGCTGCGCTCGTCGCGCGGCTTCGTCTCCAATCCCTGGACGTTCGATCCGCGCAAGGCGACCGGCGACGTGCTGGTCGTCGGCGGCGGGCTGACCGCGCTCGACGCGGTCGCGCAACTCGACGAACGCGGTTTTTCCGGAACGATCCACATCGTCTCGCGCCACGGACTGCTGCCCCACGTCGAAAACCCCGCGGCACGCGCCCTCGACCGCTCCGCGCTCGACTTGAAAACGCAGACGCCGCTGGCGCTGCTGCGCTCGCTGCGCGCGGCGGTGCGCCGCCACGCCGCCGCCGGCGGCGACTGGCGCGAGGTGCTCGAATCGATTCGCGAGATCTCGCAAGAGATCTGGGGCGGCTGGAGCCAGCGCGAGCGCCGCCGCTTCCTCGAGCATCTGCAGGCGTTCTGGACGGCGCACCGCTATCGCGTTCCGCCGGCGACCGCGAGCGTCTTCGAACGGCTGGACCGGGCGGGCCGCATCGTGCGCCACCGCGGCCGCGTCGCCGCGGCGCGAGCGCTGCGCGACGGGCGCCTCTCGGTCGAGATCGCCAACGCGGCGTGCACGACCGTCGTCGCGATCGCCTCGGCGATCAACTGCACCGGCCCCAACGGCGACTACGCGCGCATCCGCCACGCGCTCGTGCGTAATCTCGTGCGGCGCGGCCTCCTGCGCCCCGATCCGCTCCACCTCGGGCTCGACGCCAACGACGAGCTGCGGGTCCTGGATCGCCGCGGCGCTCCGAGCGAACGCCTGTTCGCGATCGGGCCGCCCCTGCGCGGGCTCTTCTACGAGACGACCGCGGTCCCCGAGACGGCCCGTCAAGCGGCGCGGCTCGCCCAGGCTCTCGCGCAGGAACCCTCGGCTTCGGCGCTGGAAGCTGCCTCGTAGTGATCGCACCGGATGTCCTT
>DATJRF010000270.1:0-3890 GCA_035505015.1 Verrucomicrobiia bacterium | reverse complement strand
CCCGCCACGCGCGCCGTCGTCTCCGCCCTCCTCGCCGCCAGCGCCTGGCGCCCGCTTGCCCGCACCTGACGGCGATAATTTGATGATCTCTCGGTAACGCGGCGGACATCGGCGGGGCGCAGCATGGAGCGGTGGATGCTCTGGATGCGCTGCTGCGCGAAGCGTTTTTAACCACCGCGATCGTCGCGCTGCCGGTGCTGGCAATTGCGGCGGGGCTCGGAACGGCGATTGCCGTGGTGCAGGCGGCGACGCAGGTGCAGGAACAGACGCTGACGCTCTTGCCGAAGATCGTCGCGGTCGGCGTGACGGCGGCGCTCTTCGGCCCGTTCGCGATGCAGCTGCTCGAGCGGCTCTTTCGCGACGCGCTGGCCGCTCTGCCGGCGCTGATCTCGAGCTGATGGCACTGACCGCGACGGGGCTGCTCGTCTTCGCGCGCTGCGCCGGCTTTGCGTTTCGCGCGCCGGGCATCGGCCATCCCAGCGTCACGCCGCCGGTGCGCGCGGGCTTCGCCGCCTTTGCGGCGCTGGCGATCGCGCCGTCGCTCCCGGCGAACCGGCTCGGCGGGGCGTTGCTGCTGGTCGCGCTCGCGAGCGAGTTTCTGCTAGGAGGCGCGATCGGCGTCGCGGCGAGCGCGATCTACGACGCCGCCTATGCGGGCGGCCGCGCCATCGACGACTACGTCGGCGTCAAGGCGATCGCACCGAGCGTCGCGCTCGTCGCGCCCAGCGGTTTCGGCCGGATCTGGTCGCTCGCGTTCACCGGCGGGTTCTTTCTGCTCGGCGCGTACCGGGTCGTGCTCATCGCGCTCGCGCGCAGCTTCGAGCGCATCCCTCCCGGCGTTGCGCCGCACGGCGCGGCCCTCGGGGCGTATGTGCTTGCGATCGCGAGCACCATCTTTGCGGTTGCTCTCGCGGTCGCGGCGCCGGCACTGGGACTCGTGTTGCTGGTGCAAGTCGCGCTCGGCGCCCTCTCTCGCGCGGTTCCACGCTTCGGCGGCTTCACGCTCTCCTTTCCACTGATCTTCGCCGCGGCGCTGATCGCGACCGCGCTCGCGGTGCCGCTGCTCGCGCAGCTCGCGGCCCATCCGCTGGCGGCGCTGCCGGCACGGTGAGCGACGCCGAGAAGCCGTTTGCGCCGACGCCGCAGCGCCTGGCTCGGGCGCGGCGCGAAGGCAACGTCGCACGCTCGAGCGAGCTCGCGGCGAACGCCGCGTTCGCCGCCGCGGTGCTGACCACGATCGCGGTCTTGCCGGCGCTCGGTGCGAGCGCGCGGCGCGCGCTCGTCCTCGCCGCCGGCGGTCGCATCCCGCCGCTGCCGGCTTCGCTGGAGATCGTGGCCTTCGCGCTGCTGCCGATCGCGAGCGCTGCGATCGCCGGGACG
This sequence comes from Verrucomicrobiia bacterium, assembly GCA_035505015.1. Taxonomy (GTDB): domain Bacteria; phylum Vulcanimicrobiota; class Vulcanimicrobiia; order Vulcanimicrobiales; family Vulcanimicrobiaceae; genus DATJRF01. Next base: position 2,510 of record DATJRF010000270.1, on the reverse strand, counting down.
CTCGCGGCGCTCGTCCAGGGCGGCGGCTTGCACGCGGTTGCGCCGAGCTTCAAACCGGAGCGCTGCAATCCGTTCGAAGGCCTCAAGCGGCTCTTGTCGCGCGAGACGCCGGCCCGCGCGGCACGCGCGACGTTCGCCTTCGCGCTCGCCTGCGCCGCGATGCTGCCGGCAATCGTCGCGGGGGCGCTGCCCGCCATCGAAGGCGCGCGGTGGCCGATCGCCTCGGGCGCCGTCTGGAGCGGCTGCCAGCGGGTCGCCTTCGTTGCCGCAGCGGTGGGTGCGCTCTTTGCCGTCGCCGAGTTTGCGGCAGCGCGCCGAACGTGGTTGCGCACGCTGCGAATGAGCTTCGACGAGCGCCGGCGCGAAGCCAAGGAGCAGGAGGGCGATCCGCAGGCGCGCGGACGCCGCCGCGCGCTGCACCGCGCGCTCTCACGCGGCGCGGTTGCGCGCGTGAAAGAGGCGTCGTTCGTGCTTGCCAATCCCACGCACGTCGCGGTCGCGCTCGAATATCGCCCGCCCGAGATTCCCGTGCCGCGCGTGTTGCTGCGCGCCGCCGGGGAGCTGGCATTGCGCGTTCGCGAGACCGCCGAGCGCTACGGCGTGCCGGTCGTCGAAAACCCGCCGCTCGCGCGCGAGCTCTACCGCCGTTCGCGCAACGGCGAGGCCATCGCTGCGGCGCATTACGTCGCGGTCGCAGAAGTCGTCGCGGCACTGCTGCGTGCGGGCAAGCTTTCGTGAACCAGGAGCGCAGCCGCACCGCCGTCTACGCCTTCGCCGGCGTTTTGCTCGCGATCGTGGGAATCCTCATCGTTCCGCTCCCGCCCTGGCTGCTCGACGTGCTGCTCGGCGTCAACGTCTTCGGCTCGGCGCTGGTCCTGCTGCTCTCGGTGACGGTCGAAGACCCGCTGGAGTTTTCCGCCTTCGCGCCGGCCCTCTTGGTGGCGACGCTCTTTCGCTTGGCGCTCGACGTCTCCGCGACGCGCCTGATCCTCACGCACGGCGCCGAGCCGGGCGCCGTCGGCAGCATCATCCCGGCCTTCGGCGCCTTCGTCGTCAACGGCAATCTCGTCGTCGGTCTGATCGTCTTCGCAATCCTCGTCACCATTCAGTTCGTGGTGATCGCGTCGGGGTCGCAGCGCGTCGCCGAGGTCGCCGCGCGTTTTACGCTCGATGCGATGCCGGGCAAACAGATGGCGATCGATGCCGACGTGCACGCCGGCGCCCTCGACGCGGAGGCGGCGCGGCGCAAGCGCGCCGCCGTCGGGCGCGAGGCCGACTTTTACGGCGCGATGGACGGCGCCGGAAAGTTCGTCAAGGGCGACGCGATCGCCGCGCTCGTGATCGTCGCGCTCAACCTCACCGGCGGCGTGATCGTGGGCATCGCCTATCACGGCCTCTCGCCGCTCGACGCGCTCAACGCTTTCGCGCTGCTCTCGATCGGCAACGCGCTGGTGACGACGCTCCCCGCGTTCCTGATCTCGACGGCGATGGGGATGATGGTGACGCGCGTCGCCTCGGACGGCGCGCTCGGCGCCGACCTCGCGACGCAGCTCTTCGCGCGCCCCGAGGTGCTGCGCGGCGCCGGCGCCCTCTTGCTCGCGCTGGCTCTGGTGCCGGCGTTGCCGAGGCCGCTCTTCCTCGTGCTCGGGATCTCGGCGCTGGCGCTCGCGCAGGGCGCTGCAAAGCGTGCGCGCGCGCGAGCCCACGAGGCGCGCGAGACGCGCGAGCGCGCCAAACGCGCCGCGATGCGCCGCCCCGAGCTCGCGCTCGGTTTGGTCGGCGTCGACGCGATCTGCATCGAGATCGGGGCGGAGCTGGCGCACCTGCTGGTTGCGCCGCACGCCGACGCGCTGCTCGACCGCATCGGCGAGGTTCGCCGCGCGCTCGCGGCGGATATCGGCGTCGTTCTGCCGGGCGTGCGGCTGCGCGACGAGCTCGCGCGCGAGCCGCGCAGCTACGCGATTCGCGTGCGCGATCGCTTGGCGGGCGAGGGACGCCTCGATCTCGAGCGCGTGCTCGCGGTCGGCGACGACGCGATCTTGCGCGGGTTTGCCGCGACGATCGAGACGGAGCCCGTCTACGGATTGCCGGCGGCGTGGATCGCACCCGCGGAACGCGAGCGCGCGGCGGCGGCGGGAGCGCTGGTCTTCGATCCCATCTCGGTGCTGGGCTCGCACCTGGCCGAGGCGGCGCGGCGCAACGCCGCCGACCTGGTCGGCCGCCAAGAACTGCACACGCTCTTCGAGCATCTGCGCGCGAGTGCGCCGGCGCTCATGAAGGAGATCGGCGGCGAGGCGTTGCCGTTCGGAGTGGTACACCGCGCTTTCGGCTTGCTCTTGCGCGAAGGCATCTGGCCGCGCGATCCGCTGGCCGTGCTCGAAGCGATGCTCGAGTCGGGCGCGCGCGAAGCGGTGGAGCTGGCGGAGGCGGCGCGGCGCGAGATCGTCCCGCGCCAGCTCCGGCGGCGCGCCGCGCCCCACCTCGAGCCGTTGTTGCTCGATCCGGAGTTC
>DATJRF010000269.1:0-8429 GCA_035505015.1 Verrucomicrobiia bacterium | reverse complement strand
AATCTCGCCGTTGCCGCAGTCCTTCGAGACGCCGTAGATCTCGCACGGCGTGTACCAGGTGTCGTAGACCGCGAGGCGCACGCCGTTGAACGACTCGTTGGTGGGCGCGGTCAGGCCGTTCCAGAGCGTCACCGCGTGCCGCGCGACGGCCGCTTCGTTGTGGGTCTTCGCCCATTGCGCCACGACGGCCGGATTGACGAAGACGCTGCTGGAGATCGGAACGTAGGCGATGCTGCCGGCGGCGGCGGCGCGATGCGCCTTGAAGAGGTATCCGCCGGCACAAGCGGCCACGAGCGCAACGACGAAAACGGAGACCACGATAATACGGCGACGATCCATCACGGCATCCTCCCAAGTGAGGGCCCCCTTCGGTGCTCGCCCGCAGACCGCCCTGCCAAGGCGAGCGCCGTGGTCGATCGAGAGCGCGCCGGCGGCCGCTCGAGCCTGGAACGGGCCTATTTGGCCGGCGGCGGTGCGCCGGGGTAGATAACGTGCGGCGTGATGAGGAAGACGATCTCGTCGCGCTCGTGCGCCGTCTGCTTGTCCTGGAATAGTTTGCCGATCAGCGGGATCGACGAGAGCCCGGGCAGTTTGTCGATCGTCTCGCTGCTGGTGTCCCGCACCAGCCCGCCGAGCACGATCGTCTCGTTGTCGTGCACGCGCAGCACCGAATCGATCTTGCGGCTGGCAACGATCGGGTAACCCGTCGAGGTATATCCGATCAGCTCGCTGTATTCGGGGTGCAGCTCCGCGGTAACGCTTCCGTCGCTTCCAATAGTAGGCGTCAGCCGCAGATGCACGCCGACGTCCACGTATTGCACGTTCTGCCCGCCGAACACGGAGGTGCTATAGACGATCGGGTAGGTCTCGCCGATCGAAAGATCGGCCTCTTTGTTGTTGATCGTCACGAGCTTCGGCGTCGCCAGAATTGCGGCGTTTCCCTTGCTAACCAAGGCGTTGAGCTGCACGTTCACCGGAATCGTCCCGCCGGTAAAGGCGTACGTCGTTGCCCAGGGACTTCCGGCTCCGGTGATATCCAATCCGCCGAAGACCAAGCCGACGTTGCTCTGGTCGTTGACGGGCGTCAGGTCGGCGACCTTCACCTCGAAGAGCACCTGCGGACTCGGGACGTCCAGGGTTGCGATGATGCTGCGCGCCGCGCTCTGCACGCGCTCCGGCCCCGTCACGAGAACCGCGTTCTGCTCGCCGTCCGCGAGGAACACACCCTCGGCGAGCAGAGCCTTGAGTTTGGTCACGACGTCGTCGGGCTTGAGGTAGCGCAGCGGATAGGCCTGCGCCGCAGGCGGTGAGACCGGTGCGGCCGCATCCAGCGTCGCGATGAGCGCCCTGACCCGCTCCAGCGCGGGCGCGTCGGCCGTCACGAGTAGGGAGCGGGTCCTCGCGTCCGCGACGATTTGCGCGCTCGCCCCGGCGGTGCCGGCAAGCTCTTTGGCGACCTCGTCCGGCTGCGCGTGCGCGAGCGGAACGACGATCGTCCGCTCCTCCCGGCGCGTCTGCGTATCGCTCGCGAGCACGACGATCGCCCCGATCCGACGCATCACGAGGCCGTGCGACTCGGCGATGGCCCGCAATGCGTCCTCGAAGCTCACGCCATGCAGGTGAATCGTCACGCGCTGCGCCTTCGCCGATCCGTCGGTCATGACGTTGCGGCCCGATTCGGCCGCGAGCAAGGCGACGGCATCTCCGAGCGTCGCATCGTCTACGTCGAGGTCGAGCGTGGCTGGGGACGCGACGCCGAAGAAGAGCACGGCCGCAAGCAGGAGTCCGCACGTCCTCATCGTGGGCGCTCCGCCGGGATTGCGTCGCCCCCCTCGAGCTGCACGCCTTCGGCGCCAATCGAGGTGACGCGCTCGCCGTCGATCTCGTCGCCGATACCGACGATACGCGTGCGACCGCCCAACCGCAACAACGCGTGCGGCGACGCCCCGCCGACGACGGCGATGACGAGCGCGCCGGTCGCGCCGTCTTGCTGCGAGGCGCCGTCGTTTGCGGGCAGAGGCGAAAGCCCCGCATCTGCGGGCTCCTCCTGCGGATTCGGCGCAGCGGCCACCGCGGCGTCCGGCACGAAGGGATCCCGTGCAACCAGCGGCATGCGGCTCGCCGGCGGCGGCGTCGAGGACGGTCGGTCCGCCGCGCGCACGGCGATCTCGGAGCGGGCGTCGGCTTCGAAGCTCCACGGGGACGCGAGCGGTATGAGAAGCAGCGTTCCCGAGCAAGAGGCCAGCGAGAGCCGCATCAAGAGGCGGCGCGTTCTACGGTCGATCGGCTGCATGCGAGCTCTCCTTCAAGAGTGCCGTAGCGTTGTGATAGACGGTGGCGCGTACCTCGGCCTCGACCGGTGGAAAGATCGCGACCGCGGAGCCGCTCGCGCGCGACAGACTCACCGATCGGACCTCCATAAGCGCCCCCTGCCTGGGGATGTCCGCGATCGCCGCCAGCACGTCCCGATAGCGCCCGCGCAAGGCAATCGTCAGATCGTCGGATGCGCCAGCCGGATCGGTTGCGTCCGGCGAGCGCTTGACGCTCGTGAGGCAAACGCGGCCCGATTTCGTCTCGCCCGCTAACGTTGCCAGAGCGGCGGCAGCGGCCTGCCCGCCGCCCGTGCGCGAGAACCGCGCGATCTCGGCCTCTACTCGATCGCGCGCCGCCTGCAAGTTTCCCAGATCGGCCGCCAACCGCTCGTCTCGCGCCGCAAGGTCGTACAACTCGCCCGTCTGGGTGGCGATCGCACCGAGCCGCCGCTCGGCCGGTGCAACGATGCCGCCGTAGAGCAACAGCGCCAGCAAGCCGACGCCGTACCATGCGGCTCGACGAGACGACGCGTCATCGGGGGAGCTCATGGCTCGACTCGTACGTGCATCTCGAACGCCACGGTGCTCGACGAAACGCTCTGCGTACGCCGGGAAACCTCGACGAGCTGCGCGCGCGAGAAGTCGTCAGAGCCGACGAGGTTTGCGAGCATGCGGCGAGCGGCGTCCAGATCGACGGCCTCGCCGCGGATCGAGACGGACCCTTGCGAGGGTTCGATCGCATCGAGCCATACGCCGCGCGGCACGAGGTTTCCGAGGCGAGCGAGGCTTGCAGCGGCCGATACGCCCGAACTTCGAATCCTCCGCAACGCGCGGTCGGTCGCGATCAGGCCTTGGAAACTCTGCCACGAAAGCTTTGCCGCCTCGAGGCGAGCGCGGCTTTGGGCGAGACGCCGGCTCTGCGCCAGTTCTTGCGCGCCGGCCTGCGCGATGCGGCTCGACTCCAGCCCTGCGGCGGCCGCGGCGACGACGAGCAGTGTCGACGCCGCCAGCGCCGCGCCGTGAAAGCGCCGCGGCAGCCGCCAGCCGCGAAGGCGCGTTATCACGTCCGGCGCCGAATCGTGAAGGAAATCGAAACTCGTCACGGTTGCCCCCACCGCGCGAGCGCGGCGGCGAGCGCCCAGTCCGGCGCGGCAGCGCAGAGCACGTCTTCGGGATACTCGCCGTCCCGCAGCAACTCGCTCACCACGAGCTCCACGATGCAGCCCGTCATCGATTCGAGCTCGGCCCCGACCGACGGCAGGCGCGAACCGTTCCCGACCAGCGCGATCCTACGGATGGGAGCCGCTGCGCGCGCGCGCTCGATCAGCAACCCGGCTTGCACCAGCAGCTCGCGTCGCGCGCCCTCTCCCGCCCCCGCCGTTCCCAGCACGCGCTTTCGCTTTTCGGCCATCGCCGCGTCGATCTTCAGATCGCTTCCGATCGCGCGCGTGATCGCTCCCCCGCCGATCGCCGCGCCATACGATTGGAGCCCAGCCGCGGCGAACGCGTGCAAGGTGGTGCGTCGCAGGCCGACGTCGAGTACCGCGTCCGCCGAGGGAAAGGCACGCCGCAGAGCGCAACCTTCGTGATCGACCCGCACGGCGCGCAGGCCGGCGCGCCGCACGATTGCGACGCGCCGCTCGAGGTCGCGCTTGCGCACCAGGCCCAGTGCGTGAAGAGCGTTGCGGGCATCGATACTGCGAATGCGGACCACCGTCGCGTCTTCGCGCACGTCCCACGGTGCGCACCGCGCCGCCTCGAAAGCCGCCGCGCGCCGGCGCTCCGCCCATCCCATCTTCGGCAGGTGAACCGCCGCGAGAAACACTTGTTCGCTCGGCATCGCCAGCACGCATGTGCGGCGACGGCCGCCGACCTCGTGCGCCAGCTCCTCGACGGCCATCGCGAGGATTTCATCGGAGCTCTCGTCCTCGACTTCGCGCGCGGCTACCGCCATCAGGCGGGGCTTCCCGCAGCGAGCGCGCTCGACGCGAGCCAGCCGAATCCGGCGCGAACCGATATCGAGCCCGAGCGGGAGGACCGATCCGCGCATCAGCCGACCCGAACGAGCATCGCGATGCACGAGCCGGCGGCGAGAAACGGCGCGAACGGCACCTGCGCTCCGCGCCGCAGTCGGCGGGCGGCAAGCGCGCCTGCCGCAAAGGCGCCCCCCGCCACGAACGCGCACCAGAGGGCGACGCCGATAGCCGGCCATCCCAGCGCTGCGCCTGCCAGCGCGGCGAGCTTGACGTCGCCCAGGCCGATCGCACGCCCGCGCGAGAGCAGATAAGGCGCCGCCAGGAATGCCGTGCCGGCGAGCGAGCCGCCGGCGTGTCTTGCCCAGTCGGCGGCAACCAGCGCCGGGACGATCGCGAGCGCACCCAGCAGCAGCACCGCGTCGAAGACGTAGCCGGCGTGGATGTCGGTAAGGGCGCACACTGCCAGGCAAGGAACGACTGCTGCGGCTCCCCATGGCAGCGCGCTCTCGTGCAGCGCGACGAAGGATATGCCTGCGGCGGCCGCAATCGCCGGCGCAGCGGAGCGTGAACGCATCGACAATCGATATCCGAGTTCGCGCATCTGCCCGCGAGCCACGCCCCAGTAGCACCCTAGGAGCGCGCACGCCAGCGTTCCCTCGATCGCGCGCGTCACGGCCTCACCCGCCGCAGGCCGTCCGAGGCCGCGGGAAAATGCGCCTCCCGCTCGATGGCAAAACGCCAGTAGCTGCGAGCCAGCGCTCTGCAGCCGAGTGCAGCGGCCGCGTATCCGGCGAATGTCCAGGCCCGCGCATCCCCCGTTCGCATCGCGATCGTCGCAAAGTCGACCAGAGCGTTCCCCTCCCACCCGAGACGGCGTTCCGCCATGGCACGATCGAAACGAATCGCGACGTCGTCCGGGTGTCTGGCGAGAAATGCCGACGTCACCGCCATCGCCTGCGCCATCGCACGACGATCGCGCGTGGTGCTCGCAAAGAACGAATACCGGTCGACTGCCCCCGCATCGTCGCCATCGATGGCTATCGCCCGGCCGTACGCCCGAAGGGCTGCTTGCATCCGCGAAGCGTAGAGCAGGCCGTCCCCGCGCACGACCAGCGCATCCGCTAGCTGCGGACGGAGCAGCCATGCCGAAAGCGCGACGCCGGTCACCGCCAGTGCGAACCGGCGCATCCGATCGATCTCCCTCATGCCAGCAACGCGTAGTAGCCCGCGAGCGCCAAGCTCACGGCGCCGCCGATCGTCTGCATTGCCGGTGCCGCACCGCGCAGATCGAAACGCGTGGCAAGTGCCGACGAGAGAGCGCCCAGAAGAGCAACCGGTGCGAGGTGGCCGAGAGCAAAGCAGACCGCCGCTGCGAGAGCCGCCTTCCAGTCCGGCGCGACGCCCATAGCGAGCGCGGTCACGAACGGCGTGCAGCACGGCGACGCCACGAGCGCCAGCGAGATGCCCAAGAGCAAAGCGGCGCCCGACGAGGCGGGCGTCGCCTTGGCATCGCACCGGCTGCATTGCTCCGTCCACAACGACCGCGCCCCAAACGCCAGCAAGGCAGCCGCCATCGCGGCGTACGTGTACGCCGACACGGCGACGAGCCGGAGAATCCACCCCGACGCCATAGCGAGCACCGCGTAGCCAAGGCAAAGGCCGGCGCCGAAGCTCGCCAGTCGCGCTCGTCGCCGGCGTGGTTCGGCCGCCTGCGTCAATCCGACCATGGCGGCGTAGCGCGGCGCGGCGCACGGCCCGGCGCTCGTGACGACGCCCGCGCAGAATGCGAGCAGAGGGCTCCAGAGGGAGTTGCTCGCAACCGCCGCCATCGCGCCGCCGACGACGTCCCCCGTCACGGGCCGGCACTCGCGGCGAAACCGCTCGTCGAGGAGTATTGTATGTGCGTCAGGGTCGTGTCCGGCGTGATGTTTTGCAGCGTTCCGGGATCGTGGCTCCCGGGGCAGACGATCGTGTACGTAGCCGTCGACGTGTCCGGGTCCGTAACCGTAAACGAGTAGTAGTAACCGGGCCCGGCCGCCGGGTCCACCGGCGTTTGCTTGAGATACGGGCCCAGGTCCGTCGCGGACGGCGATACCGACTCGCTGCCGGGGTAGTGGTCGTTGTCCGTTTCGTACAGCTCGAGCGCGGTTGCGATCTCCTTGAGATTCGCCTCGCACGCCGCCGTTTGCGCCTGCGCGCGGGCTCGAACGAAGTTCGGGACTAAGATGCTCACCAAGATCGCGATGATCGCGACGACGATCATCATTTCGATCAAGGTAAAGCCGCGTTCGGCGTCTCGCGTCACCGTTCTCCCTCTTTCAGCCATACGGGTATCTGTGCCGATAAGTACCCGCGCGCGGCTCACTGCGGCCGCAGGTGGGCGGCCAAATGACGCAACGCCGCGCGGTGCAGCCGCGTAACGTGGCGGCGCGAATACCCGATTTGGTCGGCAAGCTCCGCAACCGAGACGCCCTCGAGGTAGATCGAGCGGATGATCCGGCGCTCTAAGCTCGAGAGCTTGCACAGCTCGGCGTCGATCGTCAGGCGTTCGACCAGCGATTCCATCGCGGAGGCCTGCGCGCAGGCCTCCGCGCCGTGCAGCTCGTCGATCGGGACGAGCCTTCCGCTGCAGCGGTAAGCGCGAACGTCTCGAACGTCCGCCGGGGTTGCGTTAACGTAGCTCGCTACGTCGCCCTCCGACGGCTCCCGCCCGAGCAGCAGCCGCAGCTCGCGCTCCGCCCCGATCCACCGCCGCTCCAGATCGCGAATTCGCCGTGGAGCTCGCAGAATGCGCTCGTGGTCGCGAACGTGGTGCATCAGCTCCCCCAGCACGAGCAGCCATGCGTAAGCTTCGAACGGCGTCGCCAGGGCGCTATCGTAACGGTCGACCGCTTTGATCAATCCGATCGCGGCGGTCTGCTCGAGATCCGCTCGCTCTACGCCCGGCCGCGTGAAACGCCGCGCCGCTCGCGCACACAGGTACGCGTATTCGGCGATCACCCGGTCTCGGTGCTCGGCGAGCCGCTCGCGCAACCACAGTTCGACGCAGGGACGACCTTGAATCATCTGATGCTCCCTATCAGCGAGTAGAGTGGTATGAGGATCGCCGCTACGATGCATCCAACGATCGCACCGACGATACAGATCAGGATCGGCTCGATGACGCTTCCAAGAGTCGCCAGGGCCGACTCAACGTCGACGTCGTAGTGCGTCGCGAGGTGCACGAGCATCGCGTCGAGCGTTCCGCTCTCCTCGCCGGCACGGACGAGCGTCAGGGCGATCCCGTCGAAGAGCCCGCTTCCCTGCAAAGCTACAAGCAGCGTGTCGCCGCGGCGCAGCGCGTCGGGCAAGTCTCGAAGCGCGCGGCGATAGACCAGGCTTCCCGTCACACCGCCGGCGAGTTCGAGGGCGGCGGCCGCATCGATTCCCGACCGCAGGAGCAGCCCGAGGGTGCGCGCGAAGCGCGAGGTCGCAGCTTTTCGCACGATCGCGCCGACGGCCGGTAGGCGCAAGCGGATCCGATCGAGCGCTAACGCGAGCGTCCCCTCGCGGCGAATCGACGCGCGGGCCGCGCCCAGGCTCGCCAGCGCCGCCGCCGGCACGGCGATCCAGAAGATCGGCGAACCGAACGTACGCCCCACCGCAACCAGCATTTGCGTACCCCACGGCAGCGGTACGTGCATCTGTTCGAACATCGCCGAAAACGCCGGCATCGTATTGGCGACGAGGAACACGACCAGGCCGGCCGCAGACGCCGCGACGATCGACGGGTACGCGAATGCCGACGCGACGCGATGACGCAGGGCGCGGCCCCGCTCCTCCAGGTCCGCGATGTCCGTGAGGGCGCGATCGAGCGTCCCGCGCTCCTCACCGGCGCGCAGCATCGCCCTCGTCACGCTCCCGAACTCCGAGGGATGGCGGTCGAATGCTTGCGACAGCGGATCTCCCCGCTCGACGTCGGCGGCGATCGAGCGAATCGCTTCGGCAAACGCGCGGTCTGCTTGGACCGAGAGCGCCGTCGACAACGCCCGGCGGACCGAAACGCCGGCGCCGACCATCGTCGCCAAGGCGCGAAAGAAGCCCGAGCGCATCCTTGCGTCGGCCGAAAAGACGCGCGCGACGGCGGCGAGCGTGCCGCGCA
>DATJRF010000268.1:0-10588 GCA_035505015.1 Verrucomicrobiia bacterium | reverse complement strand
TGAGAATGCCGGCGATTTCGTCTGCGTTGATCATGTCTTTCGTAATCCTACGTCGGTGCGAAGAGCGTTCTGGAGAGGGCGTCGAGTTGGCCTGAGATCGTGCCGTCGATCACGCGATCGCCCATCGCGATGCGGATGCCGCCGATCGCGCGCGGATCGACGACTTGGGTGACGGTGAAGCTCTTGCCGTAGATGCGCTCGAGGCGCGCGACCAGCTCGCGCTCCTGTTCGGCGCTGAGCTCGCGCGCCGAGGTCACGGTGAGCGGCTCCGCTCCGCGCGCTGCGGAGGAAAGCTTGCGGTACTCGGCCAGCAGCACGTCGAGCAGCGGCTCGCGGCGCTTGCGCACCAGCAGCAGCAGCGTGTGGAGCGCGACGTCGTGCACCTTGCCCGCGAACGCCGCGAGCAGCAGGCGCTCCTTGTCGCCGCGGTCGATCACCGGCGAGAGGAAGAACTCGCGCGAGCGCACGTCGGCGGCGATGGCCGACGAGATCGTCGCGAGGCCGGCACCGACGTCGTCGACCGCCCCGGCGTCGCCGGCGGCGGAGAAGACGGCGGTCGCGTAGCGCCGGGCGAGCTTCTCGGAGAGCATCTAGTTGCGCGCTCCCCGCTCGAGCGAGGCCAGGAAACCGTCGACCAGGCGCGCGTTCACCGACGCGTCGACCCGGCCGGCCGCTTCGCTGCGGGCGATGTTGAGCGTTTCGGCGGCGAGTTCGTCGTGCAGGCGCACGCGCGCCGCCGCCCGCGCGCGTTCCAGCTCGCCCGCCGCGCTTTGCAGCGCGCGCTCGCCCTCTTCCCTCGCCTCGGCCAGCGCGGCCGCGGTCTCGCGGTCGGCCTGCTCGCCGGCGCGGGCCTCGATCGCTTCGGCGTCGCTACGCGCGTCGTCGACTTGCCGGCGCAGCACGTCCAGCGCGGCCTTCATCTCCTCGCGATGCCGCTCGAGCAGCGCGATGCGCTCGTTGCTCGCCTTCTGGGCGGAGGCGGCGCTCGGCGTGATGTACTTGTTCCACGTCCAGATCAAGGCCACGATGAAGAGGACGCAGCCCGCCATCTGGCTCCAGAGCGCGATCGCGTCGTAGTTCACGAGGCTCCGCCTTTGGGGAGCGTCTTGGTCAGCAGCACCGCGGCGAGCTGTGCGGCGAGCAGGCTCTCGTCTTGCCGCGCGACTTCGAGCTCGCCGGCGGCCTGGCGCTGCGCGCGTTCGACCTCGGCTTGCGCGCGGGCGTGGTAATCGGCCGAGATCGCCGCGGCGGCGTCGGAGGCCTCGGCACGCTTGCGCGAGATCGTATGCTCGGCGGCACGCCGTGCTTCGGCGCGGACGCCCTCGGCTTGGTTGCGAAGATCGGCCGCCTGTTTTTGCGCGGCGTCGTAGTCGGCCGTCAAGCTGTCGATGTACCTGCGGCGCTTGGCGATCGCCGCTCCGACGGGGCGCAGAAATACGTAGTTCAACACCGCGAAGAAGATCGCGAAGTTGATCAGCTGTACCCAGAGCGTCCCGTCGAGCGAGAGAAACATCGACCGGTCGAACCTAGTGGCCGGCCGCCGCCAGCAGCGCGGTCATCACCTTCGGAACCTCGGCGACGCCGAAGAAGAGGTAGAGGCCGAGGCCGAGCGCGATGAAGGCGTTGGCTTCGACGAAGCCGACGCCGATGATCAGGAACTGCATGATGTTCGGCTGCGCCTCGGGCTGACGGGCGATGGCTTCCACCGCGCGCGCGCTCACGAGACCGTCGCCAATCGTCGTTCCGATGGCGAAGCATGCGGTGATGAGGGCGAATCCCAGGGCGCCGACCGCGGCGATGATGACTTGCGGACTCAACGTAAGATCCTTTCTACAGATCAGTGTTCGTCGGCCAGGGCTAACGAGAGATAGACGATGGAAAGGAGAACGAAAACGAACGCCTGCAGCAGCCCCACCAGGAAGTTGAAGATTTCCAGGAAGAACGGCATGACGGCGGCGGCCATCGAGAGATCGAACGAGCCGATCTTGATCTGCGCCGTGATGATCTCGACGATCACGTAGAGCAGCAGCTCGCCCACGAAGATGTTGAAGAAGAGACGAGCGGCCAGCGTCGTCGGGCGCAGCACCTCTTCGAGGACGTTGATCATCACCAGCGGGACGTTGCATATGCCGATGAGGATGCTCTTCCCCAGCGGCTGGCCGTGCGGCCAGAACGGCCCGAGCAGGTGCTTGTAGAAGGCGAAGCCGTCCTTGCGGATACCGCTGACCTGGATGACGACGAAGATCATGACCGCGTAGGCCACCGCGGTGTTCAGGTCCGCGGTCGGCGAACCGCCGAACGGCAGCCCGAACGCCTTGAACGGGAACGTCCCAAACTCGTTGAGCACGAAGATGAACACGCCCAGCGCGATGAAGAACGGGACGAAGGGCTCGCCTTTCGGGCCGATCGTGCCGTTGGCGAGGTCGGCGACGTAGTTGATCAAGCCTTCGAGAATGGTTTGGCGCTTGTTGATGAAGGCCGAGTGGTACGAGGCTCCGACCCAGGCGAAAAACGGCAGCGTCACGAGCATGACCAGCCAGGTGGTCAAGATCGTGTCGGAGTGCAAGGTGCCCAGCACCGGCACGTGCCATAGCGCGTGTCCGCCGATTTCTTCGTGCACAGAACCTTCTACGACTTTTTCGTCAGCGTGAGCGCAGCACGCCGGCCGCGTGCAGGGCTAACGGAACGAACAATCCAGCGATGTACAGGACCATCGGCCCGGGGCCGACGGCTGCGAATGCCCCCGCGACTATAGCGAAGACACCGACCCGCAACAAACTACTTAAGACGAACGGTTTGGTCTTGCCCGAGCTCGTGAGGCGCCCACCCGCTGCGGTCACCATCGCGAGGTTCAGAAAGCCGCAGAGGAGCCCTGCGGCGGCGGCGGCGATCGAGATCACGGCTTGCAGGCGAAGGGACTGTACGGCGCGCTAGGTCAATTTCCCGCTTCGCAAGAGCATCCGGACCGCGGCGTAGCCGCCGGCCGCGACGCCCGCGAAAAAGCCGGCCACGCTCCACAGCGGCCAGCCGGTCGCCCTGGCGGCGAGCAGCCCGCCGGCGAATCCCACCGCCACGAAGCCGGCAAACGTTCCGCCGGCGAAGAGCGCGCTCTTCACGCGAACGGCTTGGGGTAGTCGCCACCGCGCAGGCGCGCGAGCAGCCATGCGACGATCCGCTCCGCCGCCTGCCCGTCGCCGTACGGGTTGGCGGCGCGGGCCATGCGGGCGTAGGCGGCCGGATCGGCGAGCAGGCGTCCGGCGGCGGCGACGATCGCTTCGCGCCCGTGGCCGACCAGCTCCAGCGTTCCGGCCTCGAGCCCCTCGGGGCGCTCGGTCTCCTCGCGCATCACGAGCACCGGCTTGCCCAAGCAAGGCGCCTCCTCTTGCAGCCCGCCCGAATCGGTGAGCACGAAGGTCGCGCCCTTGACGGCCACGACCATCTCGGCATAGTCGATCGGCTCGACCAGCACGACGCCGTGGACGCCGTCGAGCACCGCGTGCGCGACCGGCCGGACGCGCGGCGAGGGATGAACCGGCCAGTAGATCTGCGGCCGCGCCGGCAGGGCGGCGATTTCGGCCAGCGCTTCGCACATCTCGCGCATGTACGGATGGTTCTCGCGGCGGTGCGCCGTGACCAGGACGATCGGCCGGGCCGGATCGAGCGTGGCCCAGCGCGGCGGAGAGGGCAGGTCCGAGCGTCCGGCGGTTTCCAGAAACGCGTCGATCACCGTGTTGCCGGTCACCGCGACGTCTTCGAGCGCGACGTGCTCGCGCAGCAGATGCTCGCGCGCGAGCGGGGTCGGTGCGAAGTGGTAGCTCGCGATCGTTCCCGTGATCCGGCGGTTCATCTCTTCGGGATAGGGCAGCCAGCGGTCGTTGGTGCGCAGCCCGGCCTCGACGTGACCGCAGGGAATCTGCTGGTAGAACGCGGCCAGCGCCGCCGCGCTGCTCGTCGTCGTGTCGCCGTGCACCAGCACCACGTCCGGACGCGCCTCGCGCAGCACCGGCTCCATACCCACCAGCACGCGCGTCGTAATCTGCGTGAGCGTTTGATCCTCGGTCATGATGTCGAGATCGTAGTCGGCATCGATCGCGAAGAGCTCCAGCAAGTCGTCGAGCATCTTGCGGTGCTGCGCGGTGACGCAGACGAGATCGTCGATCGCCTCGCAAGCGGCGAGCGCGTGCACGACCGGCGCCATCTTGATCGTGTCCGGGCGCGTCCCGAACACGGTCATGACCTTGAGGCGTTCCACCTAGACGTGCCTGAAGACGTGCGTGAAGCCGCCCGAGAGCGCGAGCGCCGCCGCGCCGAGCACCACGCAGACGGCGTAGATCAGCAGCACCGCCTGGCGCACGTTGAGCCCGAAGCGGAAGATCAGCTGGTGGTGGAAGTGGCCGCGGTCCGCTTCGGTGATCTTGCGGCCCGCCGACGCCCGGCGCACGATCACGGCCGCCGCGTCGAGAATCGGCAGCGCGAGCACGACCAGCGGGACGATCAGGCTCATCGCGATCGCCTCCTTGCCCTCGCCGATGATCGTCACCGTCGCGAAGACGAACCCGATGAAGAGCGAGCCGGCGTCGCCGAGGAAGATCCGCGCCGGGTTGAAGTTGTACGGCAGAAAGCCCAGCGCCGAACCGGCGAGCGCGATCACGACCAGCGCCACCACCGGATTGGTGTGCAGCACCGAGATGATGAAGAGCACGATGCTCGAGATCGCCGCCACCCCGGCGAGCAAGCCGTCCAAGCCGTCGATGAAGTTGATCGCGTTCATCATACCGACGTACCAAACCAGCGTGAGCGGTATGCCGATCCAGAGCGGAAAGTCGATCCAGTTGGTGCTGGGATTGTGATTGAACGGGTTGGTCGTACCGTCGATGATGAAACCGTAGAGCATGGCGATCAGCGCGACGAGCACCTGTGCGACGAACTTGTTGCGCGCGCGCATGTGCATGATGTCGTCCCAGACCCCGACGCCCAGGATCAGCAAGCTCCCGAAAAGCAGGCCCACCAGGCGGTGCGCCTCGCGGTATTGCTCGGTGAGCATCTCGATCTCGCGGGGATGCGCGGCGTGGATCGCCGAGGGCAGCAGCGAGAACGGCGAGGCCAGCGCGAAGCCGAGCACCGTGAAGAGCGCGAAGGCGAAGCCGAGGAAGACCGCGATCCCGCCGATGCGCGGCGTGGGCACTTCGTGGACGCGGCGTTCGTCGCCGGTCTCGTCGAGCGCGCCCAAGTGCGTGGCCAGGCGTATGACGAGCGGCGTGCAGACCGCGGTGACGCCGAGTGCGATTGCGAACGTCGCCGCGTAGATGAGCGCGGCGCTCGGCGAGATGGAGCTCAGGGCCGCATCCCTTCGAGCGGCGCATAGCGCACCAGCGCGACGCCGGCCTCGGCGAGCAGCTCCTCGGCAACGGCGTCGGGATAGGCCGCATCGTAGAGGATCTTCACGACGCCCGCGCTGATCAGCAGCTTCGAGCAGTTGACGCACGGCTGGTGCGTGCAGTAGGCGATCGCGCCCTCGAGGCCGACGCCGTGCAGCGCGGCCTGCACCACCGCATTGGCCTCGGCGTGCGTCGCGCGCAGGCAATGCTCGTTGACGATCGTGCAGCCGACCTCGGTGCAGTGCGAGGTGCCGCGCGGCGCGCCGTTATAGCCGGTAGTCAGAATCCGGTGCTCGCGCACCAGCACCGCTCCGACCGAAGCGCGTGGGCAGGTAGCACGGGTGCTCACCGTTCGCGCGATCTGCATGAAGTATTCATCCCAGCCGGGGCGCATCTGCACGCTCTTACTGAGCGGGGCCGCTATCGCCCTGCGGCTAATGTTGATCCCGTGATGAAGTTCGTTGCTGCAAGCGCGCTCGCGTTCCTCTTGGCGCTTCCCGCCGCCGCCCCGGCGCAGGTTCCCGCCGCCGCATCCGCTGCGTCGGCGATCACGCCGCAGGCGGCGCTTTCGCGACTGCTCGCCGCGCCGGCCGTCTCGGCCGACTGGCTGGCTCCCAGCTTCATCGCCCAGATCCCGGCCTCCAAGCTCGATTCCTACATCGAACAATATAAGAAAACGCTGGGAACGTTTCTCCGAGCGATTCCCAGTGGACGCGCCGACGAATATCTCGCCATCTTTACGAACGGCACGCTGCCCTCGCTCATCGCCCTCGACGATCGCGGGCGGATCATCGAGCTCTTCTTTCGGGTTCCGCAGGTCTTCTCGCTCGGGAGCGCGCTCGAGGGACTGCGCTCGCTGCCCGGTTCGGTGAGTTACGTCGTGACTGAAGACGGCAAGGAGACGGCGAGTTCCGGGCAGGACCATCCGCTTTCGGTGGGATCGAGCTTCAAGCTCGCGGTGCTCGACGCGCTGGCCGCGCAGATCGCGCGCGGCCGGCGCCACTGGGACGACGTCGTCCATCTGCAAAACGAGTGGAAGAGCTTGCCGACCGGTATCCTGCAAAACTGGCCGGCCGGCTCGGCGCTCACGCTCGAGACGCTTGCGTCGCTGATGATCTCGATGAGCGACAACACCGCCGCCGACGCGCTCGTGCACATCCTCGGCCGCGACGCGATCGCCCCCTACGCGGGCGATAACGTGCCCCTGCTCACGACCCACGATCTCTTCGTGCTCAAGGGCCGGGACAACGCCTCGCTGCTCGACCAGTGGCGCTCTTCGTCGATCGCGCAGCGCCGCGCGCTGGTCGAGCAGCTCGACCGGATGCCGCTGCCGAACGCCGACGCTCTCGACACCAGCCCGGCAAACGCCGACGTCGACTGGAGTTTCACCAATCGCCAGCTCTGCGATCTGATGGAGCGCGTGCAGGAGCTGCCGCTGGCAAGCATCAATCCCGGCGTCGCCTCCCCCGCCGATTGGGAGCGGATCGCCTACAAGGGCGGCTCCGACTGGGGCGTCATCAGCATGACGACGTGGCTCGTCGCCAGGGACGGGAAGAACTTCTGCGTCAGCGCCACCTGGAACGACACCGCCGCCGCAACCGACGAAACGACGTTCGAGAACGCCTACCTCACGCTCATCGATAGCATCCGGCCCAAGAGCGGGCCTTAGAGGAAGCGAGCGCGCTCTAGCCGGCCGAGCGCGCGAATGTGGGAAAGAGAACGAGATGATGCAATTGTTCTCGATCTTCATTCAACGGGCCGCCGGCAGGTCGCTTGCGCTGGCCGCGGCGCTCTGCATCGCGGCACTGCCCGCGCCGTCGGCGGCGCAGGTTTCGGTCGGCGTCGGCATCGGCATCGGCATCCAGATCGGCACGCCGCCGCCGCCGCTGCCGTACTACGTGCAGCCCGCCGTGGTGGTTCCAAACGCGATCTGGCAGCCCGGCTACTGGGCGTGGGGCCCGGCCGGCTACTATTGGGTTCCCGGCACGTGGGTGACCGCACCCGCCGTCGGGCTCTATTGGACGCCGGGCTACTGGGGCTACAGCGGCGGGTACTATGCGTGGAACGCCGGGTACTGGGGACCGAGCGTCGGTTTCTACGGCGGGATCGACTACGGCTACGGTTACGCCGGGGTCGGCTACGTCGGCGGCGTCTGGACCGGCGGATCGTTCGCTTACAACACGGCCGTTACCGCGGTCGATCCGGCCGTCGTGCGAAACGTCTACGTGAACCGTACCGTGATCGACAACTACCGCACCGCGAACCGGGTGAGCTATAACGGCCCGGGCGGCGTCCGAAGCACGCCCACGCGCGCCCAACTTGCGGCCGCCACGCAGCGCCGCGACCCGCCGACCGCGGCGCAGGTGCGGCACGCGCAGATCGCCGCGAGCGACCGCGATCTCTACGCGTCGGTCAATCACGGCAGGCCGGCCGTCGCCGCCGTAGCGAGACCGCTCGCGAGTACGCGTTCGCTGCCCGGCTATCGTCCCGTCACCATCGCCGATCGTAGGGCCGCCGAGCGCATACGAACGCGAACCGTCGCGTCGCGCCCCGAAGAGCGGCTGCGCGAAGCCAGGGCACACGGCACCGTAGCACTGAACCGCGGCGCGACCTCGCACCGCGGCACGGTTTCGCACCGCGCGACGGCTTCGCACCACGCAACCGCATCGCACCATGCGACGGCTTCGCACCATGCGACGGCTTCGCACCGCGCAATGGCATCGCACCACGCGGCGCCGCATTACGCCGCGCCGCACTACGCCGCGCCGCACGATGCCGCGGCGCCACACTATGCGGCGCCACACTATGCGGCGCCGGGCGGGCACGCCTCAGCGCCGCGCGGCCCCTCGCATGGCGGAGGCCGTCAGAACGGACGGCCTCCCTCGCGCTCGTAGGCTCACTGCCCGGCGAGCTGTTCGAGGACCCCGTCGAGCGCGGTCAGGTCGTCGATGGCTCGCTCGGCATGGCCCTGGCCGAGGCGGCCGCGGCGCAGCCATACGCTGTGAAAGCCGATCTGCCGCGCCCCGCCCGCGTCCCAATCGTGGGCGGAGACGAAGACGACCTCTTGCGGCTTGGTGCCGAAGCGTTCGCCGATCAGGCGGTAGACGGCCGGCGCCGGCTTATACGTCTGCGCCGCGTCCGCCGAGACCACCCCATCGAACGAATCGGCGAGCCCGGCGTACTGCAGCGCGTTACGCGCGGTCGACTCGAGCGCGTTGGTCAGCACGACGGCGCGGTAGCCGTGCCGCTGCACCGCGGCCAGCCCCTCCGCGGCATCCGGCTGCGCCGGGAGCTGCGTCCACGCATCGAGCAATCGCTTTTGATCCTGCGGTGCGAGCTTGAGATGATAGCGCGTTGCGGTCTCGTGCAGCGCAACGAGCGTGAGCCGATCGAAGTCGACGTAGCGGCCGGTCGAGGTCGCGAGGTTGGCGAGCTGGAGCTGCCGGGCGCGCCACGCCTCGACCAGCGCCTGCGCCATCGGCGTAAACTCGCTCACCGCGCCGGCGAGCGCGTCGAGGTCGAGCAGCGTGACGTAGAGATCGAACGCGACGAGGGAGATCGCCATGCCGCGCCGCTACGGCACGTCGAAGCGGCCGGTCAGCTCGCGCACGCGGTCCCGTAGGCGCTCGGCCTGGGCGTGCGCCTCGATGTCGCCGAGCGCGTCGCAGACGATCCGCGCCACCTCGCGGCAGTCGTCGGCGCCGAATCCGCGCGAGGTGATCGCCGGCGTGCCGATGCGGATGCCGCTGGTCACCATCGGTTTCTGCGGGTCGAACGGAATCGCGTTCTTGTTGACGGTGATGTCGATCTCGTCGAGGTAGGCCTCGACCGCTTTGCCGGTCAGGCCCTTGGCCGAAAGATCGACCAGCATGAGGTGCGTGTCGGTGCCGCCCGCGACCAGGCGCAAGCCGGCGCGCGAAAACTCCTCCGCCATCGCGCGCGCGTTCTCGACGACCTGTCTTTGATAACGCTTGAAGTCCGGCTGCAGCGCCTCGCCGAAGGCGACCGCCTTGGCGGCGATCGTATGCATGAGCGGCCCGCCTTGAATCCCGGGGAAGACCGACTTGTCGAGCGCCTGCGCCCACTTTTCGGTGCAGAGCACGAGGCCGCCGCGCGGCCCGCGCAGCGTCTTGTGCGTGGTCGAGGTGACGAAGTCGCACAGCGGCACCGGCGAAGGGTGCAGTCCGACCGCCACGAGCCCGGCGATGTGCGCCATGTCGACGAGCAGGGTCGCGCCGACTTCGTCGGCGCTCTCGCTGAAGGGTGCGTACTCCATGGTGCGCGGGTAGGCGCTAGCGCCCGCGACGATCATCTTCGGGCGGTGCTCGCGCGCGGCCGCCCGCACCTCGTCGAAATCGATCAGCTCGGTATCCTTGCGCACGCCGTACGCGACCGCGTTGTAGAGCTTGCCGGAAAAGCTCACCTTGGTGCCGTGGGTGAGGTGGCCGCCGTGCGCGAGCGACATCCCGAGCACCGTATCGCCGGGCTGCAAGTGCGCCATGAAGACCGCCATGTTCGCCTGGGCGCCGCTGTGCGGCTGAACGTTGGCGTGATCCGCACCGAAGAGCGTACCCACGCGGTCGATCGCAAGGCGCTCGACGACGTCGACCCACTCGCAGCCGCCGTAGTAGCGTTTGCCCGGATAGCCCTCCGCGTACTTGTTGGTCATCACGCAACCCATCGCTTCGCGAACGGCTTTACTCGCGTAGTTTTCGGAGGCGATGAGTTCGAGGTTGCGCCGCTGGCGGTTCTCCTCGCCGGCGATCGCCGCGAAGACTTCCGGGTCGACCGCCTCGACGTGGCCGAGCGTGAGGGTATCCATGACCCGACCCGTTCGGCGCCGGCCCAGGCAAGAGCCTCCATCCCAGGGTCGAACGACGCTCGCCGATGAAGCTGGCGTGTACGAGTGGAGCCTTCGCGGGCGCGATCGCGCGCGGCGAGCTCACGCAGCTCGAATTTCTCGACCTCTGCGCCGGATCGCTCGCGCTCGACGGCGTCGTGCTCGACGTTCGCCACTTCCCGCGCGACGATGCCGACTATCGCGCGCAAGTCAAGAAGATGGCGGCCGATCGCGGGCTGTGCGTCGCCGCGATCGCCGACGCCGCGTTCTTCACGCAGGAGGGCGCGATGCGGCGCGGGCTCGAGCTCGCCGCCGAGCTGGGCGCGCCGCTGCTCGCGGCGCCGCTCGCGGGCGAGATGCAGCGATCGTG
>DATJRF010000267.1:0-3766 GCA_035505015.1 Verrucomicrobiia bacterium | reverse complement strand
CGTGCAGACGCGCGAGAAGCTCGAGCGCATCGAAGAGCTGGCCGACCGGATCTCGAGCGATCGTCCGAGCCCGGGCGACATCGGCCACCTGCGCAAGCTCACGACCGAGGTCGTGGGCGACGTGATCGTCATCGATACGCTCACCGGCGAGCTCTCGACGCGTCTGCGCGACGCGGCGACGCGCGTCGAGGAGCTCAGCGAGGTCGCGCGCGCGCTAGACGCGCTCGTCGCCGGAGCCCGTCACAGCCGCAACTAGCAGCGCGCAGCCCAGCAGCGAGAGGCTCCGTAGGAGCGCCCAAACGGCATTGGGGGCGAGCAATCCGCTCGCCAGCGTCTCGTCGTGCCAGACGGTCGTGACGTCCGCGTTCGGGGGCGCGTGAAAGGCTCCGAGCGCGTCGGGCCAGATCGGTGCCGGATGGGCGCTCGCGAGCCACACCGCGCCGGCCAGGATCGCGCCCACCAGTGCGCCGGGAAGAAGTACGGCGCGCAGGTCGCTCCGCTCGCCCAGCGCCGCGAACGCCGCGAGTGCGGCCGCGGCGAGCAGCGCGCTCTGCACGGCACCGGTCGGGCGCTGCGCCAGGCCGAGCCAATCGATCGCAACCAGCAGCGTGCCGGCGGCGGCGATCGTGCGCCGTGCCCCGCGCGCGCGCACCGCCGCATAGACGGCCGCGGGGAAGGCGACGATCAGATCGTGTTCGTGAAAGAAGCCGGCGACGAACGGCACCAGCGCCGAGCAGCCGGCAAATGCCGCAAACGGATCCCGCCCGCGCAGGCGGAGCACGATGGCGATCCCCGCGGCGATCGCGCCGGCGGCGCAGACGGCGCTCACGGCGAGGCGCAGCGCGACGCCGGCGCCGAAGCCGTAAGCGATCGCGGCGGGGCTCAGTTGAATCGCGGAGAGGCCTTCGGCGGCACCGTGCGCCGCCAGCAGCGCGAGGTAGCGCACCGGCCAGCCGGCGCCCGCCGTCAGCGCGCCGGCAGCGTAGGCCACGATGCCGCCGGCGAGCATGGCAAGCGTCGCGCGGTTGCGTCCGAGCTGGGAGAGCGCGCCGAGCGCGACGTTGGGCTGCAGCGTAGCGAGAAACGCTCCCGCCGTGCTCGAAAGGCTTGCGACGGCCGTGGCGCCCAGCAGCGCGAGCAGTGCGACTTGCCCGAGCGCGAGATCGCTCGTCACCGGGCCGAACGCGATCGCGAGTGCGACCGCGGCGACGGTGCCGAAGGCACCGGCCGCCTTCGCAGCGGCGGCGACCAGCAGGATCAGCGCGAACAGCGCGCAGGCCAGCACGAACCACCACAGGGAGGCCGCGAGCGCGTAGGGCAGGCGCGCGAGCGCGCTCCAGAGCAGCAGCGTCGCAGGCGGGCCGACGAACGGCAGCACCTCGTCGCGGCTCGCATCGACGCCGGGCACGCCGCGTTCCGCCGGCCAAATCGCACGCGAATAGGGATCGGCGCCGCGATCCCACGCGCTGCCCGCGGCCCAGTACGCTTCGAAGTCGCGCATGACCGGCCCCGGCGTCGAGGCCGGCCGCGCGAAGAGCAGCGCGCCGGCGATGCACGCGAGCGCGATCGCGAGGGCAAGGCCGCGGGGCGTCAACCCTTCGCCGTCGGTGAGGCGCGCTCGCGCAAGGCGTAAAGCGCCAGGCGCTCGATGACGCCCTTGTTCCCCATCGCGTACGAGACGCCGCCGGGATAGCGCGCCTCGAAGATATCGGCGTACGAGCCGAGCTCGGGAGGGACGGGGATCCGCGTGAACCCCTCCGGCAGCGCGGCGAGCTGCATGCCGAGCGTGATCTCGCCCGGGACGAACCGAAAGCGCAGCGGGCGCGGCTCGAGCGCGGGCGCGCGCTCGACTTTCGGCCAGTAAAGCTCCGCCGAGACGAGCTCTCCGTGGCTGTAGAAGAGGCTCACGAACTCTCGCGCGGCGTTCTCGGCGCTGCGGACGCAGTAGGTATGCCAGCCGCCGACGGGATAGGCGAAGGCGATGCCGAGTGCCTGCTCGACGCCTTTGCGCGTCGTCTTCGTGACGTCGAGCGCGATCGTCTCGTTGAAGATCGTCACGACCTTATCCAGCGGCGGCGGAGGAGCCTCGGCGATGCGCCGCTGCCGCTCGTAGATACCGGCGAGGATCTCGACCGCGCGGGCCATCGCGAAGTCGGGCGGCCGCTCGTCGCTCACCAGTTCACGCTGGCCGCACGCGGCGAGGCGACGCCGTGCGAGAGCATCATGACGTAGAACAATCCGAAGAGCGTCCCGAGGTACCACACGCCCACGCGAATGCGCGCTGCATTGGTCATTCGTGCGGCGCGCGGGTCGACGTGCCCTCTCATCGCCGCCAGCATTGCGGGCAGCCCGAGTAGTGCGATGATCGCTACGAAGAGCAGGGGGATGTGCAGGTACACGGCGGCAACGACGAAGAGCGCGAATCCGGCGAACCAGAGCGCCGGCTGGAGTGCGGCGATCACGCGGCCGCCGTCGAACGGCGGCATCGGGATCATGTTGAAGAGGTTGAGAAAAGCCCCAACGTCGGCGCAGGCGTACCAGAAGCGCTCGCCGGTCTCGACGGCGATGCCGTAGCAGGCCGCCGCAAGCGCGAGCCCGGTGAGCGGTCCGGCCAGCGCGATGTACGCGTCGTGCTCCAGATCGTCGGGCGGCGCACCCGCCGTGAAGGCGCCCAGGAACGGAACGAAGGCGGGCAGGCGCACCGGCAGGCCGTAGGCGCGAAAGGCGGCGTAGTGGCCTAGCTCGTGGGCGAGGAGCAGCAGCATGATCACGACCGCAAAACGCCAGCCGAAGACCAAGACGTAGAGCCAAAGCGAGAGCACGAAGGTCCAAGCCGGCGCCAGCAGCTTGAAACCGAGCAGCAGCGCTACCTTGAACTTTGCGAGGAAGGCGAGGGCCGCCGCGACGAGGGCGCCGATTCCGCCGGCCTTGCGGCGGTCCGGCTCGCGTTGGGGGAGGTTTTCCACCCCGCTCTCTTCAACCGCGAGCCGTGGCCGTTCCCGTCATCGCGATCCTCGGCGGCGGATTCGCCGGGATTTCCGTCGCGCAGCGCCTCGAGCGCCTGCTCCGTCCGCAGGAAGCGCGCGTCGTGCTGCTGAGCCGGGAGAACTTCTCGCTCTTCACGCCGATGCTCCCCGAGGTCACCTCCGGCGAACTCGAGGTACGCCACGTCGTCACCCCCATCCGCGCGCAGCTGCGCAGGACGAGCTTCATTCTCAGCGACGTCTCTCACGTCGACCCGCGGCACAAGCGCCTAGAGTACCGGCACGTGCTCTCCGGGCAGAGCGATACGCTCGAATACGACCACCTCGTGCTGGCGCTCGGGTCGACGACCTCGACGTTCGGCCTTCCCGGCGTGGCCGATCGCGTCTTCGCGCTCAAGTCGCTCGAAGATGCGGAGCGGCTGCGCAACCGCCTGATTTGGCTGCTGGAGCTTGCCGACACGGTGCGGGACGAGGCCTACCGCGATCGCTTGCTCACCATCGCGGTCGTCGGCGGCGGCTTTACCGGCGTCGAAGCCGCCGGCGAGATCGAAGAGCTGTTCCGCAGCGTTCTGCGCTACTATCCGAACGTGCGCGCGCACGGCGTCAAGATCGTCTTGGTCGAGGCCGGCCCGTCGCTGCTCGCGGGCCTGCCGCCGAAGATGGGCGAGTATTCGCGGCGCGTGCTCGAACGCCGCGGCATCGAGGTGCTCACGGGCGACGGCGTCGCGCTCGCCGACGACGGCGGGCTGCAGCTGCAGAGCGGCCGGCGGATCGAGACGGCG